>NZ_CP014571.1:4422187-4738058 GCF_017357425.1 Arthrobacter sp. D5-1 | reverse complement strand
CATCACTTCCATCGCCGAGGGCAAGTGGCTGGTGGTGGCCCTGCTGCTGATGATCGCGGCCGTACTGATGTTCAGGCGCCGGTACCCGCTTCAAGTGGTGGCCGCCGTCGTCCTTCTGGAGGTTGCCGCCGCCATCTTGAACCCGTGGGGTTCCAACGTCTCCGCGGGCCTTTGGTTTGCGCTGTACGCCGTGGCATCCATCAGGAAGCGCAGCCTCGCTTTGGTGGTGTTTGTTGCCGCGAGCCTGCCCCTGAGCCTGCTTTATCTGTTCATGTGGACGATTCCCAGCGGCATGGACACCCTGCAGGAAGTCCCGGAGAACTTCCACCTGATCAACAACATCGCCACCGCGGTGACCATCATGTTGTCCAACCTCCTGGCGACCGGCATTGGTATTTCCGTACGCCAGCGGCGGGAGCATGAGGCCGAGATCGCTGCCTGGGCAGCCCGCACCACCCATCTGGGCAAGGTGACCGAACGGAACAGGATCGCCCGCGAGATGCATGACGTCGTGGCACACTCCCTGACGGTGATGGTCAGCCTGTCGGACGGCGCTGCCGTGGTGGTCAGGAAGAATCCGGAGCGCGCCGCTGAGGTCCTGGGCGAATTGTCCCGGACTGGCAGGACGGCCTTGGCCGACATGCGCCGCGTGCTGGGCGTCCTTCGCGACGACTCGGGGCGGCCGGCACCGCTCACGCCCCTGGAATCCGGGCACAACCTCTCGAAGCTCCTGGATGGTTTCCGGACCGCGGGTCTGCCGCTGCATTATGCGCACACAGGCCCTGGATTACCGGCCGATCCCGCCTTTGAACTCACCGTCTACCGGATTGTGCAGGAGTCGCTGACCAACGTCCTGCGGTACGGCCGCTCACTCAGCCGCGTTGACGTCCAGGTGGCGCGGGACGCCGATTTGGTCACCATTGACGTGCACGACGACGGCCGCGGAACCGTGGAGGGCGGCAGCGAACCCGTGGGCAGCCTGGGCACCGGGCAAGGCATCGCGGGGATGAATGAACGCGCCGGAATTTATGCTGGAATCGTTACTGCCGGACCCAGTAAAAGGGGAGGCTGGGCAGTTCACGCCGAGCTCCGCTGGGCCGGCGACAAGGGGGAATCATGACAGAAGACATCATCAAAGTGCTGCTCGTGGATGATCAACCACTGCTTCGGATGGGCTTCCGGCTCATTCTGGAAGGCGAGGACGACTTCAACGTAGTTGGTGAGGCGTCCGATGGCATCGAAGCCGTGCGCCAAGTAGAAGCACTCGCGCCGGATGTGATCCTGATGGACGTGCGGATGCCCGCCATGGACGGGATTGAGGCAACGCGTCGAATCTCGGACTCCGGGTCGGAGGCGCGGGTCATCATCCTTACTACCTTCGACCTCGATGAGTATGCCTTCACCGGGTTGCAGGCCGGTGCCTCCGCCTTCCTGCTCAAGGACGTTGCACCCTCGGAATTGGTCCACGCCGTGCGCCTCGTGGCCAGCGGCGATGCTGTGGTTGCTCCGCGAGTGACACAACGGCTTCTGGAAACGTATGTTCGTGGAGGCGCGCTCCCCGGGCAGACTCCTACTCCCCACCGGGACCCGTTGCTCGACGATCTCACGCCACGCGAAACCGAGATTCTCACCACCATTGCCGAGGGCCTGTCCAACGCGGAGATCGCCCATAAGTTCTTCCTCTCCGAGGCAACCGTCAAGACCCACGTCCGCCGGATCCTGAGCAAGCTCCAGTTGCGGGACCGGGTGCAGGTGGTGGTTTACGCCTACGAGACCGGGCTTGTGGTGCCGAGCAACCCTGATTACTGAGCGCGGGCAAACGCCTCAGGGACTTGTGGAAGTATCATTTCCTTCGTGGCCTTTCGGCCGAGGCAGGGGCTGGTGTCCCTGCAGGGTAGGTGGAAAGGGACGCATGGAGCGGGCTGGTCTGGACGGCATCGATCAAAGGATCCTCGCGGAACTGACCAAGAATGCCCGCGTCCCTCACGCCGAACTCGCCGGCAAGGTACTTCTGTCCAGGAATGCGGTGCGGCAGCGGATCGACCGCATGGAACGGCAGGGCTATATCCAGGGCTACACAGTGGTAGCGGGAGTGGATGCCGAATCCTTGGTTTCGGCCTTCCTGATGGTTTACCGCAAGGACAGGATGCGGGGGGCCGACGTCCTGAACGAACTCCGATCGATTCCGGAAGTAGTGCTGTGCGATGTTCTCAGTGGCGACTTTGACCTCATCGTCCGTGTCGAAGCGCGATCCCTCGGCCGCGTCCAGGAGATCTGGGAGCAGATCGCTGCCCTCCCCGGAGTAAGCGACACCGTGACGGCAATGACCTTGTCCAACGTCATCCGACGGGCTTCGCAGTAGGGATCACCTGGTTCCGGCGGGTTTCAAGCGCTGTCTCGTTGGTGGGGCATTCTGACCAGTAAACGGTCACATCGTCATGCCCGTGGTGCAAAGTGTGCGTTATTCGCATTCACAAATGTTTTTAATGACTAAAGTCACACGATCTGTGTTACCTTCGTCACTACAAGCGCCCCCACGGCTCCCCGCCCCGGAAGTCCTCGGCGTACCGTTCGCACCTGTCACTTAACGGAGACAAGACATGGAATCTTCTACACCCCTGAAACTGGATCATCCAGCCGATGCACCCTTGGCTTCGCCGGAACCCGGGTTGCGCCGCTCCATGGGACCACGGCACCTGATCATGATCGCGATGGGAGGTGTGATCGGTTCAGGTCTCTTCCTGAGTTCGGGCTACACCATCTCGCAAGCGGGCCCGCTGGGGGCCGTGATCGCCTACTTAGTGGGCGCCTTCGTGGTCTATCTGGTGATGGCCTGCCTTGGCGAACTCGCCATTGCCTACCCCGTCTCCGGCGCCTTCCACATCTACGCGTCCCGCTCGATCGGCCCGGCAACCGGCTTTGCTACGGCCTGGCTGTACTGGCTTTGTTGGGCCGTGGCCATCGGATCTGAGTTCACAGCCTCAGGCTTGCTCATGCAGCGATGGTTCCCCGACGTTGAGGTCTGGGTGTGGTGCCTCGTCTTCGCTGCCATCCTCTTCGGCTTCAACGCTTTCTCCTCCAAGTTCTTCGGGGAATCCGAGTTCTGGTTCTCCATCGTCAAAGTGGGGGCGATCATCGCGTTGATCGTCTTCGGCGGGGCTGCACTGTTCGGCTTCCATCCCCTCGCAGAGTCCGGCAACCACCCTTTCCTCTTTGAGAACTTCAATACCTCAGGTGGCCTCTTCCCCAACGGTTTCACCGGGGTCCTGGTCACCGCCCTGGCCGTCTTCTATGCCTTCTCCGGCTCGGAACTGATCGGCGTTGCGGCTGGAGAGACCAAGGACCCCGCAAAGAACATCCCCAAGGCCATGCGCAGCACGGTCATCCGACTCCTGATCTTCTTTGTGGGCGCCATTGCCGTCATCGCTGCGACTGTCCCCTACGAGCAAGTTGGTTTGGATGAAAGCCCGTTCGTCACGGTTTTCTCCTCTGTGGGCATCCCGTTCGCGGCGGACATCATGAACTTTGTCATCATCACCGCGCTGTTGTCAGCGGGGAACAGCGGATTGTTCTCCTGTGCACGAATGCTCTATTCACTGGCCGATGAAGGACATGGCCCCAGGGCACTCAAGAAGCTGACCCGTCGCGGAATACCCCTGGTCGCCCTTTCCGTCAGCATGGTGGGCGGGCTGGCGTCCCTGGTCAGCAGTGTGGCTGCACCGGAGACCGTCTACCTGGCCCTGGTGTCCATTGCCGGATTCGCGGTGGTGGGAGTCTGGATGTCCATCACTGCCTCACATTTCTTCCACCGGAGGGCATTCATCCGGAATGGCGGAAAGGTGGCTGATCTGGCCTACAAAGCCCCCTTCTTCCCGGTCCTGCCCATCCTGGCTTTCACCCTCTGCGTGGTATCCCTGATTGGCATAGCCTTCGACCCCACCCAGATCGCTGCGCTGTATTTTGGGGTTCCGTTCGTTGCGGCGTGCTACCTGTTCTTCCACTTCCGCTACGGCCCGAAGGCCAAGGCGAAGCGTTTGGTCTGATTCGAGGTTGGCCATGCGTCACGGCTGGGCTTCATGCCCGGCCGTGTCGCCATTTCCGGGGGAAACACAATGACCGCGAATGAAGAACTTTCTGCGGCGACGGACAATCTATCCAGTTGGCTTGAGATTGACGGCACCGCCTTCGACGCAAATGTTCGGTCCATGCTGGCCATGCTCCAAGGCAAGGCTCTGTTGTGCGCCGTGATCAAATCCGACGCCTACGGGCACGGTGCGGACTTGTTGCTGCCGTTCCTGGTGGCGTCCGGAGTTCCGTACATAGGGATTGGCACCAACGCAGAAGCAGGGCTTGCCCGGGCTCATGGGTTCAACGGGAGGCTGTTACGGGTCCGGGCCGCGGCACCGCAGGAGATCAGGGCCGGCCTGGCCCACGGGATCGAGGAACTTGTTGCCGATCCACAGAGTGCGTGGGAAATGAGCAGGATCGCCGCAGCGGAGGAGCGGACGCTGCGTGTGCATTTGGACATCAATTCCTCGGGAATCAGCCGTCACAGCCTCGATGTGTCCTCACCATTGGGACGGGCCTCCGCAGTGGGAATCGTCAGTCATCCGCAGTTGGAGCTCGCTGGCATCATGACGCACTTTCCACAGGACGACGTTGACCATGTGAAGCACGCCCTGAGCCGCTTCAAATCCGAATCGCATGCAATCCTTCACGAGGCGGGGATACCCCGGCTCGATGTCCTGCTGCATGCCGCCAACTCCTTTGCGGCCCTGAACGTCCCCACGGCCTGGTTGGACATGGTGCGCACAGGTGCTGCACTCTACGGTGATTCGGATCCTGGGCACGCCATGTTCCAACGGTGCATGACCTTCAAAGCCAGGATCGGGTCCGTCAACGGCTACCCGGCTGGAAGCGGCGTGGGATACGGGCTCACCCATACTCTTGCCACGGATTCGCGCCTCGCCACAGTCACCGTGGGCTACGGCGATGGGTATCGACGCTCACTTGGCCGGAGGGGAAATGTGCTGGTCCGTGGACAGCGGGTGCCGGTGGTGGACATCATCTCCATGAACTCCATGGTTGTGGACGTCTCCTCGGTGAGGGATGTCCGGCCAGGGGACGAGGTGGTCCTCTTCGGTGGGCAGGACGGCGGAAAAATCACGGTCGGGGAACTTGAAGCGGCGAATGCCGCGATACTCGCTGACCTCTACACTGTGTGGGCCAACAGAGCCCGTGTCCTTGCAGCGGACGCCACCGTGTGAGAATGGCGTGAACGCTTGGTGGAAGGAGCGGATTCGTGGAGGTGTCACCGGAGGCGTCATCCCTGGGCCAGGGTCTTCGCCTTGTCCGTATGGTCACGGACCGCGAAAAGCAGGGACGCCAACTTTTGGGTGTCTCGCAGCTGGCTGCCGGACTGGACATGGAGCAAAGCCGGGTCTCCCGACTGGCCCAGGAATTGTGTGATCTTGGACTGCTGGAACGGGTGGACCGCGGCCCCTTCCGCACAGGACCGCGGTTCTTCAGCCTCGCAGCCTCCCTGAACAGTACGTGGGTTCAGAAGTCACCTGCGGAACTTGAAGAACTGGTGTCCGCGTTCGGACTGCGGTCCCGGCTGTCCGTTCGGGAAGGTGTCCGTGTTCTTTTGCTGCGTTCGTCCACCAACAACTCTGTCCTTGGTGGGTTCGCCAAGCCCGGCATGGTCACCCCGGTGTGGTGCACGGGTTCGGGGCGGGCCTTGCTGTGGGACCACTCGCCCAAGGACATCGGAGTCCTACTCAGGGATGTTAACTTCATCGGCGTAGGCGGACCCGCCGCCGCGCACACCGCCCCCGAGGTCGCCGAGTTGATGGAACGCGACAGGCCACGGGGCTTTGTTCTCGCTGCTGAAGAATTTGAACATGGCGTTTGGGAGCTCGCCGTCCCCGTTCGGACAGAGGATGGCCGGATCATTGCTGCTCTGAGCGTGCTGGGAAGCCAGTCCACCGTGGAGTCCGCCGCCCCGGAGATCGCCGCTGTCCTTCACTCCAGCGCCCAACGGCTCAGCGGCGGGCCGGCACTGGAAGCTTAGGCTTCGAACTGGCGTGCAGTTCCGCCAACCCTGGACTCGAGCCACGTCCGCCAGGAGCCGAGGGCCACGGCGAAAGCCTCCCGCTGGGGTTCCACGCGTGTTTTCGGTCCAACGATTTGCAGGGCCGCGGCAACATCTCCCTTGAAGTCCCTGATGGGCGCGGACAGCGAGTAGAGGCCGGGTTCGGCTTCTTCATCAACAATCGAGTATCCGCGGACGCGGGCTTTGTTGAGCCGTTCCAGGAAATCATCCACGGAAACCGGAGTGTTGGGGCCATGCCTCACGAACTCCACTGTGCTGAAGATTTTCCGGATTTCCGTGTCCGGGGCATCCCACAGGAGCGCCTGGCCGGCGTCACTGCAGTAGGCAGGGTAGGGGCGGCCCAACCAGGAGCCCACAAGGTTTGCGCTCTCGGGAACTTGCTCGCCGATGGTGACCGTACTGTTTCCGCTCAGTACGCCCAAAAAGCAGGCCTCGTTGGTTTCGGTGGCCAATCCTTCCAAGGCCGTGAGGCCATCGGTCTTCAGCCGTTGTTCTGTGACAAGTTGGGCGTCCGTCAGGATGGACCAATCCAGGCTGTACTCGCGTTGGTCCGAACGTGTCAGGAAGCCTTCCTGCTGCGCACCCTTCAGGCTTCGTGATACCTGGCTGCGGTCTTTGCCGAGGCGGGCCGCGACGTCGGCTACCGTACCGCCGTCGAAACCTTCCGCATGACGCGCCCCCACCGCAAGAAGGGCCATCATGCCGCGGCCCATGCTGGAGGTCTTTGACATGGATCGATTCTAGCTACCGTGGCTTGCGTCGGCATTACAGCCCGGCGTCACAGCCGGCATCACAGGACGGCCGGAGTCAGTGGATGGAGAAGACCCTGGCCGGGAAACCACTGCCCTCGAGCGGCTTTGCCCACGTAGCCACCAAGGCTGCACCGGCCTCCGGAAGGTGGTCCAGGGCGGCAAGAAGCTCTATCTGCCACTTGTCCTGGGCCAGGATGTAAGTTTCCAGGCTGAAATCCTGCCGCGACGTGGCCATGCCGGGGTCGGTGTCTGTCTGTTCATGGCCGATTGCGCTGACGGCTCGTTTTTCGACCAGGTACTCCAAAACTTCCCGCGACCATCCGGGAGTATGGCTGATCCCGGCTTCGTCGACGTTTGCCATGGCTGTACTGTCCGGCCAGCGGCGGCTCCAGCCCGTCCGCAGGGCCACGAACGACCCGGCAGGGATGTCCCCGTTCCGCGCCTCCCAGCCCAGGACGTCCTCCACAGTGGGGGTAGCATCCGGATCGGCCGCGACGCGGTCGCTGATGTCCAGGACAACCAACGGCAGGATCATGTCCTCCACGGGCAGTTGGTCGAGTGTCCGGCCGCCCAGGACAAAATGCGACGGCGGATCAACGTGCGTGCCCCACTGGCCCACAATCGAGTATCTGTGGGCTGTAAACCCGTCTCCCTTTTCCAGCTCGAAGAGGGTTTCCCTGTCTTCGTCGGGAAAGGCCGGAAAATGCGGCTGGCCGGGATGAAAGGCGTGTGTCAGGTCCGTAAATGTCCTGTTTCGGAGAAGGGGTGCCAGTTCCTGCCAAAGGGGCGAGCTCATGATGCCACCCGCGCTTCGGCGTGGACGGCGGAGCTGCTGGAGACACTGAGCGGACCCGAGACCTCGATGACAGGGACTTCCCACGGGTGGATGTCGACAATCCGTTGCACCAACTCCTGGACAGTCCGGTAGTCGAGGGAATCGTCGAAGTAGGTGGTGAACACAAAAGTAGGCGAGATGGTCCGCTGGCCTACAGCGCCGAGAGTGGGCTTGGCCCCCTCAGCTACCGTGAATCCCTCGAAACCCGCGGAGGACTCGAAGACGTGGTGGTAGTTGCCGAAGCCGCCCAGTTCGGGGGCCGATTGCAGTTCGTTCAGCAGGGAGGCAATGCCTTCATCGGAATCGAGGGCGCCAAGGTCGCCAGCGGCCATTTGCTTCATGGTTTCCACGGGAATGGGCCAGTGAATCCGAAGCTTTCGCACTGGTTTCAATTCGATGTTCATAGCGAGTGACCTTCCGTCATTATGTCCGTTGAGCCATCGTGCCACGATGTGACGGGCATTACAAGCATATAGAAATGTTTATACTGCACGCGATGTCGGATTTGCACAGTCCCCCCACAGCCTTCCCATGTACAAGGCACAGGACGCACGCGTTACATGGAGACATGACTACTCCCCATCCCAACCACGATCGCGGACTCGAATTCGACCTCTCCACACTCCTGAGCCGGCGACACACTTTGGGTGTGCTCTTCAGCGCCGGGACTGCGGCCGCCCTCGCAGCCTGCACGCCCGGTTCGGATGTCAGCGGCACATCGTCGTCGAGCACTTCCAGCGCCACGGCCGCAGCAACGGCCACGGAAGGTACGACGGCGGCCGCATCGCCAACAGCGTCCGCCACCAGCACGGTGACCCGGGCATTTGCTGAATGCGGCGTCGAGATCCCTGAGGAGACGCTCGGGCCCTACCCGGGAGATGGCTCCAATGGCCCCAACGTACTGGAGGCCTCCGGGGTGGTCCGCCGGGACATCAGGTCCAGTTTCGGAACGTCCACCACTACGGCCGAGGGCGTACCCCTCACGGTGACCCTGACACTCCTGGACAATGCCAATGGCTGCTCACCGCTGGCTGGTGCTGCAGTGTACGTCTGGCATTGTGACCGGAACGGCAAGTACTCCCTCTACGATTCGGGCCTGGAGGACCAGAACTATCTCAGGGGTGTGCAGGAGGCTGACGCCAACGGCCAGCTGACCTTCAGCACCATCTACCCGGGCGCGTATAACGGCCGATGGCCACATATTCACTTTGAGGTATTCGAATCGATGAGCAACACCACCGCTGCCGGACAGGTGCTGGCCGTCTCGCAGATTGCCCTCACGGAGGCGGCGTGCAAGACGGTCTACGCAACCGCGGGCTACGAGTCCAGCGCCCGAAACTTCCCCAACACTACGCTGACCTCGGACAATGTCTTTGGCGACGATGGGGGTATATACCAACTCGCGACTATATCCGGCTCGGTTGCGGGCGGTTATACGGCCGCGCTGAACGTTACCGTTTAGCCCGGCCGGCGGCGAAAGCGCGGCTAGACTCGGGGTCATGCCTTCGAATGCTTCCGCAGCAGTTGACCACATCCAGGATCTCGGCGCCTACGTTTCTGCGTCACCGTCGAGCTTCCATGCAGTCCACGAGGCCGCCCGCAGACTGGATGCCGCAGGATTCACGGCACTCGATGAACTGAAGCCGTGGGATGGCGGAGCAGGCAAGTTCTACGTGATCCGCGACGGCGCCCTGATCGCGTGGGTAACGCCCGAAAATGCCGGCCCCACCACGGGGTTTAATATCCTCGGTGCACACACCGATTCGCCGTCCTTTAAACTCAAGCCGAAACCCACTACGGGCAAATTCGGCTGGCTGCAGGCCGGCGTTGAGGTGTACGGCGGACCCCTGTTGAATTCCTGGCTGGACCGGGAACTGCAGTTGGCGGGCCGTTTGGTCATGCGTGACGGCACCCAGCATCTGACAGCCACGGGCCCTCTTCTGCGCTTCCCCCAGTTGGCGATCCACCTGGACCGGGGTGTTAATGACAACGGCCTCCACCTTTCCAAGCAGCAGCATATGAACCCCGTCTTCGGCCAAGGCGACCCCGCGGGTGAGGATCTTTTGGGCTTGCTCGCCGATCGCGTGGAGGGCACCGCTGTTGATGCTGCGGACATCGGCGGGTACGACGTCGTGGTGGCAGACACGCAGGCCCCCGCGGTTTTCGGGGCCAACAGCGAGTTTTTCGCGTCAGGCCGCATGGATAACCTCTCCTCAACCCACGCGGGCCTGGTGGCACTGATCAGTCACGCGGCGTCAGCTCGGGTTGGGGGTCCGATCGCCGTCCTGGCCGCATTCGATCACGAGGAGATCGGCTCCAACTCGCGCTCCGGAGCGTGTGGCCCCATCCTCGAAGACATCCTGGTCCGCATCTCGGACGGCCTCGGCGCCTCGGTGAGCCAGCGGCGGCAGGCGCTGGCGGCGTCGTTCTGTGTTTCCGCCGATGCCGGCCATGCTGTACACCCGAACTACGCGGAAAAGCATGATCCCGCCAACAAGCCAGTGCTGAACGGTGGGCCGCTGCTGAAGATCAACGCCAACCAGCGTTACGCCACGGATGCCACAGGTGCTGCGTTCTGGGCCCGGTTGTGCGACGAATCCGGCGTTCCCTACCAGGAATATGTGTCCAACAACGATCTCCCGTGTGGATCCACCATTGGACCCCTGACTGCTACGCGCCTTGGTATCCGGACCGTGGATGTGGGCATTCCCCTGTTGTCGATGCACTCCGCGCGCGAGCTCTGCGGCGTTAAGGATCCACGGTACCTGGCAACTGTTGTTGAGTTGTTCTTCCGCACCTTCGTCTGACGGAAGCCTCAAACACTCATTTCAGGGGCATTACAAAAGTTTTCAATACGAAACATTGGATGCCTCCAGGTGTACATTTTGTGCACACTCCCCTTTTTGGGGGCGTCAAAATGTTCAGCTGCACAGGTAGTGCGATGGTGCAGCAAGCTAGCGTGAGTGAGTCATGTGGCCCGTGGCACACCACTCCGGCCACCCCGCAAAAACCTAAAGGACGGCGCAGATCCATGCACGCTGACCAACAACTTTCGAAATCCTTGAAGCCCCGGCACCTCTCCATGATCGCCATCGCCGGCGTTATTGGCGCAGGCTTGTTCGTAGGGTCCGGCGCCGCTATCCAGCAAGCCGGTCCCGGCATCCTCGTGGCGTACTTGGCTGCCGGCCTGGTGGTTATCCTGGTCATGCGCATGCTGGGCGAGATGGCTGCGGCCAATCCGGAGACCGGCTCGTTCTCCACCTACGCTGACAAGGCCCTTGGCCGGTGGGCTGGCTTCAGTATCGGCTGGCTCTACGCTTGGTTCTGGATCATCGTCCTCGGCATCGAGGCAACGGCGGGCGCCGCCATTATGCACCGCTGGGTTCCCGGTGTGGACCAGTGGATCTGGGCGCTGATTTTGATGGTGCTCCTGACGCTGACCAACCTGGGTTCCGTGAAGTCCTACGGCGAGTTCGAGTTCTGGTTCGCGTCCATCAAGGTGGCCGCAATTGTCATCTTCCTGCTCGCGGGCATCGCTGCCATCCTGGGCCTCATGCCGGGCGTCTCCGCCCCGGGCGTCGCCAACCTCCTGGATCAGGGCGGCTTCATGCCGAACGGTCCGGGCGCAGTCCTGGCGGGCATCCTCGTGGTGGTCTTCTCGTTCTTCGGCGCCGAAATCGCCACCATCGCGGCCGGCGAATCGGAAAACCCCGTAGACGCCGTCAAGAAGGCCGTGAAGTCCACCGTGTGGCGCATCCTGATCTTCTACATCGGATCCATCGCCATTGTTGTCACGCTTCTGCCGTGGAACGACGCCTCCGTTGCCAAGAGCCCGTACGTTGCCGTGATCGAGCTGTACGGAATCCCGGGCGCAGGCACCATCATGGATATCGTTGTCCTCACCTCGGTGCTGTCCTGTTTGAACTCCGGCCTCTACACCGCCAGCCGCATGCTCTTCTCGCTCTCCCAGCGGGGGGACGCCCCCAAGTCCTGGATGAAGATCTCCAAGCGTGGCGTCCCGGCAGCAGCAGTGCTGGCCTCTACGGTGGTGGGGTTCATTACCGTTGGCCTGAACTACATCGCCCCGGACACGGTGTTCCTGTTCCTCGTGAACACGTCCGGTGCCATCGCGCTCTTTGTGTGGCTGGTCATTGCGGCCTCGCAACTCATCCTGCGCAAACGCATGGGGGCTGCAGCCAAGGACCTTGACCTCAAGATGTGGTTCTTCCCGTACCTCACGTGGATCGCCATCGGCGCCATCGTGGCCCTCATTATCGGGATGGTGATCATCGAATCCACCCGTGAGTCGCTCTTCCTGTCGCTGGCGTTGGCCGCGATCGTGGTGGGCATCGGCATTTGGCGCTACCGCAAGCGTGCCGCCGCTTCACCCGAGGCGACCACCGCGGACGCCGAGCAGGCGACGGTCGGTGGGGGACCGGCGTCGTAAGCGTCCTTCAGCAGCGGGGCAGCCAGCGTCAGCGTTCGACGACGGCTGCCCCGTTTCGCTTTAAGGTCACCGCCGCAGGCCTCGTGGCTACTGGGCCAGGCCGATGACGAGGTTGATGGTGACGGCAAGGATGACTGTTCCAAACAGGTAGGACAGCAGGCTGTGCTTCAGCGCCTCCAGCCGGATCGAGTGGTTGCCGAGATTGGTGTCCGATACCTGGTACGTCATGCCCAGGCTCGTGGCCAGATAAGCGAAGTCCGTGTACTGCGGCGGCCGGTCCTGGTTGAAGCTGATGCCACCCACTGCACCGCCGGCGTGGGCGTCCTGGCTGTAATACAGCTCGGCGTACCGCAGCGTGAAAAGCGTTTGGACCAGCATCCAGGACAGTCCCACACACGCCAGGGCGAGTGCCGCAGAAGATAGGCGGGAGCCGGTTCCCTCAGTGTGCGAATTGACGATCACGGCGGCCACAGCAGCAAGGCTGGCCAGGTTCGCCACGAGTATCAGCAGGTCGGTGACTCCCCGCGACGGGTCCTCGGACGTTGCATGGTGCTGCGTTTCTGCAGGATCGAGCCGTGCGATCACCAGCCAAACCCAGACAACGTAGACCAAGGCGGCCACGGCCCAGCCAACCGCGGGCGCATCCACCCAGCTGCCTGAGATGCCGGAAGCGACGAACGCGGCTGTGCCCGCCAGGACCATGACCACAAAGCGCAGCCGGCTCCGCCTCACCCTGACGTTATCCATGTGCCCACCCTAACCAGTGGGGGAGCTCAAAAGTCGGTTGGGCTTGACGGCTCCGTTTGCTCGCTGCGCTTCTTGTCGGCCTGAAGGATGCCGTCGCGGACGCCTGAGCGGATCACGAAGTACAGGGCGTAGAGTCCGATCCCGGCGAAGACGACAGTCAGGACCAAGGCATTCAGGGGTGTGGCATCCATGGCCACCACCCTAGCGAGGCTCCATCAGGACCTCAGGAATCTACGGATCGGCACTGTTCGTGTTACTGTCTTTGTCGCTGTCGAGGAGAAAAACGAAACATTGTTTCTCCTGATCACCTTGCGCGGGTGGCGGAATGGCAGACGCGCTAGCTTGAGGTGCTAGTCCTCGAAAGGGGGTGGGGGTTCAAGTCCCCCTCCGCGCACAAAGAAACCCCCGGAAGGTCGCCTTCCGGGGGTTTTGCAGCGTTCGGGCCGGGGCTCTCGTGTTCGGGCCTACGCTCCCGGGCGGGGTGCGAACATGATGACGCCCACGCCCACTATGCAGATTGCAGCCCCGACCACGTCCCAGCGATCAGGGCGGAAGCCGTCCACCAGCATTCCCCAGGCCAGCGAGCCGGCGATGAAGACGCCCCCGTAGGCGGCCAGGACCCTGCCGAAGTGCGCGTCGGGCTGAAACGCTGCGAAGAAGCCGTAGATGCCCAGTGCCACGACGCCGAGGCCGGCCCACCACCAGGCCTTGCCCTCCCGGACGGCCTGCCAGATCAGCCACGCACCGCCGATCTCTGCAACGGCGGCCAGGACGAAGAGAATGATGGACTTCAGGGCGGTCATTGCTCCAGTATTCCCTGCTGGCTGTCCGGGTTATCCACATACGCCAAGTGACCGGTTCCGGCGACGGATCCGCTCGAATAGCTTTGGGTGCAGGAGATGCACTAAGATATTGAAGTCTGTGTTGCGCCCTCCTTCCGAGTCTTCGGCGGGGGAGCGGGTACACGGCATCGCAAATGAACCTCCTGTTACGGAAATACCGTAACCGCTTAGCCCAAAGGAGGTGGGTTCACATATGCGTCCTTACGAATTGATGGTAATCATCGACCCCGAGGTCGAAGAGCGTACCGTAGAGTCGTCGCTTCAGAAGTTCCTCAATGTCATCACCACCGATGGTGGAACCATCGAAAAGGTTGACATCTGGGGCCGTCGCCGTCTGGCGTACGACATCAAGAAGAAGTCCGAAGGTATCTACGCCGTGGTGAACTTCACCGCAGCACCGGCTACCGCCAAGGAACTTGATCGCCAGCTGTCTCTTAACGAGACGATCATGCGCACCAAGATCATCCGTCCTGAAGACCAGAAGGTCGTTGCTGAGTAATCAGCCCCTTCCAGATCTTTATCCCGCAGGAACGAACAAGGAGGCAGTAGATGGCAGGCGAAACCACTATTACGGTCATCGGTAATCTCACCAATGACCCCGAGCTGCGGTTCACCCCGTCTGGCTCAGCAGTAGCGAACTTCACCATCGCTTCTACTCCCCGGACCTTTGACCGCCAGTCCAATGAGTGGAAGGACGGGGAAACCCTGTTCCTCCGCGCATCTGTATGGCGCGAAGCAGCCGAGAACGTGGCCGAGTCCCTCACAAAGGGTATGCGCGTCATCGTTTCCGGCCGTTTGAAGAGCCGTTCCTACGAAACAAAAGAAGGCGAAAAGCGCACCGTTATCGAGCTTGAGGTCGACGAAATCGGCCCCAGCCTGCGTTACGCAAACGCCAAGGTCAACCGTACCCAGCGCTCCGGCGGCGGGCAGGGCGGCTTCGGTGGCGGTAACGCCGGTAATTCCGGTGGCTTTGGAGGTGGCGCTCCTGGTGGAAACCAGGGCGGCGGCAACTCCGGTGGAACCTGGGGCGGCAACCAGCCCGCACAGCAGCAGGATGATCCTTGGGCTACGCCCGGTGTCAGCAATGCCGGCGGCTGGGGCAACGGCCCGGATTCCGAACCTCCCTTCTAAACAAAACATAAACGTCCGACGCCGGACGCTCACCCGGACTGCCGCGAGGCACCTTGGTGGCAACCGCCGTCGAACACCACCATCCCGTGGATCAATATCCACGGGCTCCATAGAAAAGGAGCTCCACGATGGCTAAGGCTGAACTCCGTAAGCCCAAACCAAAGTCCAACCCCTTGAAGGCCGCTGACATCACTGTCATCGACTACAAGGACGTAGCACTGCTGCGCAAGTTCATCTCCGACCGCGGAAAGATCCGTGCTCGTCGCGTTACTGGCGTTACCGTTCAGGAACAGCGCAAGATCGCCCAGGCAATCAAGAACGCCCGCGAAGTTGCTCTGCTGCCTTACTCCGGCGCTGGCCGCGGCTAAGGGAAGGGATTAACTAACATGGCAAAGCTCATTCTGACCCACGAAGTAACCGGTCTCGGTGCTGCTGGCGACGTTGTGGAGGTCAAGGACGGTTACGCACGTAACTTCCTGCTGCCCCGCGGCTTCGCTCTGACCTGGTCGAAGGGTGGCGAGAAGCAGGTTGAGTCCATCAAGGCTGCCCGCGCCGCTCGTGCGCACGCTTCTGTTGAAGCTGCACAGGCACAGGCCCAGGCTCTGTCCTCCAAGAAGGTCAAGCTCGAGGTGAAGGCCGGCGAGTCCGGTCGTCTCTTCGGCACCGTCAAGCCTGCTGACGTCGCTGCTGCTGTTGAGGCCGCTGGCCTCGGCGCCATCGACAAGCGCAACGTTGAACTGCCGAACCACATCAAGTCTGTCGGTTCGTACACGGCCAACGTTCGCCTGCACGAGGACGTTTCCGCTGTCATCGACCTCGAGGTCGTTGCAAGCAAGTAACGCAGTGTTACGCAGCGCAAAGTAGTCTTTGACTGCATCCAAGACCCCCACCACCGGATTCCGGTGGTGGGGGTCTTTTTTGCGGGGGAATCAGGGAGTGTGGATCTCCTCCATCACGTGCTTGTACCCGGTGCGGATCATCTCGGCCAGGGTGTCCCGGTCCACGTCGTCCAGTTTGTTCACATACAGGCACGCGGCACTGGTCTTGTGCTTTCCGAGTTCCGGTAGCAGCCGGTCTGCGTCGGGACCTTCGGTGAGGCCGTAGAGCACCAGGCTGCTCTTGCGCGGTGAGAATCCGACGGCGGCGGCGTCGCCTTCGCGGCCGCTGTCGTACTTGTAGTGATAGCTGCCGAAGCCAACGATCGACGGCCCCCACATGACGGCTTCCTTGCCGGTGATGTCACGCATCATCTCCAGCAGTTCGAAACCGTCCGCACGCCGGGTCGGGTGCTCCACGGCGGCCAGGAATTCTTCCACGGACACGTCCGTGGGCTGGGTCTTGTTCTCTGCCATAGGGGTAGTTTTGCAGACCCGGGGCACGTGCGTCAGCAAAACCGGCCAGCAACCGGTGATAGCCTGCACCGGTGACTTCAGAAGCCCTGCGCAGCCGCCCGTTCCACCAGGTGGACGTCTTCTCCGACCAGCCTTACCGAGGCAACCCGCTTGCCGTGGTGGTCGATGCCGAAGGCCTCAGCACAGTCACAATGCAGCACTTCGCCAACTGGACCAACCTTTCCGAGACCACGTTCCTCCTGCCTCCCACGGACCCACTGGCGGATTACAAGGTGCGGATCTTCACAGGCAGCGAGGAGTTCCCCTTCGCAGGGCATCCGACGCTGGGTTCAGCACATACCTGGCTTCAGGCCGGGGGAGTGCCCAAGGCTGACGGCGTCCTGGTCCAGGAGTGCGGCGCCGGTTTGGTGAGGGTGAAGCACGACGCCGGGCGGTTGGCTTTCGCCGCGCCGCCGCTGACGCGCTTTGGCCCGGTTGATGACAGTATCAGGGTCCAGCTCGCTGCCGGCCTGCGTCTTCCGGACGAAGCTCTGTTGGACGCCTCATGGCTGGTCAACGGACCCACATGGATCGGCGTGCTCCTCGGTTCCGCGGAACAAGTTTTGGCCATCGAACCGGATTTCGCTGCCATGGGTGACCTCAAGGTCGGTGTGATCGGACCGCATCAACCGGGTACCGGCGTCGACTTTGAAGTCCGTACGTTCATTCCTGGCGACGCCATGGTGGAAGACCCGGTCACGGGCAGTTTCAATGCCGGCGCTGCGCAGTGGTTGATCGGCAGTGGCCGGGCGCCTGAAGAGTACATTGCAGCCCAGGGCACCGTGCTGGGCAGGGCAGGCAGGGTCCATATCACAGCGGAGGACGGCGAGATTTGGGTTGGTGGAGCGTCGGCCACGTGCATCGAAGGAACGGTGCTGCTCTAAAGGCTTCCCACGGCACTGCCCGCACCGCTGTCACGTGCGCTTGGGCCTCGACAGCACCACCACCAGGAAGATCCCTGAACTGAACACGGCCTGCACCATCAGGACGGTCGATGGGACGTACCCCAGATAGAGTGCCACGAGCAGCGGGATGGTCGCCAAAATGGTCACGTCCAGCCCCCGCAGCAGGGAGCCCAGCTGCGCTCGGGGAACAGGACCAAACGGAGTCTCAACCGGCGGGGCGGTCCAGTCCGGTGGCGTTCTGGTGGCCGCGCGGAGAGTTCCCGCACCCATGCCCACGCCTGCCAGGGCACCGACCAGTATCAACCACGGATCCGCTGCGCCGAGGAGAACCAACAGCCCACTGAGCACCGCCATCCACAGGGACATGGCAAGGCAAGGCATGAGCGCGCGACTGGTCCTGACCAGTGCCGGATGCAGTGGAAGCATGGCGTCGAGCTCAGGAACCAGGGCGGTCTTCCGGGCCACGGTTCCCATCCCGGAAGCCGTGGCACACCCCGCGATCACGATGACCGCCAGCTGCACGAACTCCGGCAGCCCGCCTTCCACCGAAAGCATGGCGATGCAGGCAACAAGCCACAGGAGGGGTGGCATCAGCGGAGGATTGAGTCTGAAGAAGGCAACCGCATCAGCACGGATCAGCGCCCTGAGGGGGCCGTGCGTGTGCCGGGCGTAAAAGCGGGCCGCCCTGCCGCCGTCGACCCTTTGACGGCCGCCGCTCAAGGCGCGCAGCACCTCATTGGCGTCCATCATGAACAGCGAAGCCCCGGCATGACCGGCCACGGCTCCGCCGCGAACCAGCTCTTCACCCCGCACGCGTCCGGACCGCGGCACAACCAGCGCCGATAATCCGACGGCGGCAAGGCCCACCAGCGCTGTTGGCCACGGAGACCACGACAGCGCGGGAAGGAACGAGCACCCCAAAGTCGCCGCGGCAGTGGTCGCCTTACCCAGCCGGGGTCCCAGTAGGCCGAGCTGTTGCACGGCCGCCAGAACCACCGCAATGGCGCCGGCACCGCCAAAAGTGAGTGCAGCGAAAACGTGTTCAACGGGGGCGCGGTCAATGGCGATAACCATGCTGAAGGGAAGGTAGATGATGGCCGAACCGGCTGCGGTAAGCGCGACTTTGCCGAGGAACGGCGGCAGGACCATGGGGCGGCGATCCACCGGTAGAGTCAGCCACCAGGTGCTCTCCGCACCACTCACTGCCATGGGTCCGAACTTGCGTGCCAGGTTGCTGATGGACAGAAGGACCGCGAAGGTCACGGACGTCCACAACACGGGTTCCGGCAGGACAAGCCATTGCTCGCCAATGATGCTGCCGGTGGCGGAAGCGCGGTCCGCGATTTCGTTGCGCAGCGCTAGAACGAACGAGGCTGCGATGGTCAGGGACACGCCGATGCCGAGGCCCCAACTGTAGGCATCGACGAACCTGTCGCTCCACGAGATCCGACTGCGTTTGTAGCGTCGGGCGGACTTGCGGGTAAACCGGACGATGTCAGCAGCCAGCTCCCTGTTCCGGCCTGACGGTTCAAGCGTGATCATGTCAGGAGCCGGCAATGATCGAGGCCCCCTGTTCCGGATCGAATACCTGGACTTCCTCGTCAATAACCAAACAGGATGAGGCGGTAGCGAGCAGGAGCTGGGGATCATGGGTCACCAGAACCACTGCGCCACCCTCTTTGGCGTGGGCGGCGATGCGCTCACCGAGGGCCACCCGCATCCGCGGATCGAGCCGTTGCTCCGGCTCATCAAGGATCAGGAGCGACGACGGACGGATCAGCCCCGCTGCCAGCAGCAGCCGGCGCCGCTGGCCCGAAGAGAGGGCGTCAGGGATGGCGTGCGACCTGCCCTGGAGCCCGAAGAAATCCAGCTCTTCCTCAACACGCGCTTCGGGGTCCTCCAATGAATGGCCGCGGGCGATGAGGAGGAGGTGCTCCCGAACTGTGAGGGACGGGAAGAAGAGGTCGTCGTCAAACACTGCCGAAACTTGCCGGCGGAAGGGAACGGCGTCAGGGTCGATGAGAAGGCCGTGGACTTTCACGTCGCCGGCCAAGGACGCCTGCCGTCCCGCAAGAGTACGGGCTACCGTGGACTTCCCGGCGCCGTTGACACCCACGATTCCCAAGACTTCACCCGGATCCACGGATGCAGAAACTTCCCCGCACACCGGAGCCCCGGCGTACCCAACCAGCAAGCCTTCGGCTTCCAAAACTGTCCCCATGATGCAACCCTACCGGCGGGATTGGCGCGACCTTGCCGGAGCGTTTAGCGTGAGTCTTATGTCCGCATCCGATGCTTCCGTGAAGGCCAACGGCAACCCTTTGCTTGTCCTGGGCAAGATCACGTCCATCCTGGATGCTTTCTCGTTGTCCAAGCCGGTACTGCAGTTGGCAGACATCCGCGAATCCACCGGCATGCCCACGTCGACGGTGCAGCGACTGGTCACGAACCTCACGTCGCAGGGCTTCCTGGACCGGGAAGGCGATGCGTACCGCATCGGCATGCGGATGGCCTACTGGGCGGCGCCGGCAACCCGCGGTATGGACGTGGTGGACATCCTGGGTCCGCTGCTCAAGTCCCTTCGGGACACCACCGGCGAGACTGCGTGCTTCTTCAAAGCAGAACAGCACTACCGGGTCTGCGTGGCCATGGCAGAAACGCATCACGCACTCCGCCGGGAGATGCACTTGGGAAAGATTGTGCCGCTTCACGCAGGGTCGGCAGGCAGGGTGCTCCTGGCCTGGTCGCCGGAATTGATGGAAGCCGTGCTGCGGGATCCGTTGGAGTCCATCACGGATCACACCATCACCAGTTCCGAGGAGCTCGAAGCGGCGGTGAAGAAGACCCACGCTGACGGGTTCGCCATCACTGTGGGTGAGCGGGAAGACGGCGCATCAGGGCTATCCGCGCCGGTTTTCGATTCGGCCGCCGGCTTGGTGGGCGCCGTCGCTATCAGCGGGCCAACTCTTCGGATGCCGCGGGAGACATGCGAGGCTTGGGTGGAGCCCCTGCTGGCTGCCGCTGAGCACATGACCAGGCTGATCGGTGGACGTTTCCCCGGCGAGAGCTGATTAACAACGTAAGGGAGAATGACGATGGCCGGGAAACACTCCACAGTGGACGCCTACATCGCAGCCCAGCCTGAGGCCACCCAGCTGATCCTCAAGGAGATCCGCAGGAGCATTCACGCAGCAGTTCCCGATGCCGGCGAGATGATCAGTTATGACATTCCCACAGTCACCATCGATGGGCACTATGTGGTGTATTTCGCTGCCTGGGCACACCACATTTCGGTGTATCCGGTCCCTCGGGGAGACGAAACGTTGAATAACGAGTTGGAGCAGTATCTGTCCGGGAAAGGAACCTTGAAGTTCCCTTTATCCAAGCCAATCCCGTACCAATTGATCAGCAGGGTTGCTGGCCAGCTCGCGGCGGAAAGACGACGGAAACACTGATGCGTGATTTTGAGACTTTGGTGGCGGAGGCCGGGGAAGCCGACGTGAACGGCTGGGGATTCGCCTGGCTGGACGGGCGGGCAACCGAAGAACGTCCGCCGTGGGGATATGCGAAGTTGCTGGCGGGCCGCCTTGCCGCTGTCCGGAGTGCCTTGGACCTGGACACTGGTGGCGGCGAGGTGCTCTCAGAGGCCACCCAGTTTCCTGAACTGATGGCTGCCACCGAGGGCTGGCCGCCCAACGCCCAACGCGCCCGTGGGTTACTGGGGCCGCGCGGAGTAGACATCCTGGAGACGACAGCCGGTTCCGGCCTGCCTTTCCCTGACAGTTCCTTCGAGCTCGTGACCGCACGCCACCCGGTCAGGCCCGACTGGAAAGAAATTCACCGCGTCCTGATCCCCGGTGGCTGCTATTTCGCCCAGCATGTGGGACCGGCGTCGGCCTTTGAACTGATTGAACACTTTCTGGGGCCTTTACCGGAACAGCGTAAGGGGCGGGACCCCCAGGCCGAGGCAGCGGCTGCCGAAGCCTCCGGCCTCACCGTCACGGACCTCCGCACCGCCCGGTGCCGGATGGAGTTCTTCGACGTGGGCGCCGTGGTGTGGATCCTGCGCAAATGTGTGTGGTGGGTTCCCGATTTTTCAGCAGAACGCTATCTGGGCAGACTGAGGGAAATGGATGAGCAGATGAGGTCCGGGCGCCCGTTCGTTGCCCACTCAACACGGCATCTGATGGAGGCCCGGAAAGAGCTTAAGTAGCCGGCCCATGCAGCAATGCCCTAGGGGAATCAGAGCAGTGAACGCGCCTCAAGATCTTCCATGGCCCAAGTGAGGATCTTCAGGTCGAAGGGATCCCGCTCTTGGATGCCAAAGAGGTAGGCGTCGAAATCCCACGGCCTGGCGTTTCCGCCGTTGGCCCAATACCAAGCCCATAAATCGTCCAGGGTGATCTCATGCTCCATGACCAGCGACCGGGCCGTCTGGCGTGAGTCTTCCATGAACCTTTCCCGACCCCTGACACGGCACTAACCGCATCAGGCTGATTGACGTGATCTTGCTTCTTAAGGTGCATTTTCATGCTTGCACGTTCAGGGCCCATCCGAAACCCCAGCGGCTTTGGGAATACTATGGGAACTTCCGAGGGAAACTATCGCCTGAAGAGGGACCTCGCAATGAATCAGGAGCACACTGTGGATTCTGCCCGGACCTTTGAGTCGATCGTCATCATTTTTAACCCCAACAGCACGGGGGATGCGCCTGAGTTGGCGCAGCAGTTGCATGACCGGCTGAAGGAGCTCCTCTCCTATCAGCCTGAGATCACCCTCCAGCCCACCGAACACGCCGGACACGCCGTCGATCTGGCGAGGGAAGCGGCCAGCAAGGGCGGCGACGTCCTGGTGGTGTCCGTCAGCGGCGATGGCGGCTACAACGAGGTGGTTAATGGTGTGATGCAGGCCGGGAACCCCAAGGCTGTCTGTGCAGTCAGGGCTGCCGGAAACGCCAACGACCACAGCAGGATCATGTCGACGAAACCGTTGGAAGAGGCCATTGCCGAAGGCCATGTTCACCACATTGACCTTCTCCGCATCCACACGGGCCAAAACGAGAATGAGCCCCTCGAATATGCGCATTCCTACATCGGATTCGGCTTGACCCCTGTGGTGGCCACCGAACTCGAAAAGGGCAGTAAAGGTGCGTTGACGGAAATGGTCACCGTGATCCAGACGTTTTCCAAGTTCGAGCCGTTTGGCATTCGCTTGGCTGACGGGAAGCGCCGGAAATTCGACAGCCTCGTCTTCGCCAATATCAATGAAATGGCCAAGTACGCCACGCTCAGTGAAGCCGCAAACCACCCATCCGACGGGAAGTTTGAGGTCATCACTTTCCCGCATATGCCCAAGTGGCGCGTTCTCCTGACTGCGCTCAAGGCCACCACGCAGGGCTTGGGTGACCAACCGAGCATGAGCAAGTATGAATTCACCACGCTCAAGCCCCTGCCGTATCAAATGGATGGCGAGGTGAAGAGCGTTGAAGCGAACGTCAAGGTCACGGTGGAGTGCGCTCCCCGCGCCCTGGCCACTCTCGGCTAGGCACGCTTAGCCCGCAGTGGCGCATGCGACGGTGACGAAGTCGTAGATCCGGCCACGGAGTTCATTGGACGCCGCGATCTTCACCAACCCCTGACGTTCACCCACTGTGACCCTTAATGGCAAGAGTGTCCCCACCTTGTCCTCGGCGACGGCATGTGGGTCGCAGCGCGCAGGTCTCATGTGCAAGGCCAAAACGCGTGTGGCGTCACCGGGTGCGATGGTGACGTTCCGCGGCCAGGGATCAGAGGGTGTCTCCGCCAGAAGGGTGGTTCCGTCGATCGATTCAATGGTGAGGCTTTTCGCGGATCCACCCGGCGTGGCCGGCGTCATGACAAGGCGCACGACGGCGGTGCGGCCGTCCGCTGCCACCTCAAGTGCGGGGTCCAGGACCATTGAGGCGACGGCGGCAGCTTCTGCTGCGAGGCACAGTTCGCCGGCGTTTCTGGCGAGGACGTTGAAGGGATCGGAAGCCTCGGTGATCCCGTCCACAGGTTCTTTGCCCGTTGCTGCGTAGGTGATCCTGGCGTTGAGTTCCGGTGACGCTGTGCCGGATGCTTCGCAGGCGGCCCCCGGCAAAGCAGCAGGAAGGCTTTTGGGCTGACGCGGCGGCAGCTCCAAGCTGCCTTCCAATGGTTCCCAGGAAATGTCACCGTCAAAAAGCGTGGATCGCAGCCGGGCGGCGGTCACCGTCAGGGGAGCGTCCGTGGTGTTGGTGAGCTGCAGCATGATGGCCTGCTTGCCGTATTGGTCCCGAGACTGGTTGACCTCAACGTAGATGGGTCCTGGGCTTCCGCTGGAGGGTTCCGAAACGGAGCCGCCGCCACCAGTTCCGCCGGAGTCGCACGCGCCCACAAGCGGCAGTGTCGCGGCGAAGCCCAGACCCGCCGCAAGGGAACGCCACCCTCGGCTCATCATGCGATCAGTGTAGGGGCGCCGCCAAGCAGCGCGGTACCCTCGCCGGAACCGCGGGGTCCGCCGCTGAATTGGTCTGGCTCTGATTCGTGGACGGCGGGTTCTTATGGATCCGGCCGCGCTGGGATTTCGGTACGCCCTGGTGGCGGTACGCTATGGCTCACGCAGACTTCGCAGTAATGTCCCTGAAATCTAGAACGAAAGGCCACGCCGATGTCATTCCAGGCTTATCTCGACGCCATTGAAGACAAGACCGGCCTCACTCCGAGGAAGCTCGTTGAAATCGCCGAATCCAAGGGATTCAGTGACCCTTCGGTGAAGGCCGGGACCATCCTCGAATGGCTCAAGGCTGATTATGATCTTGGCCGCGGCCATGGAATGGCGCTGGTACACGTCATTAAGAAGGGCCCACAGATCGACAGCAAGCATGTGGGTTCGGACGGCACGCACCGGGACGAGTCGGACATGCTCTGGCTGGACGGCAAGGCCAGCAAGCCACAGCCGTGACCGGGAGCGGCCTATGGCGGCCAATCCATAAGCATGCTTAGCTTAGTGTCATTGCCGTGGCCGTATCTGCTGAGAAAGGGTCCACATGTCCACCGTGACGCAGTTGTTCAGATCCCCCGCCGCCGACGTCTGGGACGTCATCGAGGACGGGTGGCTCTATCCCGGCTGGGTGGTGGGTGCTTCACGGATCCGCGCCGTCGACGATCAGTGGCCGCAGGTGGGTTCCAAGCTGCATCATTCCGTTGGGTCTTGGCCCTTCCTCATCGATGACAGCAGCAGGGTCACTGCTGTGGAACCTGGCAGAAAGCTGGAAATCCTCGCGAGAGGATGGCCTCTGGGCGAAGCCAGAATCCTGATCACCTTGGAAGACCTTGGCGGTTCCCAGTGCCGGGTGTCCATTGCAGAAGACGCCGTCCGCGGCCCGGGAAAATTGATACCCAAGGCACTGCGGGACCCCGTGATAGGAGTGCGGAACCGCGAGACGCTCAAGCGTCTGGAACTTATGGCTGCGGGCGGAGCGGGCAAGAAGAGCTAGGCTGGCCTGACCCAGTCAAAAGCCTCAGCCTTGGACCGCGCTCCCTGGGCTGCCTTGGAGCGGTTCGGTTCACCCAACTCGGCCAGGAGTTTCTCCGAAAGCACCACAAGTTCCCCGAAGACGTCCGGACCCAACCACTCAGGGCGGGTCGCAAAGAGAATGTCTTCACTGGACGTATTGCCACTGGCGCCGGGTGCGAAAGGGCAGCCGCCCAGTCCACCAAGGGCGCCGTCCACCATGGCGGCTCCGGCCTGAAGAGCGGCAAGCGTGTTTGCTACACCCAAGCCCCAGGTGTCGTGGCCGTGATAGACGATCCTGCGTGCAGGTGACTCGTCCCGAACCCGGGTGATGAGCCGGGAGACCTGCGCGGGCACGGCTTGCCCCAAGGTGTCGCAGATGACTATGTCCGTGGTGCCTTCAGCCCGCGGATCATTGGCGATGGAGAGAACGCGCTCTTCGGGAACGTAACCCTCGAACGGGCAGGTGAAGGAGGTGGCAATGCACAGTTGGATCTGGCCAGCCACCGCCCGCGCGTACTCAACGGCTTCGGGAAGTGCGGCCAAGCTCTCATCAGTGGTCCGCCCAATATTGGCCTTGTTGTGCGAGTCGGAGGCCGACAAGCAGTACTGGAAGTTCCTTGCTCCGGCGGCTGATGCTTTCGCGACGTGACCGGGGGTGGCCACCCAGATCCAGCACTTCTCCAGTTCCTCGGGGGTGAGGGCCCGGACCACGTCAAGTGTGTTGGCCATGGTGGGGACCAAATCTGCGCGGGCCATGGAACCCAGCTCAATGGCGGGCACTCCCAGCCGCAGCAGTTCCCGCACCGTCTCGATCTTCCGTTCGGTGGGCAGGATCTTCCCGGTAAGCTGGAGCCCGTCGCGCAGCGTGACGTCCCGAAGAATGGCGTTGCCCAGCGTGGTGGCCAGGGGGCTTTCGAAGTTGTTCATGGTCGGAGGGCCTCCTCGCGGCCGGAGGCCGCACTGATCTGCGCGGCATCCATTTTCAGGAATCCGCCAAGGATTTCCTGTGTGTTTTCGCCCAGGTCCGGGCCGAGGTTTCTGATGGGCAGGGACTGGTCCCCGATCACCGGAACGATGCCCGGGAAGCCCACCCCCGGAAGAATTTCCTCGCCGGTGGACACGTCGAACTTCTGGATCATGTTGCGGGCCGCATACTGGGTATCCGTGCTGATGTCCGCGGCGGTATAGATCGGTCCGGCCGGAACTCCTGCGGCCTCGAGGGCCGCCAGCGCCTCAGCACCGGAAAGCGCAGCTGCCCACTCGCCGATGGCCTGGTCAAGCTCCTCTCGCTGGGCCCAGCGCCCGGCATTTGTTTGCAGCGAAGGGTCTTCGGCGAGATCAGGGCGACCGATGGTCTGCATATACCGCTGAAAAATGGAGTCACCGTTGCCTGCCACCACAATGCTCGCGCCGTCCTTGCACACGTACGCGTTGGAGGGAGCAATGCCCTCCATCCGGCCGCCCACACGCTGACGGTCCACGCCGTAAGCCTGATAGTCAGGGATCAACGATTCCATCATCGAGAACATTGCCTCATTCAGCGCAACGTCGATGATGCGCTCGGTGAGCGGAACGCCACCGGCCGAGTCCCGGCGTCGTGCTTCACGCTGGTACAGGCTCATCACGGAGCCGAAGGCGGCGTACAGGCCCGCGATCGAGTCGCCGATCGAGACACCAACACGAACGGGAGCGCGGTCCGGGTCGCCCACCAGGTTGCGGAACCCGCCGTACGCTTCGGCGACGGCGGCAAAACCGGGCCGCTCGGACAGCGGCCCCGTCTGCCCGAAGGCAGAAACGCGCGTGACGATCAGCTTCGGGTTGGCCTGGTTGAGGACCTCCGGTCCCAGGCCCCACTTTTCCAAGGTGCCGGGCCGGAAGTTTTCCAGGAGAATGTCGCACTTGGCCACCAGCTCCAGCACGGCCTGCTTGCCCGCGTCGGTGCGGAGATCCAGGACCACGGACTTCTTGTTGCGGTTCAGTGTGCGGTAGAGCATGGACGTGGTGCCCTTGTGCAGGCGCCAGTTACGCAGCTCGTCGCCGGTGCCGGGCCGCTCCACCTTGATGACCTCGGCTCCGAAGTCGGCCAGCAGCCTGCCTGCCGTGGGTGCGGCAATGTAGTTGCCGAGTTCCAGGACCCGGACGCCGTCCAGTGGGGCGATGGTGTGATGTGTCATGGGCTTCCTTAGTGCGGGGCGTCGCCTATCCCATATTATGGGCTGCAACTCATAATGAAAGTCTTTTGCTCAAATAGACTAAGCCGGTGTACTTCACTATCCGGACAGCCCGCCCAGCCGATGTACATGGCATCCTCGCCGCGGACATCGCAGCTGGGCGGACATCTCTCAGTGAGACTGAGCGATTTGCTGATGGCATCCTCGCCGCGGTCGCCGACCCCACCCGTCTCGTCGTGGTGGCCGAAGCGCGTGATGACACCACCGCGGAAGGTGGGTCCGGCGTCGTGGGTTGGGCGAAAACGCATTACTGGGACTACGCGGACGGCCCCGCGCCGGCCGGGCATTACCTGGGGGGCGTCACCGTGCGGCCTGAATTCCGGCGGATGGGCCTGGCGGCGCAGCTGACTGAGGCCCGTCTCCACTGGATGTGGGAGCGGGCGGAGTTCGCCTGGTATGTGGTCAATGCGCGCAATGAGGCGTCTCTGGCGTTGCACCGAAGATGGGGATTTTGGGAGGCCGCGCGGGGCGCCCGTTTTCACACCGTAGCGTTCGACGGCGGCGAAGGAGTGCTGCTGTCGGCGGCACGGCCGCAGGGCTGACGTCGGCAAACGCCGCGGCGGCCTTAGCATGGTCCACAGGTGCACCGACCGGGGGAGTGTGTGATGGGACCGTTGGAATCGATCCAAAGAAGTACAGATGAGAGCCGATCAGCAGGAGCGGGACCACGTTCGCGGCCTCCGCGGGTACGGTCATCGCGGCTGAAGAAGCTGGACGTTGCGATTCTGCTGGTCCTGATCGTCCTTCTGGCACTGTCGGCTACCCCGTGGCCGTCCGCGATGCTGATCCGCAGTGTTTTTGAGCGTGGGGCGCAGGCGACCATTGATGAGATGACCCCTTACGTGCCGGATACGCCTCTGCAATCCCAGGCCGGCGTGGTGTACAAGCCCGGGTCCACCTTTGATGTTTTCAGCCCGGAAGGGACCACCGCGCCGCTGCCGACCGTGGTGTGGATTCATGGGGGTGCCTGGATTTCCGGAGCGCAGCGCGACGTGAATCCGTATCTCCAGATCATCGCCGCCGAGGGTTACACCACCATCGGCATGAGCTATCCGATCGCTCCCGAAGCCACCTATCCCACTGCCGTGCGTGACATCAACGACGCCCTCGCCTACATCAAGGACCATGCGGCCGAACTGAATGTGGACACCAGCCGCATTGTGCTCGCCGGTGACTCTGCCGGGGCCCAGCTTGCCAGCCAGATGACCACGCTCACCGTAAACCCCGAGTACGCCAATCTGATGGGGATCCAGCCTGCCCTCCAGAAGTCGGAGTTGGCCGCCACCATCCTCCATTGCGGTGTGTACGATCTCCGGGCCATGGCTGACCTCAACGGCATCGTTGCCTGGGGGTTCAAGACCTCCCTTTGGGCCTACACAGGCACCAAGGACTGGTCCGCGACCTACGCCGGGGCCACCATGTCCACTATCGACTTCGTCACCGACGACTTCCCGCCTACGTTCATCAGCGGGGGCAACGGTGACGGGCTCACATGGCTCCAGTCCGTGCCCTACAGCAACCGCCTCAAGGATGCCGGCGTTCCGGTGACCGAGCTGTTCTGGCCAGCCACCCATGAGCCGGAGCTGCCGCATGAGTACCAGTTCCACCTGAACTTCGATGAGGCGAGGGAGGCGCGGGACAAGACGTTCGCTTTCCTGTCCACCCACGCCCCGCGGCGCTGATCGTCCGGTTCCTGGAAAAGTTCAAAGTATCTCCATGATGGAACTATTATTGGAGTATGACCACCTCCCTTAAAGTCCCACCCGCCACACGCAGGCCGGCGCTCTTTTGGGCCTCTGTCCTGTGTGTTGGCGCCTTGGTTTTGGTGCCCCTGTGGATGTTGCTCGGGAATCCCGCTGTCCTGCGCGGACACCCGTTGCTGCCCGCGCTGTTGGTGACTGCCGTCGTCGTCGGACTTCTTTGGGCTGTTCTGCTGTGGCGCCGCCGCCGCGCGTCCCGCAAGCGTTCGGCACTAAGGGCTGCAGGCGCGTGGGCCGGGCGCGTGGCTGTGCTGGCCTTGGTGGCCATGCTCGTTTGGCTGAATCCCTTCGCCTACCAGCAGGGCGCCGTAGCGACGGGATCGTCTCCCAAGGCCTCGGTGGCTGACGAGCTGACGGCGATTGTCATGAGGCCCGAAGGGGCGCCGGCCACCAAGGGGCTCGTCTTTTACCCCGGCGCCCGCGTAGAGGCTCGGGCGTATGTGGACATCCTCAAGCCGGCAGTGGATGCCGGGGTCCTGGTGGTGATCCTCAAGACGCCCCTCAATCTCAGCTTGTTGGACGGAAACCAGGCCCGTGGCGCCATGGTTGCCCATCCGGAAATCTCCACGTGGACTGTTGGAGGTCATTCGCTGGGCGGGGTCAGCGCGGGTTCATTTGCCCTGTCCAACCAGGACGTGGACGGCCTGCTGCTCTACGCCTCCTACCCGCTGGACTCCATGTGCGACCGCACGGGGCTGAGGGTCCTGTCCATCTCGGGCTCCGAAGACGGACTCAGTACGCCTGGGAAGATCGACGCCTCCCGCGAGCTGCTGCCCCGTGACGCCGCCTTTGTGGAAGTCCAGGGCGGTAACCATGCGTTCTTCGGGGACTACGGGCCGCAGCCCGGCGACGGCGAACCCGGCGTGGGTCGCGACGTTGCCCAGGGGCAGATTACGGCGGCCACGGTTGCGTTCCTGACGGGGATCGAGGGCGGCTAGGGCCTCCCGGGAATAGTTTCGGGCATGCGCCTGTTCATTGATTTAGATGCAAACGCATGTAAGCTGGATGAACAAGCAACAGGAGAATGCCATGGAAACCCGCCGCATCACCGTCCTTTCCGCCGGACTCGGTGTCCCGTCGTCGAGCCGCCTGCTGGCCGATCAGCTGGCCGCCTCCGCCGAGCGACAGTTGCGGGCTGCAGGGTATGACGTGAAGATCGACACCGTTGAACTGCGTGACCTTGCCGTGGATATCGCCAACAACTTCGTCACCGGCTATGCCGCGCCACGCCTCGCTGAGGTGATTGCCGGCGTCGATGATTCCGACGCCATCATCGCCGTCAGCCCCGTCTTCAGCGCCTCCTACAGTGGTTTGTTCAAGTCGTTCATCGACGTGCTGGACCCGAAGTCGCTGGATGGCAAGGCTGTTCTGCTCGGCGCCACAGGCGGCACCGATCGCCACCAGATGGTCCTCGATTACGCTATGCGCCCACTGTTCACCTACTTGCGCACCAGGATTGCCGCTACGGGCGTGTTCGCGGGACCCCAGGACTGGGGAAACACCGACGACGGCGGCTCGCCCCTTTCGGCGCGCGTGGACCGCGCTGCGGGAGAACTGGTGCAGTTGCTCAGCGGCCCGCAGCCGAACCGCAAGCCCGACGCCCTTGAATCACTGCCGTTCGAACAGCTGTTGGCAGGTATTTCAGCGGGTCGGTAGCCCGCCATCAGGGGAGTAGTGGAAGTACCCGACCTGCCACGCCTGGGTCTTCCGTGCCTGGGGGTTGATAGTGACGGACCACGGAGGATAGACACGGAACCCGCGCTTCCCGCCTCTTCCGCTGAGGGAACTGATGCCGTGAGTGACCACGGCGGACCGGGGAAAGACGAAGTGACCGGTGTTTTCCCCTTCCCGGACGGAGATCACCAAAGTGTCGGCGTCGTTGGCATCCGGGTGGTCGGCCGGGAACGGTTCCGTACCTCCGGCAGCTGACCGCCGCCACACCGCAACGAAGAGTCCCACCTTGGTCGGCGTAACCTTGCCCACCCTGAAACGGATCACTGCATGCCCACAGGTGGACGTTGCGGCGCCGTACTCAGAGTTGTCAGGCTCGGGAACGGGGAGGGAGCACGTCTTCCCCAGGAGGTTCATAAGCCGGTGCGCTTGGAGGACATCGGGATGAACCATCGGATCAGTATGCACGTGGTGCTGGGTGCTTGGTGAATCCCACCCCTTGGTTGGCCCGAACTTTTTCACGCGGCTGATCGTTGGGGCAACCATGAAGTGTCCTGTGGATTCCATTGACCTGGTGATGAGCGAACGAAGCGGCGTGGAGATTGACTACTGCCCGCAATGCAGGGGTGTGTGGTTGGACCGTGGGGAGCTGGACAAGATCATTGATCGCGTCGCAGCAGAAACCATCCCTGCCCCTGCCCGGCCTGCGGCCGCGCCGTCCCAGCCCCCCGTCGCGCCGCCGCCCCTCTACAATCCGTTTGAGTCCCGTCCGCAGCAGCCGCGCTATGACGACAGGGACAGGCGCGACTACGACCGACGGGATGGCGATCGGCGCGAAGGCTACGATCGCGATGGGTACGGCCGTAAGCGCAAGAAAAAAGAAGGCTTCCTTGGAGACCTCTTCGACTTCTAGGTTTTCCTAGTCGTCCAACAGCTCAATAAACTCGCGGGCTTGTTTGATGGTGATGTCTGAGTGGCGCGTCAACGCTATGGCTGCGCCCTCAACATCTCCACTTTTGGCGAGCGTCCGGATTCGTCCGTAGATCTCATCGTTGAGCATGTTGCTGCTCACTTCCCGCGTCACCTCGCCTTTGCTGACGATCGCCCTGTAACGGTAAGGAAAGCGCTCGGGCTCGTCATCGTCCTCAGCCAGCAGGTCCTTGGCGGCCGGCTCCGGCGTGAAAGGCTGCGGGTGGGCAGCCAAGGCGCCAACCGCTTCACGCGAGGCACGCAGGCCTTCGCCAGTGGCCTGTAAGTAGAGCTTGATCGCTGCCATGCCCTGTCCGCGGGCGATCAGGGAGTAGAGCTGGCGGTGCTGCTCCTGGTTGAGCTTGGCGGCAGATTCCCTGGCTAGCTCGACGGGATCCTTCGGGGCGTTCGCGGCTGCCACATCCGCTGAGGTTTCAGCAGAACGCTTGGTGAAAGAGCGAATGAGCAGGAGCACGCCCGCAATGACCGCAATGAGGATCAGGAGCGGGATGAGGATGGAATCCATGGCGTTGTCAGAGCCGATCTACGTAGTTCTTGGCGGTAAGCAGGTCCGAGTGGGTGGCTTGGCGCAGAACCTTGATGGCCTCGATTTTCTTGCCGCTGCGGACCAGGTTTTGGAGCTCGAGCGCCAGCTGCGGGTTCAGTTGGCCATTGGGAAGGACGGCAGGCTGGTGTCCGGTCTGGCCGGCAGCGTGTGAACGGGCGGCCTGGGCCTGAATAGCGGACCTGGTGTTCTCCGCCTGTTCCCGGTGGCTTGCCTCATTCTGGCTCGGCTTGGTGGTGGCTTCAATCCGGGCGCGCAGGGCCAGCGCCTCCTGCACTTGGGACGCTTGGTGCGCAGCCGAACGGGCTGCCAGTTCACGTTGATACCTCTCCGCGTCCGAGACGCCGGTATCACGCGGTTTGAAGGCCGCCGTGAGTGCCCACAACAGGCCAACGAGGACTAGAAGCGGAAGGGCAAGCGTCAACACGTCACCAAAGTTCATCCCCATGCTTAGAGCTTATGCCAGAACTTGGTTATCCACAGCACATTCCACTTCCGGCATAGGCTTCTGAGACGGTGGTGTCAAATTTAGGGCCGGTTTGTAAGATGCATCACATTTGCGGCATGTTTGGGGTGCTTTCCGCCCTTCATGAGGCTCAGAGTGGCGGAGCGTCTGTGGATGAAATTGCCCCAAATCTTTCTTTAGTCCACAGCTTGTGATGACTGTTTCCGCAGGTCAGACGCTATTTTCCTGTAAAAGAATTTCTCTATCCACAGGGTAACGCACAGTCTGTGCACAACGAGGGGCTGGTATTCCACAGGTTTTCCACAGGGGGTGTCAGGCGCCTGCTGTAACGTGTCTGGAGTGTCCATTTTGGATGCGAATATCCCTTGTTGAGTTCCCCGGACGCTGCTCCAACCACCATTGGCAGCGGGCTTGGGGAATCGGCTGTGGATAACTTGTGGATACGGAATGCTATTTTGTCGGCCCTGCCTGACATCGTCAGAGACACCGGCGGACTTAGTCACCACACACTGCGCTTTACGGGCCGCCGGGGAGTAAATCTCTGCAGCGGTACACAAATGGAGGACGGCTTTGTCAGTTACGCACTTGGACTCAATCGAGGGCACACGCGCTTCGGACTCGAGCCGGAAACCTCCCCAGGACATCCCTGCAGAACAGTCGGTACTTGGCGGCATGATGCTGTCCAAGGATGCGATCGCGGATGTCGTCGAGATCGTCCGTGGGCATGATTTCTACCGTCCGGCCCACGAGACCATCTATGAGTCCATCATTGACCTCTACGGTCGTGGCGAGCCGGCCGACGCCGTGACCGTCTCGGACGAACTGACCAAGCGCGGTGAGATCAACAGGATTGGCGGCCCCGCCTACCTCCACGAGCTCATCCAGACAGTGCCCACCGCGGCAAACGCTGGCTACTACGCCGAGATTGTTGCCGAGCGTGCTGTCCTTCGCCGCCTTGTTAACGCCGGCACCAAGATCGTCCAGATGGGCTACGGCCAGGACGGCGAAGTGGAAGACCTTGTCAACCAGGCCCAGGCCGAGGTCTACGCTGTGGCGGAAAAGCGCACTGCAGAGGACTACGTGGCGTTGAAGGACGTCATGGAATCCACCGTGGACGAGATCGAAGCTTCCGGTCACCGCGGCGAAGGCATGACCGGTGTTCCCACTGGCTTCTACGAGCTGGACGAACTGACTCACGGGCTCCACCCCGGCCAGATGATCGTCATTGCAGCTCGTCCTGCCGTAGGTAAGTCCACGTTCGCGCTGGACTTCGCCCGTTCTGCCGCCATCAAGAACAACCTGGCTACAGTCATGTTCTCCTTGGAAATGGGCCGGAACGAGATCGCCATGCGTCTTCTGTCCGCAGAGGCCACTATTGGTCTGCAAGACCTCCGTAAGGGCACCATCAAGGACGAGCAATGGTCCAAGATCGCCACCACCATGGGTCGCATGAACGATGCTCCGCTGTTCATCGATGACAGCCCCAACATGTCCCTGATGGAGATCCGGGCCAAGTGCCGCCGCCTGAAGCAGCAGCACGACCTCAAACTGGTGATTCTCGACTACCTCCAGCTCATGAGCTCCGGCAAAAAGGTGGAATCCCGCCAGCAGGAAGTTTCCGAGTTCTCGCGTGCGCTTAAGCTGCTTGCCAAGGAGCTCCAGGTTCCCGTCATCGCCCTGTCACAGCTGAACCGTGGTTCCGAGCAGCGCCAGGACAAGCGCCCCATGGTGTCCGACCTCCGTGAATCCGGCTCCATCGAGCAGGACGCCGACATGGTCATCCTGTTGCACCGTGAAGATGTCTACGACAAAGAATCGCCCCGCGCCGGCGAAGCGGACATCCTCATTGCCAAGCACCGTAACGGTCCCACCAAGGACATCGTTGTTGCTTTCCAGGGCCACTACTCGCGTTTTGCCAATATGGCAGGCGATGCAGGCGCTGGCGGCGGCGGCTTCTAGCCTCCACGGCATGGTCCGGGGCGACCAATGAGGGCCAGTAGTCTAAGTGGACTCCGTGACTGCGGGCGCATACTAAGAATTATTGGGGAAACACATGAAGAAAAATTCGCTGCTCGGATTCGGGGCATCGGCACTGGTAATTTTGGCTCTCACGGCGTGTGGTGGTGGTACCACGGCCGCACAGGAATCAACGTCGGCCCCGGCCAGCGAGGCTGCTACTTCGACGCCGACGCCCGTGAAGCAGTACACCAAGGAAGAGCTCATCGGATTGGTCGGGCAGGTCAAACTGGCGGATGGCACCAGCCCCGCCGTACTCTCCGGCGACGAGCTGCTGGCGCAGTATGACTCGATGGTTAAGGGATTCGCAGGAGCCACCATCGAACCCGCCGCCTGTAAGGATCCTTTCTTGCTGGGGGCGCCGCGCACCATCGACGGTTCCACGGCGGCCGGCACGACCCGGACCAAAGCCAACGGTTTCATCAGCAGTGTGTCAATGACCTCCGGCGTCGATGCTGCCCGTCTCCAAGACGATTTGGAGAAGAGCAAATCCCAGGCGGAAGAGTGTAAAAAGGTGTCCTACTCCGCTGAAGGGCAAACGCTCACCACCTCTACTCAGAAGGTCGAAGGCGTGGGCAACGTGCCCGGAACCGAGGGTTTCAAGACCGTAATGGTGCTCCCTGATGGAAGAAAAGGCGCCATCTTTATTGCGCACGCGATTAAGGATGGTGTCTTGATCTCCGCCTCGGCAACTGCCGAAGATGGTGTGGCCGGTGGGCCGGAAGCAGCGGGCGCCCTCATGGACCAGGCAGCAGCGCTGATCAAGTAATTCTTGAATGTCCGGGCCGCACAGGCGGGAGCTTTCCCCGCCTGTGCGGCTTTTTCACGCCCTGAAGAGGTTTTCAGCAGCCCTCGAAGTCGCTGAGGACCTTTACCTTGGCGGCTGAACCGGACGAAGGATCGAACGCGTAGCCGATCCACTCCCTGGCCAACCGGCGGGCCAACTCCACGCCTACAACCCGCTGGCCCATGGTGAGGATCTGGCAGTCATTGGAGAGGATGGAGCGCTCAACGGAGAACGAATCATGGGCAGCTGTGGCCCTGATGCCTGGAACCTTGTTGGCAGCGATAGCCACCCCAATTCCCGTGCCGCAGAACAGGATGGCCCGGTCGGCCTTGCCGTCGCGGATCATCTCGCCGGCCGCGATGCCCACGTAGGGGTAGGGCCTGGTGAAGTCCTCGTCGGCTCGGTTTACTCCGATGTCGATCACTTCAGCGATCCGGGAGTCGGCCTCAAGGTCGGCCAGGATTCGGTCTTTGTACTCAACGCCGGCTTCATCGGCGCCCACAATGATGCGCATGTGAATCTCCTAGGTGGTTGCTGCAAGGGGAATGGCGGTGAAATGCGACCCGACGGCGGCAAACACCATGGCGAGCGACGTCGCCCCGGGGTCCGGCGTACCAATGCTCTTCTCGGCCAGGGGCCGGGCACGCCCCTTCAAGGGGCGAAGTTCCGCGGTGGACTCGGCGGCCCGCGTGGCGTCGGCTGCCGCGGCGGACCACGCTTGCTCCGCGTAGGTACCGGCAGCGATGCGCTTCTCAAGGGAGGATACGAACGGCAGCAGCGCGTCCATCATGGTCTTATCGCCGATCTCGGCCTTTCCGAGGCTCGCGATGCGGTCCGCGAAGGCTCGAACGGACTGGGTGAGGACGTCCGGGGTCGGGTTCTCAGAGTCACCCAACCGCTCGCCAAGGGCGCGCAGTCCGGCACCCCACAGGACGCCCGATGTTCCGCCGGCTTTGTCAGCCCAGGCGTCTCCCGCCGCCGCCAGCAGCGACCCAGCTCCGGCACCGCGTTCAAACGCAACGGCCGCCGCATCCAGAGCTGCCGCGGATCCGCGGACCATGCCGCGGCCGTGGTCGCCGTCGCCTGCGATGGCGTCCATGGCGCCCAGCATCGCCTCGGAATCCCGCAGCAGTGTGGCGGTTGTGTTGAGGGCCGCAAGGCATTGGGCTGCATATTCGCGGGACTCAACTGTGGAGGAATAGTCGGCTGCAGGCACCGCGTCCAGTTCGGCTTCAACGGGGTCCGCGGCAGCGACGTCGAACCCCACAGCACCGCGACGGTACGCCGGAGTCAGTGCTGGCGCGATCCAGTACTGTTCGAGCTCGCCGTCCAGCCAGGTGAGCGTCAACGAAGCGCCTGCCATATCGAGGCTGGTCACCAGCTCCCCAACCTCGGGCATGACCAAGGTGTAGCCGGCTTCGCGGAGGAGGGGAGCCACGGTGCGCCAGAGAACGAACAACTCCTCGTGTTTGGTGGATCCGAGGCCATTGAGGATCACAGCCAGTCGTGTAGAACCGGTAGCCGGCGTTTCGGCCAGAACGCGCCGCACCAGTTCCTGGCCAAGTTCGACGGCGGATGGCAGCTCGGTATCGAACAGTCCGGGCTCACCGTGGATACCCAGGCCCAGGCCCATCTGTCCTTCAGGAAGGCGGAACAGGGGTTGGTCGGCGCCGGGGAAGGTACAGCTGCTGAAGGCCGTGCCAATTGTCCGCGTCAACTCGTTGGCCTTGCGCCCCACGCGAACCACGGACTCGAGGTCCAGCCCTGCTTCGGCCGCCGCACCCATGACCTTGAAGACCACGAAGTCGCCTGCAATACCGCGACGCTTCTCTACCTCGTCCGAAGGGGCACTGGCGATGTCGTCCGTGACCAGCACGTTCTCCGTCGCGATTCCCTCAGCATTGAGGCGCTCGCTGGCCATGCCGAAGTTCATCACATCGCCTGCGTAGTTGCCGTAGGTGAAGACCACGCCTGCCCCTGAATTTGCGGCCTTGGCTACCGAGTAGGCCTGCTGGGTTGATGGCGAGGTGAAGATGTTGCCCACCACGGCGCCGTCAGCGAAGCCTGGTCCGATGATGCCCGCAAAGGCCGGATAATGTCCGGATCCGCCGCCGGTGATGACGGCGACCTTTGGAGTTGCCGGACGGCCGCGGCGGATTGCGCCGCCTTCAACCTGGCGGACGAGGTCTGAGTGAGCGTCGCAGAAACCGGCGAGGGCTTCATCGGCAAAGTCTGCGGGATCGTTGAAGATTCGGGTCATGGTGGGTCCTGGGTTTCCTTCGAGCGGCTCGAATTAGTGGATGTGGCTGCCGCCGTTGATATCGATGGTGGTGCCGGTGAGGTAGGCGGCTTCCTCGGAGGAGAGGAACGTGATCACGGCGGCGACTTCCTCGGTGGTGGCGTTGCGGCCCAGGGGGATGCCGGCGTTGATGGCGGCTTCCTGCTCTTCGGTGCTGCCGACGCGGATGTTGGTGTCCACGGCGCCTGGGGTGATGGCGTTGACGGTCACTCCGGTCTCGCCGATTTCACGGGCGAGTGCCTTGGTGAAGCCCAGGATGGCGGCCTTGGCTGCGGAGTAGGGAACCTTGCCGAACACGCCGCCGCCGCGCTGGGCGGACACCGAGGACATGTTCACGATGCGGCCCCATCCATTGGCGATCATGTCCGGGAGGAACGCCTTGGTGACCAGGTACGTACCGGTGGCGTTGACGTCCATGACCTTGTGCCACAGCTCAAGCGTGGTCTCCAGGAACGGGACCGGCGAGGTGATGCCGGCGATGTTGGCGAGGGCTCCTACAGCCGGGAGGTTTCCGGCGGCAACTTCAGCGGCGACGGCGGCCTGCGCTGCGGTGACTGAAGCTTCGTTGGCGACGTCGATTTCGTAGCCGAACGCCGGAACGTTGAATTCGTTGGCGATCTCGGCTGCAACCTTGGCGGACTTCTCGCCGTCGAGGTCCAGGATGACGATGCCCCAGCCCTGGTTGGCGTAGCGGCGGGCCGTGGTGAGGCCAATGCCGCGATCGGAGGTAGCTCCGGTGAGGACTGCGGTGCGCTGGATGGTGGTCATGGTGCTCCTTGAATATGAGATGGCGCGGTTTAGATGAGGTCTGTAATGAAGCTGGCCGCTTTCGCCGCAGCCGCCGGACGTTCGTCGTGCGTGACATCACGGGTTTCGAGCTCCAGTGAGAAGTGGCCGTCGTAGCCGGCGTCCCGCAGCGTTGCGAGTCCGGTTGCGAAGTCGGCCTTGCCGTGGCCGATGCTGAGGTTGATGTTGCCCGGCCCGGTCTCCGTTGCGGGTACGGCGTCCCTCAGATGGACATGCCTGATCCGCGAGCCGACGCGGCGGATGAAATCCACGGGATCGCCTCCGGAGGCAACGATGTGGCTGAAGTCCATGACGATGCCGACGTCGGACCCGGCCAGGCGGTCCGCGAGCAGTTGGGCGCGTTCGGTGTTCCAGCAGAGCCGGTAGTAGTGCAGGGATTCCGTCCACAGCTCGACGCCGAACTCTGCCGCCCGCTGTGAGGCGTGGATCAGTTGGGTTGCTACAACGTCGATGTCTTCTTCGAGGCTCCGCAAGGGGTCGCGGTCGATGGCACCGCACGGCAGGACGAGCGCCTTCGCGCCGGTCTTGGAGGCCAGGGCGAGAAGCATCCCAAGGTGCCGTTCGCGCTCTTGCTGCGCAGCGGCGTCGAGCGCTGCGTTCAGGCACCCGACGTCGCCGTTGACCGAGCGGACGCGCAGTCCCGAGCTATTGACGACGGCGGCGACCGCTTCGACTGCCTCCACGTCCAGTACGTACGGCACATGGTCGCAGACGCCCGGTAGTGCGCCGAGGTCGATCTCTTCGAATCCGAGACCGCGCATGGTGCGGAGGGCTGTTGCCAAATCCTGGTGGCGGAAGCTGATGGAAGAACAGCCCAGTCGTGAATGGAACATCGTCGTCGATCCTCATGTTGGGGCCCTCATCGGCGAGGTGCCTTAGTGATGCAAGCCACGTTAGCTGCGTTAACTGTCAACAGTCAACCTTGAGAGTTGACTGTTGACATTGCTGGTGCCCTGCGTCACAGTTGTCGTATTATGTTGACTGTCGACAGTGGGGTTGCCGAAGAAGCGCCGCACTCTTCGAAAGGGAAAAAGACAGATGAGCAATGAAGCTCTGACCATGCGTGGTCCGGTTCATGGAACCAAGGAAGCAAAGCGCGTCGCCGTCGGTTCCGGCGTTGGCGCAGTCATCGAAACCTACGACTTCATCGGTTTCGGCACCGCCGCTGCACTTTACTTCGGTACGGCATTCTTCCCGGGCGCCGACCCGGTGACCGGCACCCTGGCCTCCTTCGCGACCCTCGGCGTCGGCTTCGCTGCCCGTCCGTTGGGTGGCATCATCGGCGGCCACCTCGGCGACAAGCTTGGCCGCAAGCCGGTCCTCGTGGCCTCGCTCATCCTCATGGGCCTGGCAACCTTCGCCATTGGCCTCCTGCCGACCTACTCGCAGGTGGGGCTGCTGGCTCCTGCGCTCCTTGTCCTTGTCCGCATCATCCAAGGCCTGGCCTTCGGTGCTGAATGGGGTGGCGCCATCCTGATGAGCTACGAACACGCACCCTGGCGGAAAAAGGGCCAGTTCACAGGCATCGTGCAGGCCGGCTTCCCCGTGGGACTCCTCCTCGCGAACCTCGTCTTCCTCGGCAGCGTAGGACTCGGCAGCGAATGGGCCTGGCGTGTACCGTTCCTTGCGAGCATCGTCCTGGTGGCCGTGGGCCTCATCATCCGCTCCAAGGTTCCCGAGTCCCCGGTGTTCGAAGACGTCAAGGCCAAGGGCGACATCGTGAAGTCCCCCATCGTTGAGGTCATCAAGACCGACTGGCGCAACATCGTCCGGGGCATCGGCCTCCGTATCGCCGAAACCGCAGGCTACGCCGTCTCCGTGACGTACATGATCTCCTACCTGCACACCAACCAGCTGGCAGACAAAACCCAAACCCTCGTTGCCCTCTGTGTCGCTGCCGGCATCGGCATCTTCGCCACCTACTTCTGGGGCAAACTGACCGACAAGGTGGGCCGCCGTCCCGTCTACATCTGGTCAACGGCTTTCGCAGTGGTCTTCGGCATCCCGATGTTCATGCTGGTCAACACCGGCCTGTTCCTCCTGATCATCGCCACCATCGTCATCGCCTACGCTGTCTGCCAGAACTCCCTCGCCGGCGCCCAGGGTGCATGGTTCCCGGAGCTCTTCCAAGCCAAGACACGGTCGTCCGGCGCGTCGCTGTCCTACCAGATCTCCGCCATGGTCTCCGGCTTCACCCCCTTCATCACCACCCTGCTGTTCGTCAGCATGGGCTGGATGGGACCGGCGCTGCTGTTCAGCTTCTACGCAGCCATCGGCCTGTGGGCAGCACTGATCACCCGGGAAACCTGGGGCAAGCGTGAGCGTGAGCTCGCCGAAGAAGCCGCCAGCAAAACTCCCCAGAAGGTAAACGCCTAAAGCACCCATTGACGTCGTGCGCGTTCTCCCCATCGGTATGCGCCCGACTCCGGAAGGAAACCAGTGACTCTCTCCTCAGTTGAAGCGGCTCCGGCCGCCCCTGCGGCCGACCGCGTTGACCGCATCCGTGCCGCCGCGTACCGCATCCGCCACCACGCCCTGACCATGGGCGAGGTCCAGGGCCAGGGCTACGTTGGCCAGGCGCTCGGCGCCGCTGACATGCTGGCCGCCGTTTACGCCGACCAGCTCAGCTACCGGGCCGAAGACCCGCACTGGGAAGGCCGCGACAGGTTCCTGCTCTCCACGGGGCACTACGCAATCGGGCACTACGCCGCGCTGGCCGAGGCCGGGATCGTTCCGGTCGCTGAGCTCGAAACGTACGGTTCCGACGATTCACGCCTGCCGATGTCCGGTATGTCCACCTACACCCCGGGCATGGAAATCTCCGGCGGTTCGTTGGGCCATGGCCTGACGATCGCCGTCGGCATGGCTCTTGGGCTGCGCCTGCAAAGCTCCCCGTCGCGGGTGATCAACTTCCTTTCCGATGGCGAACTCGACGAAGGCTCGACGTGGGAAGCCGCCATGGGCGCGCACCACCACCAGCTCGGAAACCTGACGGCCATGGTGGACATCAACGCCCTCCAGGCTGACGGCGCCACCGACACCGTGCTCCGTACCGAGCCGGTCACCGAGAAGTGGGAATCGTTCGGCTGGTACACCCAGCGCGTGGACGGGAACGACGTCGGTGCGCTGCTGGCAGCGTTCGACAACATCGCCAGCCGCAGGGCGGTTGCGGGAAAGTCTGCTTCAGGGCAGCCGTCCGTGATCCTGTGCGACACCAAGGTGGGCCGCGGTGTGCCTTTGTTGGAGACCCGTGAAAAGGCGCACTTCATGCGCATCGAAGAACACGAGTGGCAGATCTGCCGCGAACAGCTGACCGCTGGATACGAAGGGACGGTTTCAGCATGAGCACAGTGACCAAACCGAAGCTCAAGACCTCCGCCATGATCGCGTCCTTCGCGGACCCGGGCCAGATAACCACCTCCGCTCCGTTCGGACACGCGCTGGTCAAGGCCGCTGAGGCTGACTCCCGCATTGTCGGTCTTACGGCAGACCTCGGTAAGTACACCGATATGCATATCTTCGCCAAGGCGTTTCCGGAACGGTTCTTCCAGATGGGCATGGCCGAGCAGCTCCTCTTCGGCGCCGCCGCGGGCATGGCCGAAACGGGACTGATCCCGTTCGCTTCCACCTACTCCGTGTTCGCAGCCCGCCGTGCTTACGACTTCCTCTGCCTGGACATCGCCGAACCGAACCTTAACGTGAACATCGTCGGCGGCCTCCCGGGCCTGACCACCGGCTACGGACCCAGCCACCAGGCCACCGAGGACATGGCGATCTTCCGCGGCATGCCCAACCTGACCATCGTGGACCCTTGCGACTCCGTGGACATCGAGCAGGCTGTGCCCCAGCTCGCTTCATCCGAAGGGCCCACGTACCTGCGCCTGCTGCGCGGCAACGTCCCCACGGTCCTGGATGAGTATGACTACACGTTCGAGCTCGGCAAGGCGAAGGTCCTGCGCGGCGGCAACGACGTGGTGTTCGTGTCCTCCGGCCTGATGACCATGCGTGCGCTGCAGGCAGCAGATGCGTTGGCTGCCCATAACGTGGATGTGGCTGTGGTGCACACGCCCACCATCAAGCCGTTCGACTCCGCAACCGTCCTGGCAGAACTCAACACCGACCGGCTCGCCGTCACGCTGGAGAACCACACCGTTGTTGGCGGTCTGTTCGAAACTGTTGCATCCGCCGTCGTGACGGCCGGTCTCGGCAAGCGCGTGGTTCCCATCGCGCTTCCGGACCAGTTCCTCGACGCCGGTGCGCTGCCGACGCTGCACGAACGGTACGGACTGTCTGTGGACCGGATCGTGTCGAAGGTGCTGGCAGAGCTCGGCTGAGTTGTTGTTATCGAGCAGGAGTGAGGGACGGCCATGACTGCCCGTCCCGCACTCCTGCCCGTAGTATCAACTGTTAACACCGGACTGTCAGCAGTTGCCCAAAGAACCGAGGACACACCATGGCCACCGCATCCCTGCTGGGACTTGAGAAGAAGAGCCTGCGCGAACAGGCGCTCGCAGCACTGCGCACCGCCATCACCAGTGGTGAACTCGAACCCGGGCGGCACCTCGTGGAAACCGAACTTTCCGAGATGCTGCAGATCAGCCGCGGCACCCTCCGCGAAGCCCTGCGCCAGCTGGAGCAGGAAGGCCTGATCTCAGCCGGAGCGCGAGGCCGCATGTCCGTGCGGCACCTGGACGTCAAGGAAATCCGTGACATCTTCGCCGTCCGCGGCGTTCTGGAATCATTGGCTGCACGGACCCTTAGTGACATGTCCGATAAGGAAGCCGCGCTCGCAGAGCTGCGTGCCGCCGTCGATAATATGGACAAAGCCGCCAAGTCCTCACTGGAGGAGCGGATCGAATCCGACCTCGAGTTCCACCGCACGCTCTGCCGCCTGTCCGGGAACGAAACCTTGCTGCATTCGTGGGAATCACTGGAGGGCTCCATCCGGATGTCCATCATGTTCGCCGGCCTGGAACGAGCCACGCGGAACATGAGTGTCGGGCGGCATCACGACATTGTTGCCGCCATTGAGACCGGGAACGCGGCCAAAGCGAGGGAGACGATCATCGCGCACATGGACGGTGCTGCGGAGAACTTGGTGGGGTAGTGCTACAGCCTCGGCTGGCCGACATTGCCGATGGCCGTAACCGGTTATACCTCCGATAGGGTCCCCGTTGCTGAGCAGCAGGCGCTACGCAGCGAAGGACATCTGGTGGCCGCTCTCGAGAGGGCAGAGCCTGCGGACAGTCGTGATGCTCCGGTATCTGGCTCGGGTCAGGTATAGGGTAGTGCGGCATGGGACTGCGACTTGTTCAAGTGAACTTCAAAGCCCGGGATGACTCTGCTCTCGGGAAGTTTTGGGCTGACGCCCTCGGATGGGGTACTTCCAGTGAGGGACCCGGTGTGACCAACGTTGAACCCGTGGGTTTCACGTGGCCTGACCCTTCAGCCGTCTGCGTTGACGTCGTGACAGTTCCGGACCCGGAGACGGTGCAATACCGGGTGCATCTTGATCTCGCTACCACCTCTGCTGCCCACCAGGCGGAACTTATTGCGCGGCTCAAGGAGCTCGGCGCGACTCCGGCCGATATAGGGCAGGGAGAGGCGCCATGGACGGTGCTGGCAGATCCCGAGGGCAACCTGTTCTGCGTGTTGGAACCCCGCCCGATCTACCAAGACACCGGACCTATTGCCACTGTGGTGGTCAATTGCGCAGATCCACGGGCCATGGCCACCTTCTGGAGCCGTGCCATGGACTGGACCCTCCACGAGGTGACGGATGAACACGCTAGGCTGCGTTCGTCCGCGGGGGTCGGGCCATATCTGGAGTTGCTCCGGACGGCGGACCCTGACTCATTGCAGAACCGAATACACCTCGACCTGATGCCCTACTCCGCTGACGATCAAGCGGCAGAAGTGGACCGTTTGCATACCCTGGGTGCCGTTGACGCTGACGTCGGCCAGGGCGACGTGTCATGGCGTTGCCTCGCGGACCCCGAGGGCAACGAGTTCTGTGTACTGCGGCCAGGCTGACGAACAGGCGAGATGCCTAGCTGCCTTCGGCCAGCGGCAGCGTAAGGAACAAGTTCGTTGAGATCAACTTCTTCGATGAAGGAAGGGACTCCTTGTTTCGGGCCAGATCGATCAGGTCCTCGATGAAGGACTGCATGGCTATCAGTTCATGCTCCAGGGCCCCGGTAATGCGTTCCTTGCTGACCTGGGGAAGTTCGGAGTTCCGGAGCATTGCTGCGTTGGTCCGCAGCGATGTCAGGGGCGTGCGCAGTTCATGGGAGGCGGCAGCGATGGCATGGCTGCAGCCGGGGCCAACCCGGCCGACGGTGGGCCTTCACCGATGACGGACAGCTCACGCGCGCTTCGATACTCAGGGTGAGCCGGCTCCCTTAGTTGCCCAACGTTAGTGGCCCGAAGCCTTCAACAGGTGATCCGGCAGCCGGTTTCCGGGTGCCCGCCCACGGATTTCCAGCAGTTCGCGGGCATGGGCGTGCAGCTTCTTGTCCTCCTCGGAGACTGGTACCCAGGACGGAATCGGCACGGCAGTGCCCGTTTCATCGCGCGCCACCATCACCGTGAGGCAATACGTGGTCAGGTTCATTTCGCGGGTCTTGGGATCTCCGGAGCGGACGTGGACTGCAATGTGCATGCCCTTGGCGCCGGTGTAGACGAGACGTGCTTCCACCTCTACGACGTGACCGATCAGCAGTGGCCGGTAGAAACGCACACCACCGGAGAATACGGCCACTGTGTCCTTCCCGGCGTACCGGGAGGCGCAAACGTACGCGGCTTCGTCGATCCATTTCATGACGATGCCGCCGTGGACCTTGCCGCCCCAGTTCACATCTGTGGGGGACGCCATGAACCGCAGGACAACGCGCTCGGCGGTGCCGGCGTCGGTATATTCCTGGGCGTTCATCGCATTGACGATCTCCTCGCGGACCTCGATGCGCGCCAAGGCATGGTCTCGTTGCTCGATCTCTCCAGGCGTAGACGGCTCAAACTGGGGGACGGGAATCGGCTTGCCGTCGGGCCCCACTGCCACAAAGATCACCATGCACTGGCTGTGCATCGTCTCAGGGCCGCCCTTGGGATCACGCGAGCTGACCACGGTGTGGATGTGCATGGAAGAGCGGCCGGTGTAGACGATGGTGGACGTCACCTCCACCATGTCGCCGCTGTTGACCGGATCCGTGAAGTGGATGTTGCCCACATAAGCGGTGACACAATACGACTTCGACCAGCCCACTGCTGCTGCGTAGGCTGCCTTGTCCACCCACTCAAGGACCGTGCCGGCGTCGACTGACCCGCTGTGTCCGATGTCCATGGGAGCCGCGAGGAAACGGAGGGTCACTGAATTGGCGGCGTCTTCGCTCATGCTTGGAATCTTACTGTCGGCAGGTTTCTGTTACGTGAGTAAGTCAGGCCCGGCTGTCCGCGTGGACAGACACCTCAAGTGCACCCGATCGGCGGCTCGAGTTGCACCATAAATGAGAATCAATATCATTTAAGTCATGCCTCATCACCCCACTCCCATGTCCCCTGTCCGCAGTACGCGCAAAAGCCGACTTCGCGCACAGCCGATTGCCGCCGTCGGGCTCTCTGCCCTCTTGCTGACAGCGTGCGCCGCCCCTGGCGGCTCAGCCGGCAACGCAGTCGACGCAGCGCCCCAAGCCACCTCCGCACCCAGCGCAAAGGAGGCTGGGGCGCCGACTCCGCGGCTCGTTTACACCCACGACGCCGGCATTTCAGTTCTGGACGCTACCTCGCTTGAGCAGGTGGGAAGTGCGGAAATTTCCGGTTTCAGCCGGCTCAACCCGGCCGGCGATGGCCGGCACGTCTTCGTCTCCACGGGCGACTCCTTCCGCCTCTTCGACGCAGGCGCCTGGACGGAGCCGCACGGCGACCACAGCCACCACTATGTGGCCGAGCCCAAGCTGACTGAGTTGGCGTTTGCGGCAGACAAGGCCGGTCACGTGGTGCTGCACGGAGACAAGACCGTGCTCTTCAGCGACGGTTCCGGGAAGGTGGAGAGCTTCCAAACCTCTGCGCTGGCCGCTGCAGTAGAGGATGGGAAGTTGCCCGCGACTGACGTCTATACAACGCCCGAGGCACATCACGGTGTGGCTGTGGAGCTGGAAGACGGCAAGCTCCTGGTGACACTCGGCAACGAGGAGGGGCGCTCGGGCATCGCGGTGCTGTCGGCGGGCAAGGGCCAGGAACGCAAGGAAGTAGTGCGCAACGAAGATTGCCCGGGAGTTCACGGCGAGGCCGTAGCCGCCAACGAAGCTGTAGTGGTTGGCTGCGAAAACGGGATGCTCATCTACAAAGATGGCGCCATTACCAAGGTTGCCAGCCCTGATGCCTACGGCCGGATGGGAAACCAGGCGGGGTCCGAAAAGTCGCCGGTCATTCTCGGTGACTACAAGGTGGACAAGGCTGCCGAGCTCGAGCGGCCCACGCGGATCTCCCTGGTTAATACTGAGACGGCCAGCCTGCAGTTGGTGGATATCGGCACCAGCTACTCCTTCCGTTCGCTCGGCCGCGGGCCCGCCGGTGAGGCGCTGGTACTTGGCACGGATGGCGGCCTGCGTGTGATCGATCCCCTGACCGGTACCGTTACGTCGACGATCCCGGTGGTTGGGGCTTGGGAAGAATCCACAACCTGGCAGGACCCACGGCCAACGCTCTTTGTCCAGGGCTCGACGGCGTTCGTCACCGAGCCGGCGACTCGCACCATCCACGCGGTGGACTTGAAGACCGGCAAGGTGGCGAAGTCGGCGCAGGTGGAGCATGTCCCGAACGAGCTGACCGGCGTCAAGGGCTAGTCCCCTCACATCCCCGATCCTCTCTCACATCCCGGTGCTTAAACGCCGACGGTCTCTCACTTTTCTCAAGAAAGTGAGAGACCGTCGCTGTATAGGGGCTGTTATGTGAGAGAGCGTCGGTGGGTGGTTTATGCGAGGACGCGGAGCTTGGATCCTGAACGGCCGAACAGTGCGGCGTCGGCGGAGATTTTGCCTGCACCGGCCAGTGCGAGGGCCAAGGCGGCTCCGGCGAAGAGCAGCACCAGCTCGTACCCGCCGTTGCCGACAAAGACGCCGGCCGGCGCGTGCACCAGGAAGAGTGCGCCGAGCATGTTGACGGCCAGGAGCGCTGCGAACACGCGGGTAAGGAGCCCGATGATCAGCGCGATGCCGCCCACGAGCTCCAGGGTTGCAACAATCGGCGCCACGGCCGAGGCGCCGGGCACGCCCATCTGGGCGAAGGAGGCCTGGGTGCCTGCAATGGTGAATTCGTTGAACTTCTGCCAACCGTGCGCGGCGAAGAGAAATCCTGCAATAACGCGCAGGATGGTCAGGGCTGTGGTGGTCAAGCTGGACTTGTTCATACTTCAACCCTTCAGGAGTTAAGTTGAAGTGTCAACTAATCGTGGCTTTTTATGACCAAACTCCCAGCTACCTGACTTCGCGACGCTCAAGGTAGCGGGCATCCGGTTCTGCAAAACCGAACTGCTGGTACAGCCCATGTGCATCGCTGGTGTGGAGCATCCAGCGGAAGTTTGCCCCCGGCCCGGCGTCGATCATTTCCCGGACAATGGCCTTGCCCAGCGACTGGCCGCGCGCGGATTCGTGGACGTAAACGTCGGCCAGGTAAGCGATGGCGACTCCGTCGGAGAACGCCCGGGCGTAGCCCACCATGGCGCCGGTGCGGGAATCGTAGGCACCCACGATCCGCCAAGCGTTGTCCAGCTGTGCTTCAACATCGGCGCGAGTGCGCCACCTCCCCCAGTAGACGTTGGTGGAGAGTTCATTCCAGAGCCAATCGCGATCAACGCGGTCCTTGTCTGCGGAAAGAACGTAGGTCATCGCGCAGCCCCCTTGGTCCGAACGGGACGGCTGCCGCGGGGCTTCGCCTGAAGCCATGGCTGCAGCAGCCGGGTGGTGATCGGCAGGAAGATGTACGTCATCAACGGCGTGAGGATCACGATGTTCAAGAGGACCGCGAACACCAACGGCCAGTCCTGGGTCAACGGATGCAGCAGGAAGTTGGCCAGCAGACTCAACGGGAAGAACGGCAGGAAGATGCTGATGGCCTGCTTCCAACGCGGCGGCACCACTGTTTCGGGTACCACCACCGAGACGTCGCCAGGCCGCGAAAACCAGCCCTCAATTCCCGTGTGACGCTCCACGCGGGTGGTCTCCATCATGTCCCTGGCGCTGTCGATCCACCAGCGCCGTTCCTCGGAGTCTTCCCACTCCTGCAGCGACTCGGCGTCAGCAAAGCGATAGAGCATGTGCCATTCGGTGGAGTCCACCCCGTTGCGAACCCACCCCGACCCCAGGTATCCCGGCCATTCGCGGGCGAGTTCCTGGCCGGCGTGGGCCCACGCGTTGGCTTGGCGGGTATAGCCCGGCAGGATGGTGCGGGCGACGGAAACGGTGACGGGATGCTCGTGTGACACGGCCCAAATGTACCCGGCCATCGGCGGACTAGGTGTACTCAGTCAGTAGGTTGGTTGCACCTGCTGATGGGTGGTTTGCCTCCGAGGCTGCCGTGGGGCCGGTGGTTGTTGTAGAAGTCTAGCCAGGGCTGCAGGGCGTCGGTCCGGGCTTGGTTGGACGTGAAGGGTTGCCGGTAGGCCCAGCCTTCTTGGAGGGTGCGGTTGAAGCGTTCTGCTTTGCCGTTCTGCCAGGGATGGCGGGGTTTGATCAGGATGTGTTTGGCGCCCAGTGCAGCCAGTGCGTCCTGGAAGTCTTTCGATAGCCGGTAGGCGAACGCGTTGTCGGTCATGACTCTGCGGACGGGTGCGCCGTTGGCTGCCATGGCCGCTGCGGCCCGGGTGAGGAACCCGGCGCAGGTCGGGCCTTTCTCGTCGGGCAGGACCTCGGCGTAGGCCAGACGGGTGTGGTCATCGACGGCCACGTGGACGTAGTCGAAACCGACCCTTGTATGGCCTGTTGAGTGGTTGCGGGCGGATTGCTTCGGGTCGGCCCGCCAGCCTCCGCCGTCGGGAATCCGCCCCAGTTTCTTGACGTCGATGTGGATCATATCTCCGGGAGCGTCACGCTCATAGCGGCGGTCCGTGGCACGGGATGCCCGGATCCGTACCCCGGTCACCGGGTCCAGGTCCCACAGTCGGGGCATGCCCGCGCGGGTCAGGATCCGAGAGACCGTCCGTGCGCTCGTCCCGCAGCGCAAGGCCAGGCCCGCTGGCCCTTCGCGGTGCTCAACGCGCTGGGTCAGAACATCAGATACGACTTCCGCGGAGGTCGCGTGCGGGCACGACCTTGGGCGGGAGCTGCGGTCTTCAAGACCGTCCCAGCCGTGCGTCCTGTACCTGCTGAGCCAGCGGTGTGCGCAGGTCCTCGAGATGCCCATTTCCTTCGCGACATGGGCAACGGGACGGCCGGCGAGGACGCGCTCGATAAGGATCCGCCTACCGTTCGGAGTCAGACGGGCATTACGGTGGGACATGAAGACCTCTTAGTCGTTGGCTGTGTGTGGTAACCACCAACCTAAGAGGTCTTCACCCATTCACGATGTAACCAACGTCCTGACTCAGTACAACTAGGCTTGTTTAGTGCCACAAACCACAATTACCCCCACGCGCTCCAACGCCCGCGAGATCCTCCGCCTGGCCGTCCCCGCGTTCGGCGCGCTCATAGCCGAGCCGCTGTTCCTGCTGGCCGACTCCGCAATCGTTGGGCACCTGGGCGTCGACCAACTGGCCGGTGTAGGGCTCGCGTCCACTATTCTGCATACCGCAGTGGGGCTGATGGTTTTCCTGGCGTATTCGACGACGCCGGCAGTGGCCCGGGCGATCGGCGACGGCAAGTTGGGCAAGGCTTTGGCGGCAGGGCGCGACGGCGTGTGGCTGGCGCTGCTGCTGGGCCTGGTCCTCGCGGTGGTTGGCTTTGTGGCGGCTGAACCGCTGGTTGGCTTCATGGGAGCAACTGGAGACGTGAGGCAGTTCGCCGTCGACTATTTGCGCTGGTCCATGCCTGGCCTGGCCGCGATGCTGCTCATATTCGCCGGTACCGGCGTCCTCCGTGGGCTCCAGGACACCCGGACTCCCTTGCTGGTGGCCACTGCTGGTTTTGCATTGAACATCGCCCTCAACCTGTTCCTGGTCTACGGACTGAACCTCTCGGTAGCTGGCTCGGCGATCGGCACCAGCATTGCGCAGTGGGCCATGGCGGCGGTTTATCTGGTGATGGTGAGCCGGAATGCCCGGCAACACGGCGTGTCCTTGAAGCCCGACTGGCATGGCGTCCGCGCCATGACCAAGGTGGGTTCGTGGCTCATGCTGCGCACCCTGAGTCTCCGCCTTGCCATCCTCGCCACGGTTTTGGTGGTCACCGCCCAAGGTGCCGTGAATCTCGCGGCACACCAGTTGGCCATGACCATTTTCTCGTTCCTCGCGTTCGCCCTGGATGCCCTGGCGATTGCCGCGCAAGCCTTGATCGGCAAGGAACTCGGCGCCAGGAACGCCCAACGCGTCCGTGAGCTGACCCGCACCATGATCCGCTGGGGCCTGGGATTCGGCGTGATCACCGGTGTGCTCCTTGCCATTGCGGCACCCTGGGCCGGTTACCTCTTCACTCCCGACGCCGGTGTCCGCTCCGCCCTCACCGTCGCTCTTTGGGTCCTGGCGGTCGGGCAGCCGCTGGCAGGCTATGTCTTCGTCCTGGACGGAGTCCTCATCGGTGCCGGCGACGCGCGCTACCTGGCGATTGCCGGCGTCGTCAATCTGGTGGTCTACCTGCCGCTGCTGGTGGCCATCCACCAGTTAAGGCCCGACGGCGAGGCGGGGCTCCTGTGGCTGTGGGCCGCGTTTGCTCTGGGCTACATGCTTGCCCGCGGCGTGACTTTGGGGCTTCGCGCACGCACTGATCGATGGATGGTGCTGGGTTCCCACTAAACTGGACGGGTGACTCTCCCAGCGACTCCTGCCCAGACTCCTTCTGCCTCCGCGGCCGGACTCTGGAAACCCGTGCTGATCCGTGCCACGGTGGCACTGCTGTTTGGTGCGGTCACCATCTTCTGGGCCTCCCCGTCTGTGCACGTCCTGGCATGGGCTGTAGGCCTCTATTTGCTTGCGACTGCCGGGGCCGTGTGGATGTCCCGGGCTTTGCCGGTGGCGGTGCCTGCCGTGATGGCGCTCGGCGGAATTGGCGCCCTGGTCACCCAGTCTGATGCGGGCGTCGCCCTTTCGGCCATGCTGGCGCTGCTGGTGCTGGGCCTCCTGGAGGTGGTGCACGGCATCCGGAAGCGCGATTCCCTGGCGCGCGACTGGCTTGTTTCCGGCGTCATTTCCGTGGGCACGGCTGTTTTGCTGCCGTTCTTCACCTCGCTCGGGGCCCATGCGCTGCTGGGTGTCACCGGCGGCGGGGCCATCATTTCCGGCGTGCTCTGGATTCTGTCCGGGCTGACCTTGCGGCACGACGCCAAGGCAACCTCCGACGGTACGGCCCAGGCCACTGCTCCCGGCGCTTCGCCCGAGGCCGTAAACTAGTAGCTGGACGTTCTACTCGTTGTAGAACTTTTGCAGACCGGCGGACACGAACCGCCATCATTGGAGGAATGACCGTGGCTGACCAGACACCAGGAGAACCGCGCAAGATGCGGACCTCGGTCAAGGGACCCCTCATGTTCTCCGCGTTCTTTGCAGTACTGGCCTTCGTGGCCGTGCTCATCTTCGCTTCGGGCGGCAGTGCAAAGGCCCCGCGGTTCGACCTCGCCTTCACCGGCGCCGGCATCGCGTTCATCGTGAGCCTTGTTGTGGCGGCCATGCTTTCCATGAGCCACAAGGAGAACGCCGATCACCTCGGCAAGGGCTCCGGGGTCAACCTCAGCTCCAAGCGTCCCGGCCACGGCGGCCCGGCTGCTCCGGACAACCAGACTGAAACGCCCGACGCCGGCCGCTAACCTTCCAGCGCTTCCCCACCGTGGTGGGGGAGCGCTTTTTTGCGCGTGTGGCATTCCGCTGGCAGTCCCGAGGTCGATGGTCTCCGGCGATCGTGTGACGTGGCCGGAGAGGGTGGCTCCAGCGAAACGGTCATGCCTCGTCTGAAGGCAATTGCTGCAGCCGCCAATCGATGATCTCCTGAAGGAGCGCGATGGGGAGCGGGACGTTGTGGGGCAGTTGGATGGCGTGCTCGGTGGTTCCGTAGTCGCTCAAAGCCGTTGAGAAGTGCGTGATCGCCTGCGGTGTGGGGTAGAACCCGACGTGGCGCTTTGTTCCGGTGAAGAAGAACAACGGCTCGACGCCAATTTTGAAAGTGGGCATGCGCCAGCTGATCGATTCCACCGCTTCAGCCGGTACGGCCGACTTGATCATCTGGTACACGGTCAGCAATCGTTGCTGTACATCGCCGTCGTACTGGTCGATGTACTCGCTGATGGAACTCGCTGTCATGGTGGATGTCCTCTATATCGACCGCATGGATAGCGCCATTATGCCCTTTTACTCGCCCTCGGCTGCCTTCCTTGCCCGGTAGGCGGCAACGTGGACTCGGTTGGCGCAATTACCGGTGTCGCAGTAGAGCTTGGACCGGTTGCGGCTGAGGTCCAGCACAACGGCGTCGCAGTCCTCGGCCGCGCACACGCGCATGCGGTCCATTTCCTTGCCGCGGATGACGTCGACGATGGCCATGGCTGCCTCGGTGCCCATCCGGTCTGCCAGGGGAGCATCAGGCGTGGTGGCGTGGAGGTGCCAGTCCCAGTGGTCATGCTTCACCAGTTGGGGGAGCGCCTTGGCATCGATCAGCAGCTTGTTGACGGACTTGGCCGCCGTATCCTCGTCGGCACTCCAGAGCGCTGCGAGTTCGCTGCGGAGACGCTTGATACTGGTCAGTTCCGCAGGGGAGTTAACCCTGGAACCCGTGAACTCTTCGGCGTCCAGAAAGGCGTTGAGGTCCTCCAGCGTTGCGAGCGATTCCTCTCCGTTGGCGGCAGTGTTGATGAGATTGACGACGCTGCGAAGGGCAATTTCGGTGTCAGGCGCAAAAAGCACTTTGACTCCTTACAAGTTCCGGGAGTACTGTCATGACCATAAGCCCACTTTACTCCTGACAGGAGGCTGCTGTGTCAGCTCCAACGACGAAGGCTGATGCACAAGGTTTCCTGGCATCAGGACTCGGCATCGCACTCTTTTCTTCCGCTGTCTTTGGCACGTCCGGCTCGTTCGCCAAATCGATGCTGGAAACCGGGTGGTCACCCGGAGCTGCTGTTGCCGTGCGCCTCACCGGTGCCGCGCTGATTCTGTTGATTCCCGCCGTCGTGGTCCTCCGCGGCCGCTGGCACCAACTCAAGGACAACTGGCTGACCATCCTGTTGTTCGGCTTGATCGGCGTCGCAGGATGCCAACTGTTCTACTTCAACGCCGTCGCGCGGTTGTCCGTGGGTGTCGCCTTGTTGCTGGAATACCTGGCCCCGGTGATGATCGTATTGTGGCTGTGGATCGCAAGCCGCCGCCGGCCCCGGGCACTTACCTCCGTGGGCGCACTCCTGTCACTGGGTGGCCTGGTCCTGGTGCTCGACCTGACCGGTGCCGTAAAGGTGGACTTCATCGGTGTTCTTTGGGGCATGGCCGCGGCCGTGTGCCTGGTGATCTACTTCTTCATCACCGCCAAGGAGAACGACACCCTGCCTCCGCTGGTGCTCGCGTCCGGCGGGCTTATGGTGGGTGCGCTGGTGATGTGGCTGGTCGGCCTGCTGGGTTTGCTGCCCATGACGTTCAGCACCGCCGATACAACCCTCGGACCTTGGACAACGCCGTGGTGGGTGTCCGCCGTCGGACTCATCATCCTGGCCACTGTCCTTGCCTATGTTTCCGGGATCATGGCCGCGCGGAGCCTGGGTTCCAAAGTGGCATCGTTCGTGTCCCTGACCGAAGTTCTGTTCGCGGTGATCTGGGCATGGTTGCTGCTGGGCGAACTCCCTGGCCCCATCCAGTTGCTGGGCGGACTCTTCATTGTGGGCGGCGTAGTCCTGGTCCGCGTCGATGAGCTCCGGGGAGACCGACGCGCCGCTAAAGGCCAGCCCGCTGAGGTTGCGGCCCGGGTCCTGGACCACCCGAACGACGTCGAACCCGTCCCGTCAGGGTCCGTCACCAAAGCGCCCCGCAGCTAAGCCGGCGGACCTTAAAAGCAAAGAACCCGGACGCTTGCGCGTCCGGGTTCTTCCCAACTGTCTTAGTTGGAGGCCTGCTGCTGCTGCTCAGCGTTCTTCTGAGCGCGATCGCCGGCTTCGCGAAGTGCGTCGGCAACCTTCTTCAGGTTCGAAGCGTGCTGGCTGTCCCACTCGCCGCGGAACTTGTCAGCGTCCGGGCCCTTCCAGTCGGTGCCGTCAAGTGCACCCTTGAGCTGTGAACGCTGCTGCTCGATGTTCTCGGCACCTGCCTTCAGCTTGTTACCGAGCTGACGAAGCTGATCAACATCTGCACCCCAAATAGCCATGAGATTCTCCTTCATTTGTTCGGACCCGAGCTCTTCGGCATCCCCAGCGGCCTCCGGCTCATCCGGAAGATCCAATAACTAAAACCTATCCCGGGAATCCAAAAACCGTCGATGGGCACCCCTCCCCATACAGCACTGCCCATAGTTAGCATGGGGTTATGTGCCGCAATATCAGGACCCTGCATAACTTCGAACCGCATGCTACGAACGCCGAAGTGGAGGCCGCAGCGCTGCAATACGTACGCAAGATCAGCGGATCCACCAAGCCTTCCAAAGCCAACGAGGAAGCCTTCGCCGAGGCGGTCCACGAGATTGCCCACATTACGCAACATCTCCTGGACTCCCTGGTGAGCCACGCTCCGGCGAAGAACCGGGAAGAGGAAGCAGCAAAAGCAAAGGCCCGGTCGGCCGTCCGTTTCGGGACGGCCTAACCAGGCCCCTGTTCGCTTTCCGGGTCTATTTCCCGAACGACCGCAGTCTCAGCGAGTTCCCTACCACCAGCACTGAGCTCGCTGCCATCGCTGCGCCGGCGATCATCGGGTTCAGGAATCCGAGGGCTGCCACCGGGATGCCGATCGCGTTGTAGAAGAATGCCCAGAACAGGTTGGTCTTGATGGTGGACAGGGTCTTGCGGGACAACTGAATCGCCTGCACCAGCTGACCAAGGTCGCTGCCCATCACCGTGAGGTCTGAGGCTTCGATGGCGACATCCGTGCCCGAGCCCATGGCGATGCCAAGGTCCGACTGTGCCAAGGCTGCAGCGTCGTTGACGCCGTCACCGGCCATGGCCACCGTAGCGCCGGAAGCCTGCAGCTTCCTGACAGCCTCGACCTTGCCCTCCGGCAGAACACCGGCGAATACGTCCTCAGGCGAAATCCCGACGGCGGCAGCCACCTGGGCGGCCACGGCAGCGTTGTCGCCGGTCAACAGGATGGGACGGATGCCCAGGTCCTTCAACTTCTGGATTGCTGCTGCCGAACCGGGCTTGATGGTATCGCTCAGGCTGATAATGCCGGCAGGCTGGCCGTCGACGGCAACCCAGATCGCCGTGGCACCACCGTTTTCCTCCGCGGTAAGTGCTTCACGGTGACTTGAGTCGAGCGTAACGCCGTTCTCCTCGAGCCAGCCGGAGCGCCCGACGACGACAGTCCTGGTCACCCCGTCCAGCCCAACGGTTCCCCGGACGCCGCCGCCCGGAGCGGAACTGAAGCCCTCAACGCGAGGCAGGCTGCCGGCGTCGTGCAGTGCTTCTTGCGCCGAGGCGGCAATCGCGTGGGCGATCGGGTGCTCGGAAGCGGCTTCCACGGCTCCTGCCAATGTCAGGACGGTGGCCGCTGAATGGCCGTTCAGTGCGACAGTGTGGTCGACTGCGAGCTTGCCGCTGGTTACGGTGCCCGTCTTGTCCAGCAGGATGGTGTCCACGTGCCGGGTGTCCTCAAGGACCTGTGGGCCCTTGATGAGAATGCCCAGCTGAGCGCCGCGGCCCGTTCCCGTCAGCAGACCCACAGGAGTGGCCAGGCCCAAGGCGCAGGGGCAAGCGATAACCAGGACAGCGACCGCGGCCGTGAAGGCTGCGTTGAGGTCACCCGAGAAGAACAGCCACAACAGGAACGTGACCAGGGCAATCACCAAAACGATCGGCACAAAGACCGAACTGATCCTGTCCGCGAGCCGGGCAATAGGTGCTTTCCCGGTTTGTGCCTGGCTGACCAGGCGACCCATCTGGGCGAGCGTCGTGTCAGAACCAACACGGGTTGCACGCACCAGCAGGCGGCCGGACGTGTTGATGGTAGCGCCTGTCACCGCGCTCCCGGGTCCAACCTCGACCGGCACCGATTCGCCCGTCACCAGTGAAGCGTCGACGGCGGAAGCACCATCAGTGACCACGCCGTCAGTGGCGATCTTCTCGCCCGGGCGGACCACAATGAGGTCGTCCACCAGGAGTTGATCGGCCGGAATCTTCTGCTCCACGCCGTCCACCAGGATCGTGGCATCCTTGGCACCCAGATTCAGCAGGGCCTTGAGTGCATTGCCGGCCTTGGCCTTCGCGTTCGCCTCAAGGTAGCGCCCCAGCAGCAGGAACGTGGTGACCACGGCGGCGACCTCGAAGTACAGCCCGCCGCCGGACATGCTCTCCATGCCGGGGTGTTCAGTCATCCGGGGGTCCGCGAACAACTGCCACGCAGAGTAGAGGTACGCGGCGATCACACCGATGGACACCAGCGTGTCCATGGTGGAGGCGAAGTGGCGGGCGTTGACGGCAGCAGCCCTGTGGAACGGCCAGGCAGCCCAACTCACCACCGGCAGGGCCAACGCCCCGACAACCCAACCCCAGTTTGCGAACTGGAGGGCGGGGATCATCGAGATGGCGAAGACTGGAACGGTCAGGAGGGCGGCGACAATCAGGCGGGGCCGGAGCGTCGATGCGGAGGGGCCGTGCTCCATGTGATTTTCGTGCCCGGCATCATGCTCTGATTCCGGAGCCTCGTTGCCGTGGTGGTGCTCATGGGGGCGGGGATCGCGGGCGTGGGGCGTTGGGGCTTGGCGGACGGTGGCTTTGTAGCCTGTGGCGTTGACCGTGTCGACGATCTGCTGGTCCGTCACGGTTGCCGGGACGGTGACATGGGCTGATTCGAGGGGCAGGTTGACGCTTGCCTCGACGCCTTCAAGTTTGCCCAGTTTCCGTTCCACTCGATTGACGCACGAGGCGCAGGTCATGCCCTCGATGTCCAGTTCAATGACCCTGTGTGCAGGTTGGTTGAAAGTCTCCTGGGTACTCAAGAGGACTCCTAAGCTTCGTTGGCTACCACCAGGTAGCCGGCTTCTGCCACGGCTTCGCCAATTTCAGACGGCGAGAGCTCCTTGGTTGAGGTGATGGTTACGGTGGACAGCCCACCGGGGTTGAGGTCTACGGCCACGTTTTCGACGCCGGTGAGAGACTCAAGTTCTTCGCTCACGCTGGAGACGCAGTGGCCGCAGGTCATGCCGGAAACGTTGACGTTGGTCTGGATGGTCTGGCTCATGGAGCGCTCCTTGGTGGTGAGTTGAATGGTGTGGTGGTTGTTGGCGGAATTACCGCAGCAGGCGCCCGATGGCATCGGTGGCCTCCTTCACTTTGGCGTCGATCTGTTCGGCGCGGGCTTCCGGGTTGGGCTCGGAGGCAGCACCGACCACACAGTGGCCGATGTGCTCCTCTACGAGTCCAAGGCTGACGGCATGGAGGGCCTTGGTGGCGGCGGCCACTTGGGTCAGGATGTCGATGCAGTACTTGTCGTCCTCCACCATCCGCGCGATTCCGCGGACTTGCCCCTCGATCCGTTTCAATCGTTTGATGTAGGCATCCTTGTTGCTGGTGTACCCGTGGGGTGCGGCGTGCTCCGGTTCCACGTTGATGGTGGGTGCATCAGGTTGGCCAATGCTCAGATCTGGCGTGCTCATGACACAAAATTATACCCCATGGGGGTATAAAGCAAGTACCCCCTAGGGGTATAACTTGACTGTTTCTAGAGCAGGGCGGTCATGCCATTCCAGCCCTGTCCGATCCGGACGGTAGGCAGCCACGCTCCACCGCTGGCGCTCGGGTACAAGAAGAGTGAGCCGCTGCCATCGCGGGCCACAATGTCCGGCCGCCCGTCACCGTTGAAATCTCCTGGGGCGACGATGGATGTCATGCTGTTCCAACCCTCACCGACCTTCTGGCGGTCCCATGCCCAGCCTCCGGTGCCGTTCCCGTTGTAGAGCCAGAGAACACCGGATCCGTCACGGGCAAGGACATCGGGGGTGCCATCGCTGTTGAAGTCACCTGAGCCAACAATTGCCGTCAGCGCGTTCCAGCCGGTCCCTAGGTTGGTCCTGGGCAACCAATCTCCCCGACCGTCGCCGGGGTACAGCCAGAGGGTCCCGGAAGTATCGCGGGCGAGGATGTCGGCGGTGCCGTCCCCATTGAAGTCCCCTGGCGTGACGATGGCCGTGATGGCATTCCAGCCCGACCCGACGTGAACCCGCGCCAGCCAACCACCCGCCCCGTTTCCCGGGTACATCCACAGGTGGCCGGCACCATCGCGGGCAAGAACGTCCGGTTTCTTGTCGCCGTTAAAGTCGCCGGGACTGACGACGGCGGTCATGGAGTTCCACGCCGAACCCACTTGGGTGCGGGGGAGCCATCCGGCGGCCCCGTTTCCCGGGTAGAGCCACAAGACACCCGAAGCGTCGCGGGCCAACAGGTCCGTCTTTCGATCACCCCTGAAGTCGTTTTTCAGGGGTGTGGGGCTGTTCCCGTCAATGATCGTTACGGACCCTTGCCAGTTGCTTGCGTAGATTTTGTTGGTGGCCTCATTGACGGCCAGGGTGCCCGTAAAGGGGTGTGACAGTGTGGAGAGAGCAAAGCTTTTACCATCGACCACCGTGGTGCCCCTGTAACCGGCCTCAAAATACACCTTGTTGGTGGTTCCGTTGACGGCAATCGCTCCTGGCGCCGCACCGGTTCTGATATCGACCCGCCCCGGTCCGCCGTCGTCGAATATCGCCAGCAGCCCGGTCCGCGATGAAATGGTGCCATCCCCCAGCGAAGTCCGGCCGAAGTAGACCCGATTGTTCTTTTCGTCCACGGAGAGGGACGTGGGGCTGGCGTTGAGATCGGAGAACATCCCGCCTGCTTGGTTTGTGGCTCCATCAACAACTTCCAGCGCTGCATACTGCCGCGCCCGTACGGCGACGTATACCTTGTTGGTCACCTGATTGACGGCCAAGTAACTCGGAATTGCATTGGTGCCCAGGTCAATGCGAGTCACGGCGTTGGTTGAAGTGTCGATGACATTGAGGCCACCTCCACCCAGGGTATACAGCCGATGGGTCACCTGATTGATGGCCAGCGTACTGACCGATCCGGAGTTGATGATGGAGCTGGCGTTGGTGCTTCCGTTAATGACGGAAACGCCGTCAAGGGTGCCCGCGTAGATCTTGTTGGTCTTCTGGTCGATGACCAGCTCTCCGGGAGCGGCGCCCACCGTAACTTTGGCGACGGCATGAGTGGCACCGTTGACAATAGCGACGGATCCCGGCGCGGATGGGTCACTTTTGAGGCTGAGGTAGATCTTGTTGGTCGCAGTGTTAACCGCGACAGCCACCGGGGTGCTCCCCGTTGCTATTTTGACTGTGGCCTGTGTTTTTCCATTAATGACGGTCAGCCCATCGCGGGTAGTGACATACACAGTATTGGTGACGGGGTTGACCGCTACGTCGCTGGCTTCGGGCCCCACGTCGATGATGTCCGCGACGATGTCTGCCGCAGCAGGAGAAGTTGGGATCCCGGAAATCAACAACGACGCCACTCCGGCTGCCGCAACCAAAGTGCCCCAGCGGGACCGCCCCCGGTCAGCAAAGCGGCGCACAGGCGTTCCTGAAACACTGACAACAGTTCCCACTGCAATCCCCCCAAAGTGCCAAGACGCTTCCCCCGCGCCTGGGCCGGAGTCTACCCCGCACTTGGGCCGCGGAATAGCCCTCGACGGCGGGACGCACCAGACGCGCCTCAGGCAGCACCCAGGTGTTCTGGCCTTTGCCGAAGGGCCGGCACTACGATGAATTTCTGATCAACCCACCGGCCACACGTGGCTTTGCGGACCCGTTGGTGACGCACACGGTGAACTGGGACGGGGAGGGGAAATGGCGGTTTTCGTACTGATTCATGGCGGCGGTTCCACGGCGTGGGACTGGCACTTGGTCAAGCCCTTGCTCGAATCGGCGGGCCATGAGGTCATCGCGGTCGACCTCCCTATTGAAGACGACGGCGCGATGCTTGAGGACTACACCCGCGCGGCAACCAGGGCGGTCGACGGCGCGCGGCACACCATAGTTGTGGGCCACTCGCTGGGTGGCTTTACGGCACCCTTGGTCAGCAATGAACTCACGTCCGACGGCCTGGTGTATCTCACGGCCATGATTCCCATGCCTGGCGAGACCTTCGGCGACTGGTGGACCAATACCGGGCATGACCGCGAGACCATCCCCGAAGAGTCGTTCTTCAACCTGGTTCCTGACGATCTTGCACAGCAAGCCCGGGACAAGGAGCGCGATCAGCAAGGTGCCTGGATGTCAGGGCCTTGGCCTGGCCAGCATCCGGACGTGCCCACACTGGCCATTCTGTGCCGGGACGACCTGTTCTTTCCAGCGCCCTTCATGCGGCGCCAAGTACAGGATCGGCTGGGAATCGAACCGGTGGAAATCCCGGGCGGCCATTACGCCACGCTGAGCCACCCGGGCGCTGTGGCGGCGGCGTTGAACCAGTTCGCCCAACAGATTGCAGGGACGAGACCAGCGTGAAAGCCCGACTGCGGCACCCACCCGGGTGCCGCCGTCGAACCTTACTCATGTGGTGACCACCTACCGAAGCGTCGGCGTCGATCCTGCGTCCGGCCGGAACTCATCCAAAGCCGGGAGCGCGCGGTTGTTGTAGTCGAACATCGCCTGGTTTTCCCACGCATTGCCGGAGGAGGGATCGGCCGGGTCCCAGCCGTTTCCGGGGACGGACGTCCAGGCTGGCTCCCAGTAGACAGCACCGAGACCGCGGCCGCCCGGGGCGGAGGCCACAACATCCTGGACTGCGCGGAAGTTCGCGGCCTGCCCGGAAGGTGTGGCCGGATAGCCCTTCACCAGCTGGCCCGGAGTGGCGATGACGTTCTCCCATGGGGCATTCGGGTTGTCAGCGAGGGTGAACGGGTACGAGGTTTCCACCACGATCACGTCCTTGTTGTAGCGGGCGGACAGCGAGGTCACGGAGCTTTGCAGAGTGGCGAGTGTGCCGTGCCAGTAGCCGTAGTAGGACAAGCCGATGATGTCGAACGGTACGGAGCGGGCGGTGGCTTGGTCGTACCACCAGTTGATCCCGTCAATCCCGTTGTTCAGGTTTGTCAGGTGGAGGATCTTCTTGGTGCCGGGACTGACGTCGCTGACTGCGCGTGCCCCTGCTTTCAGGAAGGAGGCTAGATTGTCCCACTGGGCGCCTGCCACGGAATCGTCGGGGTCCACATCGTAGGACTGGCCGTAGGGCCACAGCATGCCCGGGTTGATTTCGTTGCCGATCTGGGCGGCGTATGGGGTGACACCAGCAGCTTGAACCGCGGCCAAGACGTCACGGGTGTGGCTGTACACAGCGTCCGCGAGCCCCATGGGAGAGAGCCCCTGCCAGGCAGCCGGAACTCCCTGGGCGCCGGGATCCGTCCACCGGTCCGAGTAGTGGAAATCGATGAGCACCCGCATGCCCTGGGCATCGGCGCGCCGGGCCATGGAGGCGACCTGTTCCTTCATGTTGAAGCCGTCCGCCGAATTGACCCAGACTTTCAATCGGACAAGGTTGGTTCCTGCGTCTGCGAACGCCTCGACGGGATCCACGGAGTTGCCGTTCGCGTCGGCGTATACGGCGCCGTGTGTTTCGTTCTTGGGAATGCCGGAGAGGTCGGCTCCGCGGACCTTACGATCGACCTTGCCCGGGGTGAAGGTGACGTTGTCCATGCTCGCCCAGGCGCCTGCGCCGCTGGTGGTCAGCTTCAGAGTGCACTTGCCGCTTGTGACGTTGGCGCTTACGGCCATCGACAACCATTGGTCGTCCGTTTCGGTGGAGGGCAGAACTGTTGTCCCGTGCGCCCCGCAACCGGTGAGGGTCAATCGGGACGAGTCCACGGGACCGCCGGATTTGATGTTCGCCCGGAACGTCCACCAGCCTTTTGCGAGACCGCTGAGGGTTTGTGACGTAGTGACCGTCCCATCGCCTGGAAGCCAGTGCGTCAAGCGGCTGGCGGATTGAAACCCATCGGACTCCACCCTGGCCGCATCTTCGTGTCCGTTAACAGTCCAGCCGTTCAGTCCAGCCTCGAAACCTGCATTGGTGACGGTTCCGGCAGCTGTTGCCGCGCCAGGGGTCAGCAGGCCTGCTCCTGCCAAGGCAAAAGCGAGTACGACGGCGGGTAGCAGCCGCCGTCGCTGTTTCAGTTTTCCTGGGGTCATCAGAGCGGGGTGGTTCATGGTTCGTCCTCCTTGACGGATGCTGCCGGGGTCTTACCTGGAAGTGGGACTGTTTGCGGTTAGTGGCTGCGCTCGCGGGTGAGGCCGAAGGGGACCTCGTCGCTGACGGAGATGCTGAAGTGCCCGGCGTTGAGCCGGGTCACCAGGATGCCGTGCCCGCTGCGGGCAGCCTGCGGCTGCAGGTGCTGGATGGCGGCGTTGAGCCGGTCCTCGATTTGGGCGGCGGTTTCCACCCGGACTTCCACTGAGGCGTCGGTGGCAGTGTTCATGGGGCACCTTTCGGATCACGTCGGATCAAGCAGGGAGTGGGCGATTGGAATACCGGCCCGGACCGCGGTGGGTCCGGGCCGGTGGCCTGGGTCCAGCGGGTCAGGAGTGTTCTGCTGGAGAGTGGATGACACAAATCGTCCCGGCGGGAACGTGGGCGATTCCGCCGACGACTTCCCCGGAAAGCAGGTTGAGGCCTGTTGCCGGGTATTGTGCGTCCGCATCGGTGTGGTTGATGAGGAAGGTGAACGTGCCGTCCTCGGAGTTACGTGAAGCCACTTCCAGCCCGGCCGGGGGCCGGATCCCGATATTGATTCCGGCATTCCGGACAGCGTCCAGGACAACGTCGGCGAGGTGTGCGCCGTCGAGCTTGGTGGAAACGTACCAAGCGGTGCCGCTGCCGAAGTCGTTGCGCGTGATGGCGGGGCCGGTGGCCGCAGGTCCACTGGTGTAACGGCTGAGGACTGTTGCGGTTCCGGGGTGGATTTCCTCGGACCAGACCGTGCCGGTGGCGCCGTTGCCGAGGGTGACGATTTCTTCCTCGCGCAGGGGAAGGAATTCGTGGATCTCCAGGCCAAGAACGTCACGGAGGCCACCGGGGGAGGCTCCAGCCGGGACAGTATCGTTGTTGTCCACAATGCCGGAGAAGTAGGACACCATCAGGTGGCCGCCGTCGTGGACGTAGCGGCCCAAGTTCGCGGACGCCTTATCACCTACCAGGTAGAGAGCCGGGGCCAGGACCAGATCATAGCCGGAAAGGTCGGCTTCGGGATGGGCGAAGTCCACGCTGATGCCGTGGTTCCACAGGACGGAGTAGAAGGATTCGATGCGCTCGCGGTGGTCAAGATCGCTGCTGGGGCGCCATTCCAGGTCCTGCGCCCAGAACGATTCCACGTCCCAGAGGATGGCTACGCGTGATGAAACGGTGGAGCCTTTGACGGGGGAGAGCTTCCCCAAGTCGTCGCCGAGGTCCAGGACTTCACGCCAGATACGGGTCCCTGTGCCGGCGTGCGGAAGCATGGCCGAGTGGAACTTTTCCGCTCCATAGCGGGAAGCCCGGAACTGGAAGAACATCACGGCGTCGGCACCGCGGGCCACGTGGGACAGGCTGTTGCGGGCCAGTTCGCCGGGGCGTTTGGCGATGTTGCGGCCTTGCCAGTTCACGGCCCCGGTGGAGTGTTCCATCAGCATCCAGGGACGCTTGCCTGCCAGGGATCGGGTGAGGTCGGCGTCCATGGAGAGCAGGACGTGGTTGTCCGTTCGTTGGGCCACAAGGTAATGGTCGTTCGCAACGATGTCCACCTCTTTGGCCCAGGCCCAGTAGTCAGGGGACAGGCAGTTGGTGGCCATGAAGTTGGTGGTCACCGGTAAGTGGGGCGTGTACTTCTTGATGACGTCGCGCTCGGCAATGAAGCACTGGAGCATGGCGTCGGAGGTGAACCGGTGGAAGTCCAGGCGCTGGCCTTGGTTGCTGACACTGGCCGAGGCCCGCGGAGCGTCGATCTCGTCCCATTCGCCGTACTTCTGTCCCCAGAACAGCGTTCCCCACGCTTGGTTGAGCGCATCCAGGGTGACGTAGCGGTGACGGAGCCAGTCGCGGAACGCCAACACGGAATTCTCGTCATATGAATCGCTGACAGGTGCGCCGTACTCGTTGTGCACATGCCAAAGAACCAGGGCGGGGTGGGACGCGTAGCGGCGTGCCAGCTGCTCCGTAATGTTGGTGGCCGCACGGCGGTATTCCGGTGAGCTGGGGCTGGCCATGCCGCGGGATCCGATGCCCAGCGTGACCCCATCGCGGGTCACGGGACGCGCATGCGGGTACTTCTTCCAGAACCAGGCAGGCGGTGCGGCGGTGGGAGTTCCAAGGTCCACGCTGATGCCGGCGTCGGCCAGCAGGTCCATGAGGTGGTCCAGCCATTCGAAGTCGTATTCGCCTTCACGCGGCTCCAGCAACACCCAGGAGAAGATGCCGATGCTGACCAGGTTGATCCCGGCCTCCTTCATCAGCGCGATGTCCTCCACCCAGACCTCGCGGGGCCATTGCTCGGGGTTGTAATCCCCGCCGTAGCAAAGGCCGGCCGGTCGCTGTACCCAGGGCGCCTGTGCGGGTTGGGTGGCGGGGGCCTGCAGGACGTCTGTCATCAAATCTCCTAAGAACTGTGTGCGCTCCCAGTAGTATCACAGCTCCAATTACGCTGGCTAGATCAATTTGAGGGTTGACATGGATCACAGTGCTGTGAATAACTGGAACCGCTCACAGTCATGCGACTCCAGTTCGGATGAGCGGTGAAACCCCAGACAGACCCATTCAGCTTTTCGACAAGGAGGACGAAATGCGCACGTCATTTCGTGCAGGCGCCGTAGCCATGCTCGCAGCGGCCACTATGCTCGCCGCAGGATGTTCCGCAGGCCCCACTGCCGGCAGCCAGAATGCTGCAGCCAGCGACCCCAACCAGAAGGTGGAATTGACCTACTGGGCATGGGCCCCGAACCTGGACAAGGTGGTGGAACTGTGGAACGAGAAGAACCCCACCATCCACGTCACGGTCAACAAGCAGGACGGCGGTGACCCCGCGGTCACCAAGCTTCTCACCGCCGTCAAGGCAGGCAGCGGCGCGCCGGACCTGATCCAGGCCGAGTACCAGAAGATCCCCACTTTGGTGGCCGCCGATGCGCTCGCCGATCTGTCGGGCACCGCAGCCAATGACACCAAAGACCACTTCCCCGAAGGCGTCTGGAACTCCGTGACGCTGGGCAGCGAAGCCCTGTACTCGGTCCCGCAGGATACCGGCCCCATGGTCTTCTATTACCGCGCCGACATCTTCGAGAAGCTCGGCATTGCTGTACCCACCACCTGGGATGAATACGCGGCCGCCGCCGAGGCCGTGCATGCCGCTGATCCTGAAGCCTACCTCGGAACGTTCTCCTCCAACGATGCTGGTTGGTTTACGGGCATGGCACAGCAAGCGGGAGCTTCCTGGTGGGGTGTTGATGGTGATGCCTGGAACGTCAAGATTGCCGAGGAGCCCACCGAGAAAGTGGCCGGCTACTGGGGTGGCCTCGTCGAAAAGGGCATCATCGACAACAAGCCCATGTACACCCCTGAATGGAACACTGCGCTCAATACCGGCAAGCAGGTTGGCTGGCTCAGCGCGGCCTGGGGCCCGGGCGTTCTCGAGGGCAACGCCGGAGCGACAGCAGGCATGTGGAAGGTAGCACCCATGCCGCAGTGGGATGCGTCCAAGCCGTCCACAGGTAACTGGGGTGGCTCATCCACCGCGGTCACCTCCCAGTCCAAGAACCTCGACGCCGCCGCCAAGTTCGCCACATGGCTCAACACGGACCCTGAAGCTGTCAAGGCCTTGGTTAAGGAAACCGGCATCTACCCGGCCGACTCCGCCGGCGCTGAATCCGCCCTCACAGAGGCTCCCGCGTTCTTCTCCAACCAGCCCGATTTCTACAAGGTTGTGGGTGAGGCTGCACAGAATGTGGGTTCCTTCACGTACGGCCCCAACGTCAACGTTGCCTACAACGCCTACAACGATCAGTTCGCCAAGGCCGCCCAGTCCAAGCAGAAGAGTGCCTTCCTGGACGCGGTCAACAGCATGCAACAGGTCACTGTTGATGACCTGAAGAAGACCGGCTTCACGGTCAAGTAGCCGTTCCAAGCAACCGCACCAGCTGCGGGAGGGTGGTGCCCCGCCCTCCCGCAGCGTCTCCACCCAGAGTCTTACCTTCGAACCACCACAAGGAAGTGCACCCGTGGCAATGACCGCAACCAGGCCCGGTCCGGCGGCCGGCAGAACAGCCGAAACCCCCAGGCGGGCCAAGAACTTCAAGTCCCGGGTGCTCATCCCTTACACAATGCTGGCCCCTGGCATCCTCCTGTTCCTCGTCTTCATGGCAGCGCCCATCATCTACACGCTGGTTCTCAGCTTCCAGAAGAAGAAGGTCAGCGGGTTGGGTCTCGGCAAGGGCTCGCAAAGCACCGGGTTCGCTGGCTTGGACAACTACGTCAGCGCACTGACGGATCCTGAATTTCTGGGCAGCGTCCTCCGGGTCCTGACCTATGGACTCATCCTGATTCCCCTGATGCTCGGCTTCGCCCTGCTGTTCGCGCTGCTGCTGGATTCGCGGCGTACACGGGCCGGAAGCTTCTCCCGCACCGCGATCTTCCTGCCATACGCAGTCCCGGCAGTGATCAGCTCACTCCTCTGGGGTTTCCTTTACCTGCCGGGTGTCAGCCCGTTCCACTTCCTGGCCCGTCAATTCGGCATGGAACTGCCCTCGCTGCTGGATCCCAACCTGGTCACGTTCGCCATCTGCAACATCGCCCTGTGGGGCGGCGTGGGCTTCAACATGATTGTCATGTACACCTCGCTCAAGGCTGTTCCCAGCGAAATCTACGAGGCAGCCAAGCTGGATGGGTGCTCTGAAATCCAGACCGCCATCAGGATCAAGATCCCCATCATTGCCCCTTCCCTGGTGATGACCGCGCTGTTCTCGATGATCGCAACGCTGCAGGTCTTCGCCGAGCCCACCACGCTGCGTCCGCTGGCCAACAGCCTTTCCACCAGTTGGTCCCCGCTCATGCTCGTGTATCGCGATGCCTTCACGCGCAATGACGTCTTCTCCGCGGCCGCCACCAGCATCGTGATTGCCCTGGCTACCTTCATCATTTCCTTCCTGTTCCTGCGCATCGTGCAGAAGCGGGCCTTCGGACAGGAGAACTGACCGTGACTGCCCTCGCCACGCCACCCAAAAGCCGCCGCGCCAACCCCAAGCCAAGCAAGGCCACCAAGCCGGAGTATGTCAAGGAAAAGCCCAGCTATCTGTCCACAGGCATCCTGATCCTCGGGGCGCTCTACTGCCTGTTCCCGGTGGTCTGGGTGGTAGCTGCCGCGAGCAAGGACGGAACCGAGCTGTTCTCCACCTTTACCTTGGCGCCCAGCACACACCTGTGGGACAACATTGTTGAGCTCACCGAATACCGAGATGGCCTGTTCTGGCGCTGGATGCTCAACACGGCCCTCTACGCGGGTGTCGGCGCGATCGTGTCCACCTGGGTGTCAGCCCTTTCCGGCTATGTCCTGGCGAAGTTCGACTTCCCGGGTAAGTCCGGAGTCTTCAAGGTCCTGCTGATGGGCGTGCTGGTGCCCGGCGTCATCCTCGCCATTCCGCAGTACCTGATGCTGGCCCAGGCCGGACTCACCAACACCTACTGGTCCGTGCTGTTGCCCCAGATCATCAGCCCCTACGGCATTTACCTGGCCCGCATCTATGCTGCGGCTTCAGTTCCCGGCGACGTCATTGAGGCCGCCCGCACTGAGGGTGCCAAGGAGATGTACATCTTCAACCGCATCGCCGCGCCCATGATGCTGCCGGGCTTGGTGACCATCTTCCTGTTCCAGTTCGTCGCCATCTGGAACAACTTCATGCTGCCGTACATCATGCTGGGCGATGACCATCTGTTCCCCATCACCGTGGGGCTCAACGGCCTGCTGAACCAGGGAGCCTCCGCGCCGGCTCTTTACACCCTGGTACTCGCCGGTGCTCTGCTGTCGATCGTCCCGCTGGTCATCATGTTCCTTCTGCTGCAACGCTATTGGCGGGTCGACCTGGCCGCGGGCGCCGTCAAAGCCTAGTCCTAGGTAGGCTTTGGTCATGACGCAACCCACCCATCGGCCAAGGCCCAAAATCGACGACGTGGCCGCAGAGGCAGGCGTCTCACGAGGTACGGTTTCCCGGGTTCTCAACGGAGGCCACTGGGTCAGCCCGTCTGCGTTGGCAGCCGTCAACGCAGCCATCAAGAAGACCGGGTACCGCGTCAATCCGCACGCGAGGAACCTCGCTACCAACCGGGCCAACTCCGTGGCGTTCCTGCTCACGGAAACGCAGGAGAGGCTGTTCGAGGACCCCAACTTCGCCGTGCTTATGCGTGGTGCTGCAGACGCCTTGGCCGTTCACGACATCCCGTTGGTGCTGATCATGGCCGGCACGGATGACGAGCAGCGGCGCGCCACCGACTTCCTCACCGCCGGCCACGTCGACGGGGTCCTGCTGATCTCGTCCCACGGCAGCCGGAAGGGCATCATCGCGGACATTATTGCCGCGGGTGTCCCGGCCATTGCCTGTGGCGTCCCGTTGGGCTTCGAGAAGAAGATGGGCTACGTCGCGGCCGACGATTACGAGGGCGCCCGGGATGTTTTGCGGTACCTGCACGACGGCGGGAGGCAGCGGATTGCCACCATCGCCGGCCCTGCTGACACCTCGGGAGGCACGCGCCGGCTCGAAGCGTACCGGGACCATCAAGGGGCGGACATCGATGAAACCCTCATCGCGCACGGAGATTACAGCCGCGACAGCGGGGCCAGGGCCATGCGGGAACTCCTGAACCGCACCCAGGACATTGACGCCGTCTTCGCCGCGAACGACCTCATGGCACTCGGCGCAATGGACGTCCTCCGGGACGCCGGGCTGACAACGCCAGGTGATGTGGCCGTCGTCGGATTTGATGACATCAAAGTCTCCCAGGAGGCAGCGCCACCACTGACCACCGTTCGCCAGCCCTTTGACCGGATCAGCGAGGAAATGGTGCGGCTCCTGCTGGACGTGATCAGCGGCAAGCGCCCCGCCGCCGTCACCATCCCCACCGAGCTGGTCATCCGCGAATCGGCCTGAGCCGGGCACCGCGAGGCACCAGTCCCCAGCGCATAGGCTTGGACCATGCTGAACCTGGTCCTTGGACTTCTCTTCGCGGGGCTCTTCCTTGCCTCCTACCAGTCCGATCGGCGCAGGCTCCGCAACGGGGTGCTGCTCCTGGTGGCGGTATGGCTCCTGTTGCAGGCCATCCTGGACTTGCTGATCGACCTGAACCCGTGGTTCGAATGGCTGAACCTGGTGGTAGTGGTGGTTCCGGTGGTGAGCATCTTCGTGTTCGCCGGCTTCCTGATCGCCAACGGGATCACCATGGTCCGCAGGGAAGGCCCCGGCATCAGCAGCTTTCTGCCTATTGCGGTGGGGCTGGCGGTGTTCCTCGCCCCGGTGGTCGCGTTCCTCTTCGTCCTGAGCGGGCAGCCCGTCCTGGCAGGCCTCGCTGCGTTGGCCTTCTTCCTCTGCGCTTACCTGGGCTGCGCCTTTGTGGTGTTTCTCGGGTATGCCTTGGTGTATTCAAGGATGCGGTTCAGCGCGAATCCGGCGGCCGTCATTGTCCTGGGTTCCGGTTTGATCGACGGCAAAGTCCCGCCGTTGCTCGCCGCGCGCCTGAACAAGGCTTTGGAAATTTACGACGGCGGCGCACCGGCAAGGCCGGTCCTGGTGCCTTCCGGGGGTCAAGGCCCGGATGAACCCCGGCCCGAGTCCACGGCAATGAAGGAGTATCTGGTGGCAAAGGGCGCTGCCTCCGGCGACGTGCTGGAAGAAAACCAGGCCACCACCACCCGCGAGAACCTTGCCTATTCCGTAGCCCTTTTGGCTGAAAAGGGAATCCAAGGGCCCTTGCTGGTGTGCACCAACAACTACCACGTACTCCGCGCTGCCCTCCTGTCCCGACGCCAGAAGATCAACGCGGAGGTAGTGGGTGCTCCGACCGCCAGGTACTTTGTGCCCAGCGCTTTCCTTCGCGAGTTCGTGGCCGTGATGAGGGACAACCGCCTGACCAACATGGTCCTTTGCCTGCCGATGTTCGGGGTTGCCCTGCTCATCACGGTCGCACTGATGAACTCGTCGGTGGTGTGAGCCCTTTAACCTGGCCCTACGGCTTGGGGACCCCCGTGGTGAACGTGTGGCTCCATTCGGTGACGGCACCTTCGGTAAAGACGTACCCCTTGCCGCGGACTGCAGTGACTGTCACGGTGCCCTCAGGCTTCTTGTACGTCCCGGCCGCGATTTCCTTGCCGTCAACCAGGTAGACCACGCCGTCCACCGCCGGGACGGTGTACGAGTCCTGCCCGCGGCCCGGCTTGTCCGTGAAGGTGACCGTTGCCGGCGTCGCGGTGTCGTAGTGGAGGCCGAAGCCCAAAGGCAACAGGACGCCGTCGCCGTCTGCTTCCGGTATGTTGACCGGAAGCTTGCCGCCGGGGTTTACAGCCCCTGAAATGGCACGGACGGCACCGTGGAAATTGACGTCTTTGACCCCGTAACTGTTGAGCACGGCGTCGGCGCCGGGGAAGACGCTGATGTCGTAGGGGTTGCGTGTGGCCACAACGATGACGGGGGTCCCAGTGGCTGCCAGCTCCGCCACCATCTGCTGCTGCGCAGCATTGCCGGTTGCGTTGTACGAAGCGAAGACCACGGCATCCACGGTGCCGGCTGCGGCTACCGCACGCGCGCGGTACGCCGCGGAGGGGGATGCCCCATCCTCGTAGTCTTCAGTGACCGTAAATCCCTGCTCCTTGAGCATCGGTCCCGCGAGCTCCGGCCAGGCTGAACCGGCCCCCACCATGAGTACCGAGCTGCCGGATGCGAGGGGCAAGACCTTGTCCTCGTTGCGGAGCAGGGTCACTGCCCGGTCCGAGATCAGCTTGGCCGTGGCCAGGTTCTCTGCGCTTCCAACAAGGGTGTCCACAGCGTTGGGATCTGCCATCGGTTGTTCGAAGACTCCCCGCTTGACCTTCCACTCAAGGATGCGCCGGACGGACTCATCAAGGCGGCTCTCGGCGAGCTCTCCGGACTCGACGGCGGCACGGACACCTGCGAACGAGGCGTCCACATCGGGGGAGTTAAGCAGGATGTCAGAGCCGGCCTGGATGGCCTTGACGGCTATTTCTTCCTGGGGCCATTCTGCGGCCATCGCGGCCATATCCAAGGCGTCGGTGGTGACCAGGCCCTTGAAGCCCAGCTCATCCCGAAGCAATCCTGTGAGGACCTTGTGGGACAGGGTGCCGGGCATCTCTGCGTCGATGGCCTCCACAATGATGTGCGCTGTCATGACCATGTCCACGCCACCGTCAATGGCGGCTTTGAAGGGTTTCAGGTGCTGGTTCAGGGTCTCCCGGTCGTAGGTGACGGTGGGGAGCCCGTAGTGGGAATCCACCGAGGTATCGCCGTGGCCGGGGAAGTGTTTGGCTGCCGCGCCGACGTTGTGTTCCTGGATGCCGTCGATTTGCGCCACACCGAGCGCGCTGACCAACGCGGGATCTTCGCCCATGGAGCGGATGCCGATCACGGGGTTGTCCGGGTTGGAGTTGAGGTCCAGCACCGGCGCGAAGTCCACGTTGATGCCCATGGCACGCATCTCAGAGCCCAGGATTTCGCCCTGCGCCCTCGCAAGTTCCGCGTCTGCCGTAGCTCCCAACGCCATATTTCCCGGGAGGACGGTGGCCGGCGGTCCGATGCGGGCAACCAGGCCGCCTTCCTGGTCGATGGTGACCGCCAGCGGAATGCCGGTTCCGTCCTGGCCCACCGCGGCTTCCTGCAGGCCGTTGGACAGCCCGGCAACCTGCCGGGGGTTGTTGGTGTTCCCGGACCACGCGAAGTAGAGGACGCCGCCAAGGTTGTACTTGGCTACGACTTCCGCCGGAGTATTGACGCCGTAACGTGCTTGGTTGCTTGCCGCCATGGACGTGTCATCGGCCGAGGATCCGTAAACGTGGGTCCAGGTCATTTGGCCGATCTTTTCGTCCAGCGACATGCCGGAGATCATTGCCTCGATGTCCGGTGAGGCGGTGACCGTCGTCGTGCGTGCCGTGGTGGGGACGTCCGCCACTGCAGCGCCGGCGCCCGTCACCACCCCCGCGCCCGTCATGAGCAGCGCCGTGGCGGCGGCCGTCATCAAGGTAGTTCCTTTTCTGAGCATGTGAATTCCCATCCCAATCGTCACAGTATTTCCGGCTGGCCTAGCGTGGCCCGTTGTAGAGGAGGTATTGGCGGGTATCCCGGACGAACTGACCCAGTTCCGCCCGCCAGCTGTCCGTGATGGTGCGGGCGTCAGCACCGGCGTCGAGCTGTTCGGCAAAGCGGGCGGACCCGCTCAACAGCCCCATCCAGCGTCCGGCGTCGCCGCGCCACGCGAAGCCCGGGTACAACCGTTTGGCTTCCACCAGCATGTGGGTGCCGACTTCCAGGGCCTCAACGCGGGCAGGATCGGTGATGTGCACCTGGACTCCGCCGCAGATGACCCCCTGGTTCTTGGAGAGCGTGGGCTGGAAGTAGGCCTCGCGGAAGGTGACGCCGGCGAGGCCCTTGCCGTTGAGCGCCTCGGCCCAGCGGTAATCCACGTAGGGGGCGCCGATCAGTTCGAACGGCCTGGTGGTTCCGCGGCCTTCGGACATATTGGTGGCCTCGAAAAGTGCCGTGCCCGGGTACAAGAGGGCGGTCTCCGGGGTGGGCATATTGGGGCTCGGCAGGATCCACGATGCCCGGTTCTCCGGGCCGGTCATCTCGCGGCGCCACCCCTGTACTTCAACCACGTGGAGGTCTTGAAGGGGAGCGAGGCCCACGGCCGGCAAATGCACCGCGTTGAAGTACTTGGCGAGCTCACCCACGGTCATGCCGTGCTGGAGTGCGATGCCCAGTTTTCCCACTCCGGACTCGAATCCGCGCTGCAGGACCGGCCCCCTTGCCTGCCCGCCGATCGGGTTGGGACGGTCCAGGACGACAAACCTGGCACCCGTCCGGGAGGCGGCCTGCATGGCACCCCACATGGTCCAGATGTAGGTGTAGAACCGCGCCCCCACGTCTTGGATGTCGAAGCAGATGGTGTCGACGCCGGACTTTTCGTAAAAGCCCACGTAGTGGTCCACATCGGCGCCGTAGGAGTCGTAGACCGTGATGCCGGTGCGGGGATCCACGGAGGTCCCTTCACTGGCGCCGTCTTGGGCCGTGCCCCGGAAGCCGTGTTCGGGACCGAAGACTGCCCTCACGTCGACGCCCTTTTCCGCCATGTCGTCAACGATCGAGTGGAAGTTCGCCAGGACTCCGGTGGGGTTGGTGATGACTCCCACCCGGCGGTCGGCGAAAATGCCCCAGTTGTCGGCGGCGGCAACGTCGGCGCCGGTGGTAACTGTTCCAGGCTTTCCGGGGCGGGTGGCCAGTCCGGTGGCTGCACTGGCGCTCGGGGCAAAGGGCGACACGACGGCGGCCGCTGCCGCCAGTCCCGACGCGTGGATGAGTTTTCGGCGGTTGAGTGTCATGGGGAGCCTTTCCGGATGAGCAGGGCATGACAACTTTTGTGATGTCGCTTACATCGACCGTATTCGCTGGGATGATCTGCGTCAATCGTTTACCTCCGACGCCGCCCTTGGGTAAATTACTTACATGGGCCTGCCGCTACCGTGGATTGGCTGGGTCGGCTGGAAGGAAACACCATGGAAGAGGCACTGAGCGGGCAGTTGTCACGGACCGTCTTAGTGCGGATACGTTCGGCACTGCCGACGTTGCGCCCCTCAGAGCGCGCCATTGCCGAGCTCGTCCTGGCGGATCCTTCCCGTGCGGCCATGATGTCCATCGGGGATCTTGCCGAGCAGGGCGGGACGTCCACCACGTCGGTTGTCCGTTTCTACAAGAAGGTGGGCTACACCGGGTACTCGGATCTGCGTCTGGACCTGGCCCGGGAGACCGCGCGCGAGAGCCTTGCCAACAATGTGCCGGCGGGAGTCTATGAGGACATCAACACGTCCGATTCGCTGCGCGACATCGTCTCCAAAATTGCCTTCAACGAGACCATGTCCATAGCGGACACGGCCCAAGTGCTCGACGTCGACAAACTCGCCCAGGCGGTGGAGGTCATCTCCACCTCGCGGAAGACCGATATCTTCGGCGTTGGGGCGGGTGGCTTGGTGGGCGAGGACCTGCAGCAGAAGCTGCACAGGATTGGCCTGACGTCCTTCAGCTGGGCGGACCCCCATGCGGCGCTGGCATCTGCGGCCCTTCTGGACGGCGACGGCGTTGCTGTCGCCGTCTCCCACTCGGGCACAACCGTGGATACGGTCGACTTCCTGTTGGCGGCGAAGGCGGCAGGAGCAACCACCATCGCGGTCACCAATCATGCCGATTCGGCGCTGGGGCGGACCGCCGACATTGTGCTGAATACCGCCGCGCGGGAGACGCCCTTCAGGTCCGGGGCCATGGGTAGCCGCATCGCCCAGATGATGGTGGTTGACTGCCTCTTTGTTGGAGTGGCCCAGCATTCCTACGATGCGTCCGTCTCTGCGCTGAAGAAGACGCACGCAGCGGTCCAGGGCCGTAAATTGGCTTGACAAGAAGTTCGGATCAGCGGGGCCTAGAGTCGTCACCATGTTTACTCTTACCGCTCCTGACGTGTCCCTCTACGAGTCATTCATCGAGTCGCACCGCGAATGGGACGGCGCCCACCAGGACGGCGCCGGGCTGTTCGCCGGCGATGACGTCAGCACAGCCGAAGGCTTTGCCGCGTGGGTCCGAAAGTTGGCGGACGCTGAGCATGCCCAGGAAGTGAACGGCATCGTCCCCTGCACCTTTCGCTGGATAACAGAGGATTCGCGATACGTGGGCTCGATTGCCTTCCGCCACTACCTCACGCCTTCCCTCCTGAACTCCGGCGGCCATATTGGATACGGCGTCCGCCCTTCGGATCGCGGCCGCGGTGTGGCAACCTGGGCCCTGCGGGAGATGTGCTCCAGCCTGGCTGCAGGGGGAGGGCCTGAGCGGGTACTCCTGACCTGTGATGACAACAATGCGGCTTCTGCGAGGACCATTGAGCGAAGCGGCGGCGTGCTGGAAGATGTGCGCCTGGACGGCGAGGGCAAGGCCTTCCGCCGCTACTGGATTGAGCTTGCCGCCCCCGCAGGTGAGTGAGGTGTCACCCGGGGGTTGACACCTCACTGCCGTGTGAGGACTATGGACTCATGACAAGTCAACCCGGGGGTGACAATGCAGCTTCCCAAACCCTTGATCCGCAGTGGCAGCACGTGCTCACCCATCGTCGGGCCGACGACGGTTCCCGCGACACCGCAGCCAAGAGGTTTGTGGACCGCGGGATCACCCCGGAACAGCTCCACGCCGTCCTGACCGATGGCGGGGATGCCCTCTACGCGGCAGCCGCAGCGGGCGGGCAGGGCTGGGCAGAACCGTTTGGCGGACCGTTGGCCGTGGCCCTGCTGTCCGCGGAGGTCAGTGTCTTTGCCGCACATCTCAATTCCAGGGCATCCGGAATCAGGTCAGTGGCTGTCGCTGAACTCCTGGACGAGTACAGCGCCGTGACGGTGGCCGCAGAGCTCGGAGTGGCGCGCCAGAAGGTATACGACATTGCACGGGCAGGTCTTCGTCCGCCCTACATTGAGCAGGTCCCTTGGAGGACATCGTGAATCCCATCGAAGAGAAGGTCCAGCTACCGGACCCGAAAACCCACTTTCTTGTCCATCCCCTTGACCTTCCCGGAGCCCGAAAGGAATTCCTGCTGGGCTGGTGGTTGGGAGTCTTCGCAACGCCCCAGGTCTACACAGCGCTTCTGGCCGTCTTCTGGGCCGTCAGCAACAACTACGTCACGCCCGTGCTGGACCCACTGGTCCTGGTGGTGATTGCCGGGTGGATCAGTGTGAAGCTCACGCGCGGCGCGTGGGACTACATTCCGGGGAAGCGCCACGACAAGGACCGGCGCATGGCGGGGATGACCATCACGGCGTCCCTCATCACCTCGCTCGCACTCTTAGCGGGTCTGCTGATCTTCATGGCGTGGACTGCATCGCAGGATTTGGTTCCGGGGTTCAGCGCCTATCCGCTGGGAATGGGGTCTGCCATCGCTCTGATCATGGCAGGAGAGCTGGTGATCAAGCTGGTTCGCCGCAGGTCCCTGGAACTGGTGTCCCACGCCATCAGCTTGGTGGTGGTGGTTGCCGCTGTATGGATCGGCTTCGGCTTCCTCCCTGAAGGGCGGGATATCGAACCACTGGACCTGCTGCCTGGCGCCGCAATCCTTGTGGGCGTCTGGTTGGCCTGGCTGCTGTTCACCACAACAGAGGACCGCCGCAATCACGGCTGATGGCCGAAACCCTGTTCATATTCCCGTCACCATCCGTTGCTAGGCTGCCGCGCACCACACGGCTGACCAGGAGGACCGCATGACGGAGGCAAACTCACTATCCACATCACTGGACGATTGGTGGGTCAGGGACAACCTTCGGGAGACCATCGATCACCTGGTGGAGTTGGGCTACACCATCAGCGGCGGGCAAGGGGAGGACCCCGACCTGATCGATCCCGGTGGATCCGCTGTTGAAACGTGGAACGAGGACTATCCGTACCAAGAGCGGATGACCCGCGATGAGTACGAGGTGGAGAAGTACCGACTCCAGATTGAGTTGTTGAAATTCCAGTACTGGGGCCAGGACCGCGGACTCAAGCACGTGATTGTCTTCGAAGGCAGGGACGCCGCCGGCAAGGGCGGCACCATCAAGCGCTTCACGGAGCACTTGGATCCCCGGTCCGCCAGGACAGTTGCGCTGGCCAAACCCTCGGACCGGGAGCAGGGCCAGTGGTATTTCCAGCGCTACATCCAGCACCTTCCGACAGCCGGCGAGATCGTCATGTTCGACCGCTCTTGGTACAACCGGGCCAACGTGGAGAAAGTCATGGGCTTCTGCACAGACGACGAATACGACACCTTCATGGGGCAGGCGCCGGTCTTCGAAAAGATGCTGGTGGACGCCGGGATCCACGTGACCAAGTTCTGGTTCTCCGTCACCCGGCAGGAGCAACGGACCCGCTTCGCCATCCGCCAGATCGACCCCGTCCGCCGCTGGAAGCTCTCGCCCATGGACCTTGCATCCCTGGACCGCTGGGAGGAGTACACCGACGCGAAGGAACAGACGTTCCTGCACACGGACTCCGACCATGCGCCGTGGATCACCATCAAGTCCAATGACAAGAAGCGCGCCCGCATCAACGCCATGCGCTACTTCCTGAACCAATTCGACTATGAGGACAAGGACACCTCGGTGGTTTACGACGCCGATCCTCTGATCCTCCGCCGTGGCCGCGACGCCGTAGGCGACTAACGCTGCAGGCGATCAACGCCAAACCGCGACGTCGGCACTCACCGTGAGTGCCGACGTCGTGCTTTCCGTGTCTTTTCCCAGGGCTCGTTACACTTTTCCGATTGCCGGACATTAACGGGGTATGAGCTTGCAAACGGAGCAGGGGGATCGCGTGGAGTTGGCCAGGCAGAAGCATTTTCTGGCGGCCCACGCCGCGTGCCATGACAAGGTATACCGCTATTTCCGGCGCCGAACGGAGGGTGCGTCCACGGCCGAGGACCTCACCGCAGACGTGTTCCGGATTGCGTGGGAAAAGTCCCGACAGGACCAGGAACTCTCTGTGCTTGTGGTGTTTGGCATTGCCCGCAACGTCCTCCGGAATCATTACCGTTCGACCGTCCGCTCGCAGAACCTCACGCAGCAGTTGGAGCGGCAGCGGACGGCTGAGTTGGGATCCGACGACGGACTGGTGAGGGAAGCGCTGGACCGTCTCAAGCCCGAGGAACGCGAGGTCCTTCTCCTGACGTACTGGGACGGATTCAGTTCCGCCGAGGTCTCAAACCTGCTCGATGTCACCGCTACGGCCGTCAGGATGCGTCTGCACCGGGCACGGAAGGAACTCGGCACCCTGCTTCGTACAGACCACATCACGGAGGATCCCAGAAATGCGTAACAACGAGATGTCCACCCTGGATCGCCTGACCGCGGCCGATCCCGCCCTTGCGGTGACGGAAGATGAACTGGCCCGCAGCCGGGAAATGAGTTTGGCGGTGATGGCTACCGACGCCGAGCAGCTTGCCGTGGGTGGGTCCATCGGAGATTCCCATCAACGGCCCGTCAGGCGGCCTCTTCCCGTGCTGGCACGGTATGGGCTGGCGGCAGCGGCCGCTGCGGTGATGATGGGGGTCGTTGTGACCGCATCCCTGCCCACGAATACCCTCCTGGAGGATGTGCCCGTTGGGACGCAGCCTGCCGCCGAGCCGCACAACAGTGCGTCCAACCCGCCGGGTGTTTCGCCGCTGCCCGAGATTACCGGCTCCCCGACGCCCACAGTGGAACCGGAGATCGTCACAGGCGGGGCAGGAAAGCTGGCCGCTTCCACCACCGGGATCGATAACCTCATAGCCGGTGGCATCTACATGCGCCCGGACGTCCTCCGAACGGAGAAACTTGAGGCAGACCAGAACGGGTGTATCGGCAACGGCCTCCTGTTTCCCACGGGAACCAAGGTCACCGACGCCGGTTTGCTGATGCCCGATGGAGCATTCTTCAGCATCGGCGATGTCATTTCCTATGGGGGCCTGGAGGTGAACTCCAAAGACGTGGGGGCCTGCGCCGATGGCCGGCCGCTCATCTTCGTCGAGGATGTGCGTCCCTACCCTCATGGCATCCCGGGCGCCTGAACCACCGCGACGTCGGCACTCACCGTGAGCGCCGACGTCGTGCCTTCCTATTCGGCGGTCTCTTCCTCAACAACCGGGTCCTTCAACAGCAGGGCCGTGCCCTGGAAGGCCGGCAGCTCGAGATAGAAGCTGTGGAGGTCGTCCACCTGGCCGACGTCCTCGCCGCTGAACAAGTCATGCACGGTAGCTCCGGGCACGAGGTGTGAGGACTGGATGCTGCCTGCAATGTCCTGGTCCGAGAAGTTCAGGACCGTTACCTGCAGTGCTCCGTCGGCCAGCTGGTTGACCATCACCAGCAGTCCCCGGTTGGAAACGTCCGGCACGTCCAGCAAGGTGCTGGTGGCAATGCCCGACTCCTCCCGCACTGTGAGGATCTGCTGGAGGCGGCGAGCGTAGGAGCGTGAATCCTTGAGCTGCTCGGGCAGGGAACCGTAGAGGCTGCGGGCACGGGCCATGCCGGCCAGCGAGGTCTTCGCGTCCGGGCTGGTGCCCATGAGGTCGTGGGCTCCACGGTTGATCCAGCGTGTGTCACCCTGCGACGTGAGTTCCTTGACGGTTTCGCGGTCCAGGGCCGTGATGCCGGTGAGGTCCCAGCCCGAGAGTGCGAAGACGCCCGGCTGCAGCGCGTTGTACATGGACAACAGCACGTGGGCGTCCAGTACCTGGGCTTCCTGCTCAGGGGTGATGGCGTCCTGGTCCTTGATACCCAGCGCGGCCATGATGAAGCTGACCGTGGTGCAAGCGATGCCGTTGGTGGTGAACAGTGCGTTGTAGGGCCCATTCTCGCCCGTGAGACGTTCCCGCAGGGTCTCCTGCACCTTCTCCGCAACTTCGGCTCCGGTCAGTTCTTCACCGCCAAGCTCGAAAACGTCGTCCCTGTGCCCGGCGGCAAAGTGCAGCAACTCATAGGTCAGTTCGTCGTGGTTCTGGAGGGCGTGGACCAAAGAAGCCTGGTCCACCCCGATCTCCATGGAGAGGCGCAGGGTCAGGCGCAGGAATTCGGTATCGCCTGTGACGAATGCGTAGTGGTATGCGGGCCGGGTAATGAAGTCGTATGAGAGGTCGGGACCCGATTCTGACTGGGCCTTGATGTCGTCGATAGTGAGGTTGAGTTCCTGGAAGGAGAACCCGCCCACCTTGCGGATCATGGAGCCGATCAGCTGGTTTGCCGCCTCGGACAACGGGTGGCCCTCCGACCATCCCGGCTCCTCTTCCGCGCTCTTTTCGACGCCCAGGAAGCCGTTGGCATCAAGCCGCAACGCACCGGTGCCGAGGTCCAACAGTGAATGCAGTGCGTCACCTACCACCAGGCGCATGCCGGCGAACGTTGGGTCCAGCCAGTTGATGGACGGCTGGCCGGACTTGAAGTAGTGGAGGTACACCCAGCGTCGGGTCTTGCCCGTGGTGTCGATAATGGGCTTGGTGGCGCTCCAATTGGTTTCCTTGACACCGGGTTCGTAGAAAATGACCCGCTGCAGCCGCCCAATGATGTAGCCCGCCTTTTGCAGGGCTTCCTCAGCGGCCGGGCTGATGTTCACCGAGTCCTCGCCCTCGGGAACGTCCGGCAAAAGGTGCCAGTCCTCCTCGGGGATGTCCACCATGTGATAGATGCCGGGGTAGTCCCGGAAGTTCATCTCAGCCAGCCGGAAGTCCGCGCCCTTGCCTGTGTGCCCGGGGACGATGTCGTCAATGATGGTGCCGCCGTGCTCGTTGGCGACCTCGCACATCTGACGGAACTCCTCTTCCGTCCCGAACGCCGGATCGATCGCCATGGAAATGCGGTCAAAATGGCCGTCCACGCTGGGTGTCTGCGACCAGCCACGGATGCCGCCAGCCAGCTTCACAGGGCCAGTGTGCAACCCACGGATGCCAATCTTGCTGAACGCATCCCAGAGCTCGGGATCACCCAGCGCCGAAAGGAAGGACTGGCCATCCTTGGTGATGAAGGACAGCGGGTAGGCGGTGAACCAGACAGGTGAACGCTCAACGGCTGCGCGCGGGTTGGGCCTGGCGTACGAGTTCTGCCACATGCTGGCCTGCCCGGACAACTGGCGGGCCATGGTGTTGGCATCACCCAGCATGGATTGGTTCCTGAGCCAGTCCACATAGGTTGAGTTCAGGCCGTCGAATTCCAAGGAAGGCCGGGCGGCAAAGAACTGGCGCCTTCGGGCGATTGGCCGGAGCGCCTTGGGCCGGGCCGGGTAGAACTGCTCGTCAAAGGTGATTTCCGCCGGTTCGCTTGCGATTTCATCGGGCGTTTCCTGTGGCGTCTCCTCCGGATTTTCTTCTGGAGTTTCGCTGATTTCTGACACGCTCGTGTTGACTGCAGGCTCCCGCACAGTTGTCTCCTTACGTGGTCGCCGCGTCAACGCCGACCGTCCGAGGGGGGTCGTTCAAGAGGTCACGTACCCGGGCTTGCCCGGACTATTCATGCTAGTCGGGGGAGCCTGCCGTTTGTCTAACCCTGGAACAAGTAAGTCTCGTGATGAGGTGACGGTTTGACGCGCCGCCCTGGCGCGGACGTATAGAGTTCCGGTTCCCGGACAGGGCTCACGCCTGGGTTTGGTGGGTGGGTTCCGTGAGGCGTGCGGAGAGGCCGGCAAGGAGGATGGTGATGCCTTCATCGAGCTCGTCTTCACCGTCATAGTCGGCCAGGAGCGGGGCGATCGCGCGGAGGCGCGGGAATTCCTTGGCGGGCAGGCGGTGGAGGCCGAGGCGCAGGAGAGCTTCGTCCTCGTCAGGGTCGACGATGAATTCCTGCAGCTCGTTCAGGATGTGGCCGTAGAGGAAACCGTAGTAGGCGCGATAGACGTGCAGGGCGTCCGAGGGGGCGAACCCGGCCTCAATGAGTAAGTCCAGGATCTGTTCGAGGGGGCGCAGGGTGCCGACCGGGCGAAGTCCCATGGGGGTGGATAGGGGGCGCGTGACCAGGAGGGGGACGACATTGGGGTGTCGGAGTGCTATCAGGCGCAGGTCGTGGGCGATCCGGCGGAGTTGGCCCTGCCAGTCCGGGTCGTCCGGAAAGATGGTCCGTTCGTTCAAGACCAGTTCGGTGACTCCGTCCAGCAGTTCCGTCCGGCTCTTGGCGTAGCGGTACAGGCCCATGGGGTCCCTGCCGAGTTCCTGCCCGAGCCGTCGCATGGTGAGAGCGTCGAGTCCTTCAGCGTCCACCAAGGCCAGTGCGGTGGATAAAACCAACTCCCGGCTGAGCGCCTGCTTCCTGCCCGGTACCGCCTCGGCCAGGGGTTTCGTTGCCGGAGCCATGGTTTTCCTCCTGTTGGATGCTTTGAGACGAGACCTCCTTGAGGAGGGAAGCAGCGGCTATCAGCCACTACAGAAACAGTCTACATTGTAGTGAATATGCATTGTCTATTCAGTAGTCTACGTGTACTGTCTACAATGTAGTCAGATGATGTAGACGGTTCAGTATGAGGCCCCAGAGCCCAGGGGAACCGGCCATGATGTTTCCTGCCGGATTCGCGAGAGCTCCCTTCCGGCCCCCTCCAGATCCCCTGTGCAAGGTCTGGAGGCCCAGCCGCCGTTGCCCTACGGCGGAACCAAGGTCACTTGAGCGGAAAGAGCCGCGCATGGCACGTTCCGGGCAACACCAGTTCTACGACGAATCCCCACCCATGGCAGCGGCATCTGGCGCTTACCGCACCAGAGAAAGCCGCAGCAGTGACTGCCCCCGGGAAGCTGCCCGGCCTGTGGACTCCTTGAGCAAAACTCTTACACCGCCCCAATATCCAGGAACGAGGCCAATCGTGGCGCAACAAACCCTTCTGCCCGCGAGTTACGTCGTTGACCGCATGCAAGATCTTGTCCTGAAGACACAGGATGTGAAGGAAATGCTGGATGAACTTGCCGATTTCTCAGCGGTCACTTTGACCGACCCTGCGCTCGCCTTCTGCAGCATCACACTCATGCGTCGGAAGAAGCCCGTGACAGTAGCAAGTAGTGAAGAACGGGCAATGCGCCTCGACCAAACGCAATACACGATAGGTGCTGGGCCTTGCCTTTCGGCGATCAGGGAACAGGTCGTCGTGCATGTGCCTGACTTGGCAAACGATGACCGCTGGCCCTCCTTCTCGTCGGCCGCGGTCCAGGTGGGGGTGGGATCCAGCCTGTCCGTTCCCCTGGCCCTTGAGGGGGAGGCCGAAGCCGGCCTGAATCTGTACTCCACAAAGGCCCGCGGATTCACCGAGGTGGACATTGATGTGGTCCAGGCGTACACGTATCACGCGTCCAAGGCACTTCGCGTGGCGGTTCGTCTCAGCCAGTTGGCCGAAACAAAGAAGCATCTCCTCGCCACCTTGGAATCCCGGACCACCATTGACCTGGCAACCGGCGCCATCATGGCCCAAAACCGTTGCAGCCAGGAAGCGGCAATGAAGATCCTGCAGGTCGCTTCCAGCACACGCAACGTCAAACTCCGGGACCTTGCCTCCTCGGTAGTCTCCTCCCTGACCAAGGACCCGAAGGTCCGGACCCACTTCGACGCTTAGGAGATTTGACCGGAGACGTGGAAGCCGCCCGCGGTCCCCGGAACTCGTGCGGACCTACCGATCACTCCCACAAGCCAGTACCGTGACTCGTGGAGATCGGAGAACCCATGAAAATCGTACTTATCGGTGGCAGCGGCCATATTGGGTCCTTCCTTGTCCCCAGGCTTGTGCGCGCCGGACACGAGGTCGTCAACATCAGCCGCGGAAGCCGCCTGCCCTATGCCGATTTCCCCGAGTGGGAGCAGGTCCGCCAGGTCACCGCGGACCGTGAGCTCGAGGACCGCGAGGGTATCTTTGGTGACCGTATAGCTCAACTGGGCGCCGACGTCGTGGTTGACCTCATGTGCTTCACCGTTGGGTCGGCCACTGCGCTGGTGGATCGCTTGCGCGGCGAAACAGGCCATCTGCTGCACTGTGGCTCCATCTGGCGATACGGCGTCAGCCTGAAGTTGCCCCTTGCCGAAGGAGCGGACTTCGCCGAAGAGCCGGTGGATGAGTACGGGATCCAGAAGCGTGACATCGCGCGCATGCTCAAGGAGGAGACTGCTTCCGGAGGGTTGGCCACAACATCGGTTCATCCTGGGCACATCGTGGGTCCTGGATGGCAGCCGATCGGGCCCTTGGGCAACCTCGATCCTGGAGTGTGGCAGACGATTGCCTCAGGGCAGCCACTCCGGATTCCCGGAATCGGTAATGAACTGATGCACCATGTGCATGCCGACGACGTCGCGCAGGCCTTCGAGAAAGCCATCCTGAATCGGGACGCTGCGGCCGGGGAGGACTTCAATATTGTTGCTCCGAGCGCACTGACGGTGCGCGGTTACGTGAGCGTCGCTGCTTCCTGGTTTGGGCAGGTGCCCCGCATGGAAACCGTGGGCTGGGAGGAGTTCCGGCGGACCACCACCAAGGAATCTGCCGATATCAGCTGGGCCCACCTCTCCCGCAATCACTGCGTGAGTATCCACAAGGCAACCTCGCTGATCGGGTATACGCCGCGCTACGAACCCGAGCAGGCAGTGCTGGAATCTGTGCAGTGGCTCATCGGCAACGGACAACTCGACGTCCCGAAACTGCTGACATAAACCTGTACAACTGCCCACCCGAGGCCCGAAGCTTAAGGGGCCACAGGGGGAGTTTCATGGATAAAGTGCCGAACAACGGCGTCACGGACAGCCGGCTCGATCACGGGTTCTTCGTCCTGGGTGGAGTTGCCGCGGTGTGGCTGGCCTTCCTGCTGGTGGGGGAAAGCTTCCACCTGGGGTGGGGCCAGCTGTGGTTCTCCGTTGTCTTCTGGGCCTTCCTTGCCTACCTGCTTTTGCCGCGGCTGCACCGGATCCTGACCACCATTTACGTTCCGGGCTATTTCATAGGCCGCGCACGCACCAGCGATGGGCTGCTGGGCGATCCCGTCAATGTTGCGTTACTGGGAGCCGAACCCCAGGTCCATGCGATCATGAGGTCCGCAGGATGGACCATGGCCGACGACGTCACTTTCGCCAGCAGCCGCCGCATCATAAGCTCCACCATTTTCCGGCAGAGCTACACCGAAGCGCCGGTCAGCCCCTTGTATCTCTTCGACCGGCAACAGGATTTCGCTTACCAACAAGAGGTCAACAACACCCCAGGAAAACGCCACCACGTCCGCTTCTGGCGTTGCCCTGAGGGGTGGCTCCTCCCCGGTGGGCACAAAGTGGATTGGCTCGCGGCAGGCACGTACGACCGCAGCGTCGGCTTCTCGCTCTTCACCCTGCAGATCACGCACAAAATCGAGCAGAACACGGACGTGGAGCGGGACCACATCGTTTCCACCGTTTGCGCTGCCGAGCCTGCCGTCACGGTGCAGGTGATCGAGGACTTCTCCACCGGATATCACACCCGCAACGGCGGCGGTGACTCCATCTCCACCGACGGCGACCTTCCCATCATCGACGCCAGCCGTGTCCAGGTCCCCGCCGACCAGCCGCCCAGCCGGACCGACAGCCGTGACCGGCGCCCGGCACCTATCGTGACCGGCGCTGTCCTGGTTGGTATCCGGGCGATTGCCGCTTTTACCTTGGCGATGACACTGCTGGGCTCCGGTAGCGACATCGGACTCGAAGACGTCGCCCTGGACCCGGAAACCACGACGACGGCGATTGTCACCATGGCGGTCATCGTCCTGCTCTTCGGGCTCGGTGAGGTGTTCCTGGCATGGCGGATTTTCCTTGGCAGCAACGGCGCCCGGGTAATCGCAATGGCCCTGAGCTCCATCTCGATCCTGGTGCAGGCCGTCGACTACTCCACCGGGACCGCGAATCTCACTCTCGAAGCGGGTCTCTCCGGACTTGCCTCGGACATCCTGGTCCTGCTGGCGTTGTCCAGCCAACGGGCAAGGGTCTACGCCAAACGGCAGCGCATCCCGGCCGTTCCGGCATCCGTGGTGGGGCGGCGTGTGTCCTCCTGACCTTCTTTGAGCGTGGGCTCTGTCCGACACGCCGTCGTCTGTGGCGTGTCGGGGTGGTTTCAGATTCAAAGTGGGTGGCGAAGGCACGGGGCAGGCAGGGCGTGCGGAGGTCATGAAGATCCACTGAATAGACTGGCTGGGCCTGGCGCATGCACCATGCTCAGGCTAGATCCGAAAACCGAATTGGGGACCCACGTTTTGAGTGTCAAGAATCCGAAAATCGCTGTTGTAGTGCCTACCTACAATGAGCGGGAAAACTTGCCCGTTCTTGTTTCCCAGCTAGTTGCACTTGGGATTGCCAATCTCAACGTTCTGGTTGTCGATGACAACTCTCCCGATGGAACCGGGGCTGTGGCTGATCGACTGGCAGCGGAATCCAGCGGAACAGTGTCAGTCCTCCATCGGAAAGAAAAAGATGGGTTGGGCAGAGCGTACGTGGCAGGAATGACCCGTGCTCTGGCCGATGGCTCCGGGATCGTCATCCAGATGGACGCAGATCTGTCCCATCCCGTGCTGGCAATTCCCACCATGCTTGATCGGATTCAAACCTCCGGCGCGGCGCTGGTTATCGGCTCACGGTATGTCTCCGGGGGTTCCACGGCTGCTGAATGGCCTTGGCATCGCAAGGTCCTCTCCGCTTGGGCGAATTTCTATGTGAGTGTGGTCCTGGGCTTGAAAGTCAAAGATGCAACGGCGGGTTTCAAGGCTTGGACCGCCTCTGCACTGAACGAGATTGATGTCCAGGCGGTTCGAAGTGACGGCTACTCATTCCAGGTTGAGATGAACTACCGGGCGGCAAGGCGAGGATTGGCAATCGCCGAAATTCCCATCCACTTTGAAGAACGCGTGGAAGGTGCCTCGAAGATGAATCTCCGCGAGCAGTTGGAGTCGGCGCTTACGCCGTGGAAGCTCCGCTTTCACAAGTAGGCCGTCCCGCAACCACCGACTTTGAATCCGCTGACGGCTGGAGACGCCGGTGAATGCGGCGTGTTGCACTGCCCGGAGATTCAAAGTGAGTGGTGAAGGTACGGGGCATGAAGCCAGCCACACAGTGAAGGCTGCCCCTAAGGTCCGACGGCGGCACTCACCTGGGCGCCGCCGTCGTGGGGCCGAAGGGCGCGGGGGTGGGAGAGCGTTCCAGGGTTAAACAAAAGAGCTCCGGAGTGCGTTATTGGGGGATACGCACTCCGGAGCGGTCTTTGAGCAGGCGCTTTCGCTGACCTGCAGTAATCACTCTACGTTGCGCGCAACCCCTTCGCCACCACCTCGAATAAGTACTTTCGCTTTAGTTTCTATGGGCAGCTTCCGGCCGTTTTTTCTGGGGGACAATCAGCACCGGCCGGCGTTGGTGATGGCTCAGCCACGCGGCCACTGAGCCGTTGAGTGCCTCGGAAATCCTGTGCCCCAAACCGGGCTCGGGCGTTCCCACAATGATCATGGACGCGTTGATGTCCGCGGCGAGCCTGCCCAATGCCCGCGCTGGGTCACCTGCCAGCAGGCGCAAGGTCCAATCTGCCGTGCCGCCGTCCATCGCCTCCCCGATCACCCTGCCGAGGTCGCCGCGCACGGCCTCGACGTCGGCATCTTCCTTCTCCGGGTGGAGCGACATCCGGTGTGTCTCCCGGGACGGGTCCCACTCGACGAGGTAACTCGCCTCGTCCACATATGCGCACACCAGCGGGACGCCGAGCCGCTCAGCCAAGGTCCGGGCAGTTTGGAGTACTTCCACATGCTGGTCCGGGAGAACCCCCACCACCAAGGGAATCGGTCCGCTGAAATTTTCCGCAACCATACCCTTATTGTTGCGCCGGGGCGATCCAAAAAACAGGCTGTTGAAGGGGCCGGCGTCAGGTTTCCGCCGGCTTGTTCCACGTAAGCCGCACCTTGAAATTGGACGCCGTGCTTGCCGACGCGATGAAAGCGCCCGCCTCGGCATGAAGGTCAATGCCGAACTCCACGCTCACCTCATCCGGCCGGTTCTCCAGGCTCAGGAGCTCATCGATCACCCCCTGCACCGCTGGACGCACATGCGCCAGGGCCCGCTCGAACGTCTGCTGCGCCCGCGCGAACACCCCCGAATGGTCCCCCGCGTGATCACCGCCCCGGGTTACCAGGCTCCCCGCTGCGTTCGCGACCTCCACAACAACCGTTCCGCCGTCGTCGGTGGTGAATTCAACCAACCTGCTCATGTTCCTGTCCCTTCTCCGACGCCCGCAGTCGGCGGGCCGCTACCACGAAACCGATCCCGGCTGCGCACACAACCAGCAGCTGAATCAGCACAAAGTAGGCGTGCGTCCGGTACCAGGACTCAAGGAAGACACCCTTGTCCTGGACCCAGACCAGCGGAACCGTCACTGTGGGCCACAGCAGCAGCCACCCGTACGGCTCGGAAGTGCGGGAGCGCAGGGCAAGGATCCCCGCCCACAAACCGAAGCCCGCATGCACAAAACCGGCGACCACCGCAGTTGGATCCACCGTTTCGGTGAGCCCGGAGAGCCCAAAAAGAGCCCCCGAAACAACAACCCCCGTCATGACCACCCGGGCCATGGTGGTGCGGGCAGGTAGGCCCGCGCCCGCCAACAGCAGGTACCCAAGAGGTGCCACAAGGCCGTAAACGATGCGAAGGAGCCGTCGCCGCCGCTCTCGTACCAATAGTTGTCGTCCAACCACAGGAAGTAGACCGCGAAGCACGCCCCGAGTCCGCCCGCCACGATCAGTGCGACGCCGCCCCACAGCAGGGGCGTCCGCAGGGGTGGAGCAAACCCGCCAACGGAGACGGGTGCTGGGACGCCGGGTGCTGACCCCCGGAGGCCAGCGGTCGACGGCGGGACCCCAGCGGGTGCCTCGGCTTTGGTGACGGAAGGGGCTGGGTTCAGTACTGAACGCGGTTGGGAGCCGGGGCCGGGGGCGGTGTATGGGCCGGGGTTGGCGCGGGTCGGGTCTTTCGTCCGTGCTGGCCGCTCCGGTAGATCCGCCGCCGTGTACGAACCGTGGGGCCTCTGATCGCCAGGCGTCGGAGGCACCTTAGCCGCTTCAGCGGGAGGTGGCTCTTTCGGCTTGGCCTTTTCGATCTCTGCCCGGGCCGCGGTTGCGAGCCGATCGGGATCTGCGGCATTGGGGTCCACGGTGGCCAACTCTGCCGACACGTCCAGCACTGCTTCCCAGGATCCCAGGGAGGAATGGTATCGAAGCTCTCCTTGCAGGTCCGATATCCGTTGCCGGCGCTCGCAGTCCTGGCGTCGGGCGGCGGCGTCAGGGAACCCGGGGTCCTCCTGCACCGCGGCGAAGCCATCAGCCGCGGCCAGCCAGTCTTCGGCTTCCTCTGCTTTGAGCGCTTCACGGTAGGTGCGGTCCAGCTCCAGCCGGTGCCGGGCGTTGTCTCTGAGCGCCGTCGCGTCCCGGTATCCAGGCTCCAGCGTGAGGAGGTCTTCGAACAGTTCCACTGCCTGTTCCAAGCGCCGGGCCCGCAACTCAGCGGACGCCTGGACATACAGGGCCCGCAACTGCGCCCGTTTCATGGCCTGCCCGGCGTTGGCCTGCGGTTCTGTGGCCGGCACCGGCGCCGCCTCGGCCGGCGTGGATTGGCCCTGACCGGTTCCGGGCGGTGAGGCCGGCGCAGATGCGTGGGCTGGTTCCGAAGCCTGACCACCCGAGGCCCTTGCCGCCGTCGAACTTTCAATCGAAGCCGGCGCGCGCGGTGTTCCTGTGAGTGTGAACAGCTGGGTGGTGCCGCCGCGGACGTAGAGGGCCGGGGTGACCCATTCGAGCGTTCCGTCCGGGCTGGCCATGACAGAGATTCTGCCCACCCGCGCTGCCTCGTCCACGGTGCGACCGTTGGCGATTGCTGCGTAGAAGCCGTGGGCGAAAGCGATGGCGGCAGAATCGCTGATGGCGAACTGCATGGCGGCCACGGCGCCGATCCCACTCCGGACCAGAGCGGACGCGGTGCCGGAGAAGAGGTCCGACTGCCCCATTTCCCCGGAGGAACACGAGTTCAGCACCACCAGCCGTGGGCGGGGAGCAGCGACGCTGAGCAGGGCCATGAGGCGGACGGCGCGGACCATGGCTGCCCTTCCGTCAGGTCCCACCAGCGCGATCCTGCCTTCGTCGGTGCGGGAGTCGTAATCGCCGTGGCCTACAAAGTGGACCACATGCCAAGGCCCGGCCAGCAGCATGGATTGCACGTCATCCCAGGTTCCGCTTTTCGCCCAGACCAGCTCCACCCGGCCTTCGGACACCGGCCCGGCCAGGGCCCGGCTCAGATGGTCCTTCTCGGCGGTGACGTCCAAGCTGGGCAGGTCCCGCGGCGAGGCGACGATCCCCAGAATGCGCAGGGGAGGAGCCACATCCAGGGGATTCAGGTTGTAGTCAGGCGCGGGGACATGGCGGAGGAGGGGCTCAGTCTGGCAGAGGTAGGTTTCGGTTTCGGGATCAAACAGGGTCTCCCACGGCATGGTTGCCAGTTCAGGGGCGGACAGCCTCAGGACCACCCTGAGCTGCTGGCCTGCATGCTGCGCCGCGCCGAGGCTCGCCCGGTAGGTGCCGTAAACCTCGCGGGTGAACAAGGCCTGGAACAATTGCTGGCCCACTTCACGGACGGCCATTTCAGCCACGGGCATGGTCCTGCGGGCGGCCACGGCGGACGCCAGAACGGTGGCTTCAAGCTGGGGGAGCCGTCCAAGGATGCCCTCCACGTCCAGGGTGAACATGCCCGAGGCATGGCCTCCCGCCGGTGCACGGACCACGCGCACCGTATATTCGCCGCGTGCAGAGCCGGCATCAATCTCCAGCTCGATGTCACAGTCCATCGCGGATCCCTTGTGTGACGGGCGGTCCGGCCGACTATCGAGTGGGCCGGGAGCACCCTTAGGAATAGATTGGCCCTAAGCCCGGCCCGCCACAAGAGCCGGGCCCTTGTAGACGCTCCTGACCCGGCCTACGGTTAATCCGGGCCCACGGCGCATCAGAACCCATGGCTCATCTGACGGAAGGCGGTCCGCGATGGAAATTTTCATGTGGTGGCTCGATCTGCACCTCGACAGCAAGGAATGGCTGCGTGAGAACCTGCGCGCCGACGAACTTCCGCTGCCCGTGCTGCAGCATATTGCTGAGGCCGGCGGGCCCCATCCGGACAAGGTCAGCGGCGTGCTGACAGATGCGGATTGGGACTTCATCGAGACACAATCCGAGTTCGTGGACTGACGGGCTGGCTGGCCTGACGGGCTGGCCGGCCTGACGGCGGCTTAGCCGGCGGGCTTCCAGCCCAATGCCGGCCCCAGTTTGACTGCAATGTCGGTGAGGATCTGTACGTAGTCCTCATGGTCAAAGCTGAAGGGCAGCGCGAAGGCCACTTCGTCCACTTCCTGGAATCCTCGGTGGGCGTAGAGCTGCTCGGCGATGTCATCGCTGGTGCCGATGATGTCCTGTGCGAACATCATGCCCTTCGGCCCTTGGGGCGCGCGGGTGCGTGGCGTACGTTCGTCGACGTAGCGTTGGTACTTCTTCCGCTGGGCAGCTGAGGCCGAGTCTGTGGGAATCACTACCAGGCCTTGCGAGGCCCGGGCGGTGTTCCCCGACTGGGCTGCGGCTTCACGGTAGGCGCGGATCTGTGACTGCTGGACCCCGGCGAAGTCCGGTTCTTGGTCCTTGTCCGGGAAGATCACACTGCTGGAGAGAAGATTGAAGCCGTTTTCCCCTGCCCACACCGCCGATTTCATACTCGCCGCCCCATACCAAAGCCGCGAACGCAGCCCGGCGGAGTGTGGTTCCACGCGGTTGGAGAATTCTTCCACCACGCCCTGCTTACCGGAGAAGTCCCGCACTTTCTCCCCGGCGATCAGGCGGGCAAGCCGGTTCACGCGGGCGTAGCTGAAGTCCTCCACGCCGGCAGTGTCCGGGTAGAGCTCATGTTTTACGGTGTCGTAATTCATGGGTTCGCCGACGCTCAGCCCCGGATTGATCCGACCGCCGGAGAGGAGGTCCACGGTGGCCAGGTCTTCCGCAAGGCGCAAAGGGTTTTCCCAGCCCAACGGAGTCACCGCGGTGCCCAGCTCAATCCTGGAGGTGCGCTGGCTTGCCGCAGCCATGACCGCTACCGGCGAGGAGATCCCGAACTGCAGGTGGCGGTGCCGGAGCCACGCACTGTCGAAGCCAAGCCTCTCCCCGAGCTCGATGATCTCCAACGTGGACTGGTGCCCGGCAGCGGGATCCGTGGGATCGAACAGGCCAATAGTGAGGAAACCAAGCTTGCGCAGGGGATGTTCGGGGGTGGGCATGGGCTTCCTTCACGGTAGGGCGGCGGCTACTTGCCCAGAATAGGCTCCGGTCCCGCTGACGACGGCGGGACGTTACCTTTTGTGATGCCCGGACCGTTCACAGCGGAAGGACTGCTCGTGGCGGCGGGCCCAGACGCGGCGTGCGGTCGGGCTAGGCGCAGGTGGCGACTGGGCGGGCGGCAGCGACGATGACCTGGGCTGCAGTGTCGGGGGCAAGAGAGTGGATCTCGTGAGCATGGGGCGTCACGTGCTCAGCCTGCATGGGCTGCACAGGTCGCTGCGCGGGGCCCTCCTTGGCCCGCATCCGGAGAAGCGCCACAGCGGAGATCAGGAACCACGCCACGTTGGTCACCACGGAGGGCCAGGCCCCATGGAGGGTGCCGTTGACGATGAAGGCGCACGAACCAAAGAGGTTCACGGTCTGGAAGGTGGTGCCCGCCTGCAACCAGCCCATGGACACTGCCATGTAGCCGCCGAGCATTGCCACTGCGCCGGCCCAGCCGGTGATTTCGAACAGCAGTTCCATGGGAGTCCTTTCAAGATTTTGGGCACCCCGGTGACGCCGGCGGGCGGCGTGTGGTCCGGAGTGGAGGCTTGATTCGCTAGACGTGTTGCGTTGCTGAATCGTGCTTTTGAGTCAATATTGAGTGACGATGACCTTTAGATCAATTGCAATATTCTGAAGACCGTGTTTAGGAGTGCTTAACATGGATGTGGACCCACGCCGGCTGCTGGTTCTCCTTGCTGTCGCCCGCACTGGAGGCGTTCTGGCGGCGGCTGACGAACTGCGGATTACGCCGTCTGCGGTGTCGCAGCAGCTCAGCAAACTCGAGACTGAGGCAGGTCAGGCGCTACTCCTGCGCACCCCCAAAGGATCAATGCTCACACCCGCCGGCTTGGCCATGGCAGAGGCAGGGGAAGAGATAGAACGGGCACTCAACGTCGCCCGCGCCCGGATGCAAAGCGAGGTCAACATCGCAGGAGTCGTGCGGGTGGGCGGATTCACCAGTTTCATGCGCACAGTGGTGATCCCGCGACTTCCCGAGTGGCGCAGCCAATACCCTCAGCTGCAGATACAGATCGTTGAGGACAGCTTCCCGGCGGTGATGCGGCTGCTCCGCCAGCGACAGTTGGATGCTGTGGTCATCGAACAGGATTCGACGGCGGCAGAGCAGCATCCGATGGCGGCCGGAATGGTCCAGGAGCCCCTGCTGGATGAGCCGTGGAAGCTCGTGGTGCCCGCAGGAAGCCTGCTTGGCACGGACAACATCGACCTAAGCCGCTTGCACTTGCCATGGCTGGGGGTGGAGCCGTCAGCAGCCAATACTGCAGTGCTCGGACGCCTCCGCCACTCGACGGGAGCACGGATTGAGACTGTCCATCAGTACCACGACACCCTCACCGCGCTGGCGCTCGTCGCTGCCGGCGAGGGGGTGGCCATTGTGCCCACCCTGGCGCTGACCGGCGTTGTCCACGACCATGTAGACATCCTGGACGTTCCTGGGCTGGGCACCCGCCATATCGCCCTGCGACGCTTCGATCGGCGACGGGCAGCGAGTCTTCCTGTGGACACGGTGGCCCGGCTGCTGAGGGAATCCGCGGCGGCGTTCGACACCCGATCGGCCTCCTGACCTGTCCCGCCTTCGAGGACGGGACAGGTACAGGCAGGCACACGCAGGCGGCGCTAGTTCAGCGCCGGAGTGTCGGCAGGGATGACACCGGAGCCGTACAGATCCGAGGCCAGATCCTGAAGCGCACGCAGGGCCACCCGCTGGGTGAACGGACCGTAGGACACGCGTGCCACGCCAAGTTCCTGAAGCTCTGCGGCCGGCAGCGCTCCCGGCGCGCCGATCACGGAGAGCTTCCCGTGCCCGAGGCCTTCCACCAAGGGCTCGATGACCTCACGGGTCATGGCACCTGGCACGAAGACCAGCGAAGCTCCGGCGTCCAGGAAGGCGCGTCCCCGGGCGATGGCGTCCTGGATGCTCTCCTCAATCGGCCGGTCTCCACCCCGGGCAATCGCGTCGGTGCGCGCATTCAGCTGGAACGGGATGCCTTCCCCGGCAGCAGCCGAGATGATGGCCTGTACGCGGGCAACGGCCTCGTCGAAGGGCCGCAAGCGGTCTTCAACGTTTGCGCCCACCACGCCAATTCCAATCGCCCGGCGGATGGTTTCGGCAGGATTGTCGTAGCCATCGTCCAGGTCTGCGGTGACCGGGTGATCCACGGCGTCGACAATTCGCTTCACACCGTCCAGCGCCACGTCCAGGGGCATGGTTCCGTCGGCATATCCGAAGGCTGCCGCAATGGAATGCCCCGCAGTGGCGATGGCCTTCGTTTCAGGAAGTCCTGCAATCGTGCGGGCACTGATGGCGTCCCACACATTGACCACACTCAGGATTTCAGGGGCTTCGTGCAGGGCTTTCAGCTGTTGTGCACGTGCATTGATGTTTGCTTCAGTCATCGTCGCTCTCCGTAACTGTTGTTCTTCGTGCTCCACGGGTGGGACCAATCCCACTTGCCTCCCACAGCCTAGGCATAACGTCACGCAACGCGATACCAAGCGCCCGCGGGCAGTGAACGGCCTACCCTTGACTCGCCGCTTTCTCCAAGCCCGGCACCGCCGCCGCGGAGCCGTTGGCGTTGGTGCGCTTACCGATGGCCAGATAGGCGGAGTCCTGAATTACGACGGCGGGTGGCTGGCTTCAGCCGCGGCTTCCGCGTCCGCGGGGTCCGCACCTACAACCCTGTTCCGGCCCTGGGCCTTGGCACTGTAGAGGGCGGCATCTGCCACATTGATCAGGAAGGCCAGGTCCTGGACGTCCGCGCCGGTGGACGTCACGCCGTAGCTCACTGTCGGGAATGGCGTGCCATCCGGACCCTTCATGGCCGCCAGCCGAACACTGATGTCGGATGCGATGGCTTCAGCCCGCTGTTGTGTCGCTCCCGGCAGCAGCAGGACGAATTCTTCACCGCCATACCGCGCCACGAGGTCTGACGACCTGACCGACGAAGTGCAGGCCGCAGCAAAAGCCCGGAGCGCGGAGTCGCCGGCTGCGTGACCATGCTCATCGTTGACGGCTTTGAAGTTGTCCAAGTCCGCAAGGACCAGCGCTGCACCTCGTGGGGACGACTCCGCAAGAGACCGGGCGGCCAGCTCCAGGAAAGCCCCCCTGTTAAGCAGGTTCGTCAGGTGGTCACGATCGGCACGTTCCCGGAGGCGTTTGATCAACTGCTTGTTGCTGAGTGTGTTCATGGTGGAGGACACTGCCACCAGCAGGATCAAATGCATCAGAGCGGCCGGCGCATACCCAAAGAATGTTCGGAAGACCTGGCTCGTGGGCCCGTCCAGGACAAAGCTGACGGTCCGGAACAGGTAATACAAGGCTGTCAGCCCGGCAATGATCGACAGAAACTTGGTAATCCTGGACCGGACTGGTTTGGCGAACCACAGTTCCAGCCCCGCCAACGTGATACCCAACGTTGTCAGGCCCAGGTACACCAAACCGCCGGACCATACGCTGTTCCCCGGGTCATCCAGTGCAGATGCGATACCGCTGGGAATGGACGCAGCCGCCAGGAACCAGGGATGCACTCGGTGGTCGCGCAGTGTGCGCGCTCCCGCCCAGATGCAGAAGCTTCCGGCAACAACCAGGACCTTGCCCACGGGGTTGGCCCACAGCTGGAAGTCAGTGCCGTTCAGCAGGAAAGCGGCATTGCCCACCAAAAAGAGGCATAGGGCTACGCGCCACCACTCGGCGTAGGGCGAGCGTCTCCGCTGGGACGAGACACAGGAAATGACGATCAGGGTCAGAATGACCAAGCCGAGGACCATCCTGACGGAAAAGGGGTCCAGAACAATCGTTCCCTCTTGCAGCGAAACTGCTATCACGACGCGGCCCCGCTACCGGGCTACAACCGCGGAGTTCCCTCGTGATGGCCTCATGGCTCTTTGACCTCGCAAAACATCTGATCCCCCAGCAAGTTGTTTCGGTCTCATGACCGCAAAACCACAGTCAAGCACGTTTTCCCCAGTGCCGGTGGAGGTTGGTCGCTTTAACTCCCTAAAAGTTTTCTCGATTTTTGCGTCACGATCTGGAATTTGACCACACTGTAACCGTAGGGGTTGTTCTTGCCTGTAAAGGGGACTATCCACATAGGCCCAAAAACCGTTGCCACCCACCCGCCCTGGTGGTTCGATGGGACGCATGGCTACCGCAGATACCGCAGAGAGTTATGTCATTGCGATCGGGACCAAGAAAGGCCTGTGGCTGGCAACCAGCCCCGACCGGAAAGGATGGTCCCTCTCCGGCCCGCACTTCCTGATGAGCGAGATTCCCAGCATCGGGATAGATACGCGGGACGGCAAAACCCGGATTATGGTGGGCGTGAGATCAGAGCATTGGGGACCCACCGTGGCCCACTCTGATGACCTTGGTGACACCTGGACCGAGCCCGAGCAAGGTGCCATCAAATTCCCGGACGGCACTGATGCCGCCTTGGAACGCGTTTGGCAGATCTATCCCGACGCCGACTCCCGCCCTGGCGTTGTCTGGGCCGGGTGCGAGCCGATTTCAGTATGGAAGTCCACCGACGGAGGCGAACACTTCGAGTTGAACCGCGGACTGTGGGACCACCCGCACCGCAGCGAGTGGGGTGCCGGCTATGGCGGCGCGGCGGCGCACTCGATTGTGGTTGATCCTTCCGGCGAGAAGGTCCACATCGCCATGAGCACGGGCGGCGTTTACAGATCGCTCGACGGCGGGACCTCCTGGGAGCCCCGAAACAAAGGCATCTCGGCCTACTTCATGCCCGATCCCAACCCGGAGTTCGGTCAGTGCGTCCACAAGATCGCAGCGGACGCGGCCGTCGAAGGCCGTTTGTACGCGCAGAACCATCACGGCGTGTACCGCACGGATGACAACGGGGAGAACTGGGATTCCATCGCGGACGGGCTGCCTGCGGACTTCGGCTTTGTCATGCTGACGCACCCGCGGCGTGAAGGAACAGCGTGGGTGATTCCGCTGAAGGCCGATGGAGAACGCATCCCGCCGGACAGCAGGCTCAGTGTTCACCGCACCAACGACGCCGGCAACACCTGGACAGAACTTCATACCGGCCTGCCGGACCACGAATACAACGCCGTACTGCGCGACGCCGCGTCCGTGGACACCGCCGAGCCCGTCGGCGTGTATTTCGGCACGCGTGGAGGTGCCGTATATGCCAGCGCCGACGAGGGCGGGACCTTTACTGAAGTGGCCTCGCACTTGCCGGACGTCCTGTGCGTGAGGGCTGCCGTCGTGGTGGGAAGCCCCAGGGGCGCCGCACGTGCAGGGCAAGCCAGCGCCCTGGTACCTGGTTAGGCCCGTTGTGGCTGACTTTACGGTCCTGTTGCCTGGTGTCCTGCAGCCACTCGTCGGCGGACAGTCCTATCTGACTGCGTCCGCCGACGGGGCTGTGACCGTTGGACAGTTGCTTGATTCGGTGACCGGAGATTACCCGGTGCTGGCCAGGCGCTTGCGTGATGAAACCGGGGCGCTGCGTCGTTTCGTGAATATTTACGTGAACGGTGATGAGGTCCGGCGTCTGAAGGGTCTTGATACGGAGGTTGCAGCCGGCCAGGAGGTCCTGATAGTCCAGTCCGTGGCCGGTGGCTGAGCGGGGTTTGGGGTCAGGCCGGTTCAGGCGACGCGCCAAACACTGCATTCGTCGGTATTGATGGCTTTCCTCATACCGGAGGCGTGATCCATGATCCAGACAACGCCGATACCCGGCGCGGTTTCCTGGACCTGTCCGCGGCGGATGACCACGTCATCATAGGCGGGTCCCACGGACAGTCGGGCTTCGATCTCGTCTCCACGGTTGAGCTGGCTGATCGCGCGTACTCGTGTTGTGTGTGTTGTGACTTCCTTCAACATGGTGGCCTCCTGGGCTGGAGCTGGTGCCTGCACTTGCCGGCCCTTCCAGTGTGGCGTGGCAATGTTGCCACGGTATTTCGGGGTGGTTAGGGTCCGGTTAGCATTCCGGGTTGGTTGCATTTCCGGTGACGCAGCCCCGCCTTCCCGGCGCATCGCGGGTGCGGCTGTAGCCTGATCTCGGTTCTTGAGACTCACAGGAACCACAGGCTCCGTCCCCGGGAGATTTAATGGGTGTTTTGCGGCGATCCATCGCGTTGTCCACAGGCTTGGTGGTGTTTGCCACCGGCCTGTTTTTTGTTCAGGCCCCCGCCACGGCCGTTCCAGTGCCGGGTCCGGATAATCCGAACGTCCAGTTCGTCGAGGGCACCCCGCATTCTGATCACACGTTCGAGACGCCGCCGGCTGACGATGCACCCAAGGGACAGTCCGACGTCGACTCCCTCCTCCGTGACGGTGCGGCAGCGATTGGCCCCGCCGGGGACATCCGTGTCCGGCTGGTGACGGCAAAGCTGGCGGACAACGCCAACACTGTCTCCATGGCCGACGCCGAAAAGACGGTGGAGGCCGCCAGCAAGTACTGGCAGGCGATGTCGGCCAACAAACTGTCCATGACGGTGAACAGCAAGGTTGCCGGGCACCAGTCCAGGGCGAAGTCGACCGACAGCTACAGCTCCATCATCTCCACCATCACCAGCGAACTGAACTGGTCCGCGAGCCCGTACACGGCGCTGGTGATCTACATTCCCACCACCACCCTGTCCGGGAACGCTCTCGGCGCCGGCTACAGCAGCGGCAGTTACAGTGGCCGCGTCTTGATGCCGCAGATCAGCAACTTCTCCAATAACGTGATGAGCCATGAGTTCGGGCACGTCATTGGCATGATGCACGCTGATGCCCTGCAGTGCCGCAGCGGGGCATCCGACGTCGGCGTCAACAGCAATGGCCAGTTCACGGACCCGTCCTGCTACATCCGCGAATACGGCGACACCACAGACATCATGGGCGCTGCGCAGTGGAACTCGCCGGTCATCAGCTCCACGTTTTGGGACTACGGAGGCCTCGGTCGAGGCGACGAAATCCGCGATACCGGCGTGGCCACGGGAGTCAAGAGTTACACCCTGAAGCCCTGGGGCGGCACAGAGGCCCAGCGCGCCATCAAGTTCACGGATCCCGTCAGCCGGGAGGTCTACTACCTGGAACTCCGGCAGCCTGTGGGTGCTTACGACAGCTACCTCTCGGGCGGCAACAAGGGCGTCAAAATCGTCCAGCGCGGCGGTGCCACCATCGCCTCGTCACTGATTCTTATGCCGGACACCACCCCTTTTAATGGTTGGTACAGCCAGAACCATGCCTGGCAGGCAGGCAGCACTTTCACCACCTATACGGGCACCAGGGTGACCATCAACTCGGTCAGCGCCACGTCGGCCACGGTGACCATCAACGCTGACACCAAACTGAAGACGCGGATGAGCTTTTCCGCCGGCGATTTCGACGGCGACAAGCTTGCCGACGTCATTTCCCGCGAAGCGGACGGTTCGCTTCTGCTCTATGCAGGGCTGCCCGGAAACCGCCTTGAAGAGCCCGTGCGAATTGGCAGTGGCTGGGATATTTTCAACGCTGTACTGGGCACCTCCGATTTCAACGGTGACGGCTTCGCTGACATTCTGGCGCGCAGCAGCGACGGCGCTCTGTGGCTCTACCCGGGCAACGGCAAGGGCGGGTTCCTGCCACGCCTGCAGGTAGGTATTGGCTGGCAGGGCTTCACCCAGTTGGTGGCTCCTGGTGACTTCAACGGCGATGGCCGGGCAGACCTGGTGGCAAGCGGAACCGATGGCCGGCTGTGGCTCTATCCCGGAAACGGCTCCGGAGGCTTCCTGGCCCAGCGGCAGATCGGCCAGGGCTGGGATGCGTTCACCAGTCTTTCGGCGGCGGGAACGTTCGGGGGCGGTATAGCAGGACTCCTGGCCCGTTCGTCGGACGGCACCCTCTACGTCTACCCCGGCGACGGCAAGGGCAGCCTCCTGCCGCGTACCGCCGTCGGGACTGGGTGGAACCTGGCGGGCGACATCGTCGGCGGGCAGGAATTTACCGGAGACGGCAAAGCCGACGTCCTCGGCGTCGGTTCACGCATGACCCTTTATCCCGGTGACGGAACCGGCTTCGCGGACCGCTTGGCGATTGGAACCGGTTGGAACCAGTTCAGCCAGGTGTGGGAGGCGGGGGATTTCGACGGCGATGCTGTCGCTGACATTTTGGCCCGCGGCACCAATGGCATCCTGTGGCTCTACCCTGGCAACGGTTCGGGTGGTTTCTTGCCGCGCGTGCAGGTGGGGACGGGCTGGAACGTCTTCACGTCAGTTTTGAGTGTGGGCGATTTCGATGGTGACAAGCACCCGGATCTTGTGGCCAGGGCCTCCGATGGGACGCTGTGGCTGTACCCGACCGACGGGAAGGGCCAGTTCCTTGCCCGCAAACAGATCGGCACTGGCTGGCAGGGCTTCACGCAGATGCTGGCGCCGGGCGACTTCTCCGGTGATGGAAAGGCTGACATCCTGGCGCGCGCCGCGGATGGAACCTTATGGCTTTACCCCGGAAATGGGGCCGGGGGATTCCAGCCATGGAAGCAGGTCGGTACCGGGTGGAATATCTTCAACGCGGTGATGCAGGGCAGCGACTTCAACGGTGACGGTCGGGAAGATGTCCTTGCCCGGGGGACGGACGGGGCGCTGTGGCTTTACCCGGGCAACGGCAGCGGAGGGTTCCTCGCACGGCAGTACCTGGGCTCTGGATGGAACATGTTCACCTCCTTCGCTGCCCTCGGCAACGCTTTCACGGGCACAGGCGATCCGACCCTGGTTGGTGTAGCCGGCGACGGAACGCTGCTGCTTTACTCCGGGACGGGCACGGGAAAGTTCAAGCCGGTGGCGGTGGACCCGCGGTAGCATCGGCGAGGTCTGGCGGCTCCTTCCCCGTTGCCATAAGCCCTCAGGTTTAGGGCAAGCAAAAACCCGGAATGTCTCGTGACAGTCCGGGTTTTCGCTGCCTTGGTCCCAGCTCACTGGGAAGAAGCGTCGGGCTTAGGCGTGCTGGGCTTGCTTGGGCAGGCCGAGCTCCGCAGTTGGGGTCTTGGCTGATTCGCGGGCCGTCATGGCTGAGACGGCTGCGATCACGCAGATCACGGCGGTGAAGATGGAGATCTGCACCCACCCGCCGGGCTTGGTTCCGCCCAGTGCAGTCACGATTGCCGGGGCGAACCCTGCCATGAGGAAGCCGAGCTGGGTGCCGATAGCCAGGCCGGAGAAGCGGACCTTGGTGCTGAACATTTCACCGTAGAAGGACGGCCATACTGCGTTGGCAGCGGCGTACCCGAAGGAGAAGAACACCACGGACACCAGGAACATCAGCGGCACATTGCCCGATTCCAGGGTGAGCAGGAAGACCGGGGTCATGACGGCGCTGGCAAGGGCGCCGTAGATGAAGACGGGCTTGCGGCCGATCCTGTCCGAAAGCATGCCGAACAGGGGCTGTGTTCCGAGGGCCACGATGTTGGCTACAACTACGAGCCACAGGGTGATGGTGCTGTTGACCCCGGCGACGTCCTGGGCGTACTTGATGGCGAGCGTTCCGAACACGGTGCTCACTGCGGCGATGAAGGCGCAGCAGACGACGCGCAGGACATCGCGCCAGTGCAGGCGGAGCAGGTCGGCAACAGGGAGCTTGGAGATTTCGTTGTTCTTCTTGGCTTCTGCGAATGCCGGGGGCTCGTGCAGCGTGCGGCGGATAAAGAACGCCACCAGAACCACGACAGCGCTCAACCAGAACGGAATACGCCAGCCGATGCCGTACTTGATGTCGTCCGGCAGGGCCACCACAGGAATGAAGACCAGCGCTGCCAGGATCTGGCCGCCCTGGGTGCCGGTGAGGGTCCACGAGGTGAAGAACGAGCGGCGGTTGTCCGGAGCGTGCTCCAGCGTCATGGACGAGGCGCCAGCCTGCTCGCCGGCGGCCGAGAGGCCCTGGCAAAGACGGGCCAGAACCAGCAGGACGGGCGCCCACCAGCCGATGGTCTTGAAGTCGGGGAGACAGCCGATCACAAAGGTAGCTGCACCCATCAGGACCAAGGTGAACATGAGCACCTTCTGCCGGCCGATCCTGTCACCGAAGTGGCCCAGGATCACCGCGCCCACGGGGCGGGCAACATAAGCGAAGCCGAACGTCGCGAAGGACATGATGGCCGCGTTGGCATCGGCGGACGGGAAGAACACGTGCGGGAAGATCAGGGCCGCGGCCGAGCCGAAGATGAAGAAGTCGTAGTACTCGACGGCGCTGCCCAGGAAGCTGGCAAGCGCGGCTTTCTTGGGGGTTCCGGCGGCGGTTTCAGTGCCTGGCGTCGCTGACGGCATTGTTTGGCTCATGGGTGGTTCCTTCTGTGACGACGATGTCGCGGATCTGGCTTTCGTGGGGAGACCCAAGCGAGGTGCGGCCGGTCAATCCCAGACAAGTAACCACATGGTGAGAGTTACTTGTGCAATACAGCAATAGTGGCTGTGAGTGGGGTCACTTGTCAAGAGAAGTCACCACCATCTAGAAATAGCTCTCACTATGTGAGAGCATCGAGCTATGAGTGTGAAAGAAGACACAAAGACAGACATGGTCGGCAAGGCGCTGAGCTTGTTGGTACTACTGGGCGATGAGCCGCGCGGCGCCAGTGCGGCGGATCTTGCGAGGAGTGCCGGGCTGCCGTTCAGCACCACATACCGCCTGCTGGGCTCGCTGACGCGCGATGGCTTTGTGGATTACGAGCCCGACGGGCGCCGATATCACTTGGGCTTGCGCGTCTTCCAGCTCGGTCAGCGGGTATCGAACCACCATGGGTTCGCCGCAACTGCGCTGCCCGTCCTGCAGCGGGTTACCGATCGCACGCATGAGGCCACCATCCTCTCCGTTCGCGATGGCAACCACCATCTGACGGTCAACAAGGTGGACGGCCCCAAGACCTTCCGCGTCACCAGTGACCCTGGCCATCTCGGGGCGCTCCATACAACTTCGGTGGGCAAGGCGATCGTGGCGTTCGAGGATGAGATTGAGCGCAAGCGGCTCTTGGAGGAGCTCCCCCTGGATCCGCTCACCCAGCATTCCATCACCGATCGCGACACGTTTCGTGAGGAGATCGAGCAAGTCCGGCGGCAGGGCTACGCCGTGATGGACGAAGAGAATGAGATCGGCATGCGCGCCGTCGCTGTTCCCGTCCTCAATTCGCAGGGTCACGCCTTCGCCTCGGTGGCCGTCGCCGTGCCGGTGTTTCGTATGACCATGGAGGAGCTGATCGCCCACGTGCCCACCCTGCAGGAGGCTGCGGCTGAACTCGCGGCCCGCCTGCCCCAGCGCTAATCCCAACCAGGTGACAGCAACTGTCGCTATGAGCCCCCAGTGGAGCGTTATCTGTTACCTGGTTGGGAGTGCCCTTCGCAAATGTTCGCGATAAGAACATGCGTGCGGAATATGAACACTTGTAGTAATCTAAGAACACCCGGTCAGGCGGCGCCCCCAAAAGGCGCCGAATCCCGCGGTGCTGAAGTCAAAGGAGCTTTAGGATGAGCAACCGAGCCGAGTCCGTTCTGGTGGGCCTCATAGGCGAAGGCGTCATGCCTTCGCTCACGCCGCCCATGCACGAACGCGAAGCCGATGTGCAGGGCCTTCGCTTGCTGTACCGCCCCATCGACCTGCTGGAACTCGAGTTGCCGGCCACCGCCGTCGGGGATCTCCTGACTGCCGCCCAGCGCATGGGCTTCAACGGCCTCAACATCACGCACCCGTGCAAGCAGCTGGTGCTAGAGCACCTTGATGAAATTTCCGACGACGCCCGTCGCCTGGGTGCCGTCAATACAGTCTTGATTCGGGACGGTCGGCTTATTGGCCACAACACCGACTTCTCCGGCTTCGGCTCGGCGCTCGCCGACGGGCTGCCCGGGGCGACGCTGGACCGCGTGGTCCAGCTGGGCGCAGGCGGCGCCGGCTCGGCCGTGGCCTACGCGCTCCTCACAGCCGGCGTCGGCACGCTGGACCTCGTGGACATGGATCCTGCGCGTGCTGCGGAACGTGCCGCAGAGCTCGGCGGGCTCTTCCCCGAAGCCACCGTCACGCCGCGGAGCACCGACGAACTCCCGCAGATCATGCCCCTTGCCGACGGCCTGGTGCACTGCACGCCGGTCGGAATGGCCGCCCACCCCGGCCTGCCGCTGGACATCGATCTCCTGGAACCTCGCCACTGGGTGGCGGACATCGTCTACCGCCCCATCGAAACCCAGCTGGTCCGCGAAGCGCGCGCCAAGGGCTGCGACGTCCTCGACGGCGGCCGGATGGCGGTCGGCCAGGCGTCCGACGCCTTCAGGCTCATCACCGGACGGGATGCCGACCGCGACCGCATGCGCGCACACTTCCTGGAGCTGATCGCCGCCGAGGATGCAGCAGCCCCGGCACTCGCGAAGGCAGGCCGCTGATGCGCACAGGAATCGCCACCGTCTGCCTGTCCGGCACTTTGAAAGAGAAGATGCAGGCCTGCGCCATTGCTGGCTTCGACGGAATCGAGATCTTCGAGCAGGACCTTGTGACCTCGCCGCACAGTCCGGAAGAAGTCCGGAAAATGGCGGCGGATCTCGGGTTGGGCTTGGATTTGTACCAGCCGTTCCGGGATTTCGACGGCGTCACTCCGGACTTGCTGAAGGCCAACCTTAAGCGCGCCGAGGCCAAGTTCAACCTGATGGAACGCCTGGGCATGGACACCATCCTGGTCTGCTCCAACGTCGCCACGGCAACCATCGACGATGACGCGCTGAGGGCCGGGCAGCTGGCCGAACTCGCCGAACTTGCGGGGGCCCACGGCGTCAACGTTGCTTACGAAGCGCTGGCCTGGGGCAAGTATGTCAACGACTACGAGCACGCCTACCGCCTGGTGGAGATGGTGAACCACCCCAACCTGGGCACCTGCCTGGACTCCTTCCACATCCTCTCCCGTGACTGGGACACCGCGCCCATCGAGGACATCAACGCGGAGAAGATCTTCTTCGTCCAGGTTGCCGATGCCCCCAAGCTCTCCATGGACGTCCTCTCCTGGAGCCGCCACTACCGCGTGTTCCCGGGCGAAGGGCAGTTCGAGCTCGCAAAGTTCATGGGCCACGTCGTCCGGGCCGGCTACACGGGGCCGGTCTCCTTGGAAGTCTTTAATGACGTCTTCCGGCAGTCCGACACGGATCGCACCGCCGTTGACGCCATGCGTTCGTTGATCTGGCTGGAGGAGCAGAGCGCCCAGTGGCTGGCAAGCAGCCCCGCGGGAACCGAAGCCGCCGGCAACGAAAGCGCGTCCCGCCGTCGTTATCCCATGGAACTTGCCACGCTGCCCAAGGTGAACGAACCCGCCGGCTTCAACTTCGCCGAGGTCAAGGCTGACGACACCGCGCAGCTGGAGAAGCTCCTGGGCCAGCTCGGCTTCGGGTTCGAAGGCCGCCACCGCACCAAGGACGTCCAACTATGGACCATGGGACAGGCGCGCGTGATCATCAACGAACAGGCGGCACAAAACGCTGAACCGGCCATTGCCGCTTTGGGATTCGACGTCGACTCTCCAGTGATTGCCTCCGCTCGCGCCCAGCAGCTCAAGGCTCCCGTGGTGGCCCGCAAGGTCCAGGCGGACGAGGAGGTCTTCCAAGGCATCTCCGCACCGGACTCCACCGAGATCTTCCTCTGCCAGGGCAGCCCGGATGGGACCGCGGCGTGGACGCACGAGTTCGGCGAAGGCCAGGAGCACGCCTCCAGCGCACAGAACGCAGTGATTGACCACGTCAACCTGGCCCAGCCGTGGCAACACTTTGACGAGGCTGTGCTCTTCTACACCAGCGCGTTGGCTTTGGAACCACAGCCGTTCGCTGAGGTTCCCAGCCCCAATGGCCTGGTGCGCTCGCAGGTCATGGAGACCAGCAACGGTGCGATCAGGCTGGTCCTGAACCTGGCGCCCGCGCAGCAGGCTCAAACAGCCCGTAAAACGTACCAGGAACACATCGCCTTCGCCGTGGACGACCTCGTGGCGGCTGCCCGCTCCGCCCAAGGAAGAGGCCTTGAGTTCCTGCAGATTCCGGCCAACTATTACGAGGACCTGGACGCCCGGTTCGATCTTGAACCCGGTTTCCTGGCCACCCTCAAGGAGCTCAACCTCCTGTATGACCGGGACACCAACGGCGAATTCCTCCACTTCTACACCGCCACCGTGGGCAGTGTGTTCTTCGAAATGGTGGAGCGCCGCGGCAATTACGACGGCTACGGGGCGCCCAACGCCCCGGTGCGCCACGCCGTCCAATACGACTCGCTCCACCGGGTGTAAACCCGCCCCGCCCCGCAAACCCAAGAGAACCCACCAACCGAAAGGAGCCGGCCGTGCCGCAAGAACAGACAGCACAGGCGCTCGAATCCGAGGAACTCGTGCCGCCCGCTGAGCCACACGCCGCAAATGCCGCCCATCCAGCCAAGAAGGTGGAAACCCAAGCGGATCTCAGTGCTGAGATCAAGGGCATCGGGGACCGCTACGCCGAGGCGTTGAAGAACGGCAAGGGACCGGAGACCATGCCGCGGCTGGATTACGCGCCGTACCGCAGCAGCATCCTGCGCCATCCCACCAAGAGCCTGCACCACGCGGACCCGGAGACCATTGAGCTTTACTCGCCGGCATTCGGACACCAGGACGTGCACGCCCTGGAATCCGACCTGACCATCCAGCACAACGGCGAACCGCAGGGTGAGCGCATCATCGTATCCGGCCGCGTACTCGATGGTGATGGCCGTCCGGTGGCGGGCCAGCTGGTGGAGATCTGGCAGGCCAATGCATCAGGCCGCTACATCCACAAGCGCGACCAGCACCCCGCACCGCTGGACCCGAACTTCACCGGCGTCGGCCGGTGCATCACCGGTGACGACGGCTCGTACAGCTTCACCACCATCAAGCCCGGCGCCTACCCGTGGAAGAACCACCTGAACGCCTGGCGCCCGGCGCACATCCACTTCTCCATGTTCGGCTCGGAGTTCACCCAGCGGATCGTCACCCAGATGTACTTCCCGGGCGACCAGCTCTTCCCGCTGGATCCCATCTACCAGTCCATCGTGGACCAGGATGCCCGCGACCGCCTGGTGGCCCAGTACGACCACGAGCTCACCAGCCCCGAGTGGGCCCTCGGCTACAAGTGGGACATCATCCTGACCGGTTCCAAGCGCACCTGGACCGAAAACGAAGCATACGGCGACGCCGGGGACGAGGAGTAAGCGCATGAGCAAGCTGGCACCCACACCGGGCCAGACCGTAGGACCCTTCTACGGCTACGCCCTCCCCTTTAACAAGGACAACGAACTCCTGGCTCCCGGCAGCCCCGGCAGCATCCGCCTCCAAGGCACCGTGTACGACGGCGCCGGTGATGCCATTCCGGACGCCATCCTGGAAATCTGGCAGCCGGATTCCGACGGCAACATCGTCCAGCGCACCGGTTCCCTGGTCCGCGACGGCTACACCTTCACCGGGTGGGGCCGTGGCTCCGTGGGCAACTCCGGCGTCTACACGTTCACCACCGTCAACCCCGGCCCTACGGCACCCGGCGCAGCACCGTTCATCTCCGTGGCCGTGTTTGCCCGTGGCCTCATGAACCGCCTCTTCACCCGCGTCTACCTGCCGGAGAACGAGGAAGCCCTGGCCAACGATCCTTTGCTGAGCTCCCTGGACCCGGAGCGCCGCAAGACGCTCATCGCCCGCCGCGATCCTGACGGTGGCCTCACCTGGGACATCCGCCTGCAGGGTGGCGACGAGACCGTCTTCCTGGATTTCCAGCAGGACGGCTCGCTGGATCTGGCGACGGACCAGGCATGACCAACGGCGACTTCGGCCTCCTCAGCCCCGTCTCGGCCTCGCCCACTGTGGCGGCGCTGACGGGCGACCGTGCCGTGATCACGGCAATCCTCGACGTCGAAGCCTCCTGGGCTGCCGTCCTTGAGGAGGCGGGACTGGCTCCCGCAGGATCCGCCGCCGTGGTGGCCGAAGCCGCCGATGCCGGTTCTTACGACGTTCTTTCGGTAGCGGAACGCGCCCAGGGTGGCGGAAACCCGGTCATCCCCTTGCTCGGTGATCTGCGGGCCCGGGTCCGGGAGTTGGATACCGCCGGCGTTGGCGCGAATTCCGCTGTCCACACCTCGCTGACCAGCCAGGACGTCCTCGACTCCGCGCTCATGCTGCTCGCCAGCCGCACCGTTACGGCGTTGCTGGCAGAGGCCAAGGGCACGACGACGGCGCTGGCTACCTTGGCGGAGCAATATGCGGACACGCTGTGCGTGGGCAGGAGCCTGACGCAGCATGCGCTTCCGTACACCTTCGGGCTCAAGGCCGCCCAGTGGTTCCAGGGCGTGGCCGCTGCTGCTGAGCGGTTGGAATCCCTGGAGTTGCCGGTGCAGTTTGGTGGGGCTGGTGGAACGCTGGCCTCGGGTACCAAGCTGACTGCCGGATCGGCCGCGACGCCGTTCACACTGGCCGATGCACTGGCCGCCGCACTGGGCCTCGCACCCGCCCCCGCCCCGTGGCACACCAACCGCCTCGCGATCACTGCCCTCGGCGACGGGCTCGCTGCACTGATCGATTCTTTCGGCAAGATTGCTGCCGACCTGCTGTTCCTGAGCCGCCCGGAAGTCGGCGAACTTGGCGAACCGTTGGCGGCCGGACGCGGAGTTTCCTCGGCCATGCCGCAGAAGCAGAACCCTGTCTTGTCGGTGCTGATCCGCAGTGCGGCGTTGCAGGCTCCCGGCCTGGCATCGCAACTCCATCTCGCGGCTGCAACTTTCAACGACGAGCGGCCGGACGGCGCCTGGCATAGTGAATGGCCGGCCCTGCGCCAGTTGCTCGCCCTGGCCATGGGCGCTGCGGGACACCTCCGCGAACTCGCAGACGGCCTCCGGGTCTTCCCCGACGCAATGCGCCGGAACCTCGACATCTCGGGACCGCTGCTCCTCAGCGAAGGGGTGGTGGCCGCCGTCGCACCGCTCCTGGGTGAGGAAGGAAAGCAGAAGCTGCAGGCCGTCGTCGACGAAACCTTGAAGGCGCCCGCCGCCGAACAGACCCGCATTTACACCAAACTGCTGCGCGAAACCGTTCCGGCGGACCAACTCTCGGACGCCGGACTTGAGGCGCTGCTGGATCCGGCGAGCTACCTTGGCGAAGCGCGTGAGATCAGCCGCCGTATCCTCGCCGCGTACCCGCACTTTGCAGCGCCCAGTAAAGGGATCGAAGCCTCATCGAAGGGAGCCACTCGTGGCTAAGCCAACTGTCAAGGCCGTGCTGCTCTCCCCGCAGCGCGAACTGGGAGCGAAGCCGCTCCTGGTGGTGGGCCCGTCGCTGGGCACCTCCACTGTGCTGTGGACGGAAACCGCTGCCCTCCTGGGCGACGAGTACGACGTCATCGGCTGGGACCTCCCCGGCCACGGCATCTCGCCGACCACCACCGAAGGTTTCGAAGTTGCGGAACTGGCGGACGCCGTCGTCGATCTTGTCGACTCTGTTTCGCCGGGCGGAACGTTCCATTACGCCGGTGTCTCCTTGGGCGGGGCCACCGGCCTGCAGCTTGGGATCAAGCACGGCGACCGCCTCCGCAGCCTGTCTGTCCAGTGCACCGGTGCCAAGCTCGGCACCCCGGAAGGCTGGCTGGAACGCGCGGAGACCGTCCGCAAACTGGGCACGCCTGTGATGATCCAAGGCTCCGCGGAGCGTTGGTTTGCGCCCGGATTCATGGACCGCCAGCCGGACATCAGCAGTCGCCTCCTGCACGCCCTGCGCGACGCCGACCGCTTCGGCTACTCGTTCTGCTGCGAAGCCCTGGCCTCGTTCGACGTCCGCGAGCAGCTCGGCAGCATCACCGTCCCCACGCTGGCGATCGCCGGCGTCGAAGATTCTGTTGCTCCGCCGTCGTTCGCCGAAGCTGTTGCCGCCGGTATTACCGCAGGCGGCGGTACCGCCCGGGCTGTAGCGCTCGACGGCGTCGCCCACCTCGCCCCCGCCGAGGCGCCCGCCGCCGTGGCGGAATTGATGCGCACCTTCATGAAGGAGAACGGACTGTGACTACTTCCGACCACAACGGCGCCGTACAGCCCGACGCTACCGCCCAGGACATTTACGACGCCGGCATGGTGGTCCGCCGGGAAGTGCTGGGCGATGCGCACGTGGACCGGGCCAACGCCACCAAGGATTCCTTTACCGAGGACTACCAGGACATGATCACCAGGATCGCCTGGGGTGGCATCTGGACGCGACCCGGCCTCAGCCGGCAAATGCGATCCGCGGTCACCCTCACAGCACTGGTGGCCCACGGTCACTGGGAGGAGCTCGCCATGCACGTCCGGGCGGCCCTCAACAACGGCCTCAGCAGGGACGAGATCAAGGAAATCCTGCTGCAGACCGCCATTTATTGCAGTGTTCCGTCGGCCAATTCGGCCTTCAAGACGGCCCAGAAAGTATTCGCTGACCTGGACGCCAACGAACCCAACTAAGTCCCCCACCCAGGTGGGAAGAACGAAAGAGAAACCCATGAACCAGGCTTTTGTGTACGACGCCGTGCGCACGCCCTTTGGCAAGTTCGGCTCCGGCCTTGCCGCTGTCCGTCCCGATGACCTTGCCGCCCATGTGGTCCGTGAGTCTGTTCGCCGGGCGCCGGGGCTGGATGTTGAGCGGATCGACGAGGTGGTGTTCGGCAACGCCAACGGTGCAGGCGAGGAGAACCGCAACGTGGCCCGCATGGCTACCCTGCTTGCCGGTCTGCCCGTGTCGATTCCGGGCACGACGGTGAACCGTCTCTGCGGTTCCTCCTTGGATGCGGCGATCATTGCTTCCCGCCAGATCAACGCAGGCGATGCCGAACTCATGCTCGTTGGCGGGGCCGAGTCCATGTCCCGCGCGCCGTGGGTGCTGCCGAAGACCTCCAAGCCGTACCCGGCGGGGGACATGACCCTGGCTTCCACCACGCTGGGTTGGCGTTTGGTGAACCCGGCGATGAACAAGGACTGGACCATCTCACTGGGCGAGGCCACAGAGCGGCTGCGCGAGAAGTACGGGATCACCCGGGAGCGGCAGGATGCTTTTGCGGCTGATTCGCACAATCTGGCCGACGCTGCGTGGAACGAAGGCTTCTACGATTCTTTGGTGTCGCAGGTTCCGGGCACTGATCTGGTCCGTGATGAGGGCATCCGTGCCGGATCATCGGCGGAGAAGCTGGCTGGGCTGAAGACCGTGTTCCGGCCTGAGTCGTCGGGGCCCGACGGCGGTACGGTCACCGCCGGGAATGCCTCGCCGTTGTCTGATGGTGCGTCGGCTGCGTGGATCGGTTCGGAAGCGGCTGCTGGGATGCTGGGCCTGGAGCCCCTCGCCCGCATTGCCGGCCGTGGTGCGCATGGCAATGATCCCCAGTTCTTCGGGTACGCCCCGGTTGAAGCGGCGAACAAGGCCCTCGCTAAGGCGGGCATCGGCTGGGACCGGGTGGGCGCCGTCGAACTTAACGAGGCGTTCGCCGCGCAGTCGCTGGCGTGCGTTGACGCGTGGGGGATCGACCCCGCAATCGTGAACCGCCATGGCGGTGCGATCGCGATGGGCCACCCGCTGGGTGCCTCCGGTACCCGCATCCTTGGCACGCTGGCCCGTTCCTTGCAGGCTTCCGGGCAGCGCTGGGGCGTTGCAGCGATCTGCATCGGCGTGGGCCAAGGACTGGCCGTGGTGCTCGAAAACGTCACTGCCGGCGCGTCGGCATAGAAAGGGCTGGTCATGTTGAATTTCATTGACACTGTTGGCGAGGCAGTCGCCGGCATCAAGGACGGATCCACAGTGATGATCGGCGGCTTCGGCAACGCCGGGCAGCCGTTCGAACTCATAGACGCCCTGATGGATTGCGGTGCCAAGGACCTGACCGTGGTCAACAACAACGCCGGCCAGGGCGACCAAGGCCTCGCGTTGCTGATCAAGGAAGGCCGGGTCCGCAAGATGATCTGCTCCTTCCCTCGGCAGCCCGATTCCTGGCACTTCGACGCCAAGTTCCACGCCGGCGAGATCGAGCTGGAACTGGTCCCACAGGGCAACCTGGCCGAACGCATCCGCGCAGCCGGCGCCGGAATCGGCGGGTTCTTCACGCCCACCGGCTACGGCACCACCCTGGCAGAGGGCAAGGAAACCCGGTTGCTGGACGGAAAGTGGCAGGTGTTCGAGACACCGATCCACGCCGACGTTGCCCTCATCAAGGCACTCAAGGCCGACGGCAAGGGCAACCTCGTGTACCGCAAGACCGCCCGGAACTTCGGGCCCATCATGGCTGCCGCGGCCAAGCACACGATTGTGCAGGTCTCGGAGATCGTGCCCACCGGTTCCCTGGATCCGGAAAACGTAGTGACCCCGGGCATTTACGTCAACAGTGTGGTCCGCGTCGATTCTGCCGGAACAAAAGAAAAGGTGGCCTGAGCATGAGCACCCAGACAAGCATCCAGACGTCCGAGAAGCCGCTGGGCCGCGACGAACTCGCCCAGCTGGTGGCCCGCGACATCGCCCCGGGTTCCTTCGTGAACCTGGGCATCGGCCAGCCCACGCTCGTGTCCAACTACCTCACCGAGGAACAAAACATCACCCTCCACACGGAGAACGGGATGCTCGGCATGGGCCCGGCAGCTGAGGGCGGTGACGTCGATGGTGACTTAATCAACGCCGGCAAGATCCCCGTCACCGAGCTGCCCGGTGCCTCGTACTTCCACCACGCAGACTCGTTCGCGATCATGCGTGGCGGGCACCTGGACATCTGCGTCCTCGGCGCCTTCCAGGTCTCCGCCACCGGCGATCTCGCCAACTGGCACACCGGCGCCCCGGACGCCATCCCGGCCGTCGGCGGCGCAATGGACCTGGCAACAGGAGCCAAGGACGTCTTCGTGATGATGACTTTGTTGACGCGCGAGGGCGTGTCCAAGCTCGTGGAGCAGTGCACCTACCCGCTGACCGGCGTCGGCTGCGTGACCCGCGTGTACACAGACAAAGCTGTGTTCCTGACAGGCCCCGACGGCGTCACCGTCCGCGAGACGTTCGGCTGCACTTTCGAAGAAATCCAGGAGCTCGTACCGCTGCCGTTGAAAAAGTCGGCCTAACAAAGGCAGAGCAGGCCCCGCAAATTCGGGCTCCTCGTTGCGAGGCCCGCTGCGCAGGGTCTCCGGGGTGCTAACCCTGCAGAGTAGGCCCCGCAAGTTCGGCCCTCTCGTTGCGGGGCCCGCAACGCACCCTAGGATTGGTAACCATGACCGACTCCGCAGTTACCCCGCAGGCCAGCGACCAGTACGTCCAGTCGTTGGCCCGGGGTCTCGCAGTGATCCGGGCGTTCGATGCGAACAACCCGGTGATGACCCTCAGCGAAGTCGCCGCCCGTACTGACCTGACGCGCGCCACGGCCCGGAGGTTCCTGCACACCCTGGTGGAGCTCGGCTACGTCCGCACCGACGGCAAGACCTTCGCCCTCACGGCCAAGGTGCTGCAGCTTGGCTACTCCTACCTGTCGGCGCTGTCCCTGCCGCAGTTGGCCCAGCCGCACCTGGAGCAGCTGAGCCTGAAACTGGGGGAGTCCACGTCCGCCGCGGTCCTGGACGGACCGGACATCTTCTACGTGGCCCGTGTCGCCACCCGCAGGATTATGAATGTCGGCATCACGGTCGGCACCCGCTTCCCCGCTTACGCCACCTCCATGGGCCGTGTCTTGCTCGCCGGCCTGCCGCAGGCCAAGCTGGAGGCTTACCTCACGACGGCGGAACTCACCCCGCTCACGCCGCGAACCGTCGCCAGCGTCCCCGACCTGAGGGCCGCCGTCGAACGCGTCCGTACGCAAGGCTGGTGCCTGCTGGACCAGGAGCTGGAGATCGGGCTGATGTCCATCGCCGCGCCGGTGTGGAACCACAACAACGGCGATAATGTGGCTGCGATCAACGTGTCCCTTCAGGCCCAGGCGGTAGCAGCCCAGCCGGATCCGGAGAAGTACCTCGATGCAGTGCGGCAGGAAGTGGTGGCCACGGCCAACGCCATCTCGCAGGACGTCTCGGCGAAGCACTAGGCCGTCACGACCTACTTCCGGATCGAAGCCAGCCGCGTCTCCAGGATCCGCCGCACCAGCGAGTCCGGGACGGGGTTGTCCGCCGAAAACCGCAGCGTCCCCGGCGACCATGAGTAGCCGCCCAGCTCTTCCGACATCTCGGGCAGGATCTGCCCACTGAACGGATACAGTGCCAGGTGCTTTTTGGTTTCCTGCACGCTCAGGAAGCCCTTGCCATCAACCAGCAGCGCGGGCATCCCGTAGCTGACGCCTTCCTCGGCCTCCGGTGCGAGCTCGCGGGCGATCCCCACAATCCGTTCAAGAATGACGCGATTGCCCGCAGCGACGCTCTCCAAGTATTCGGTGACAGTTCCCATAGGGACATGGTTCACCACAGGCGCCCGGTACGGCCAGAGGCTCAGCGCTCGGGAATGACCGCGATGCCCTGGATTTCGATCAGGGCCTCCTTCTGCCACAGCCGTGTGACACCGATGCCAGCCATTGCCGGATACTTCGATCCCGCCATCTCCCGCCAGATGCGTCCGATTTCGCGGCCGTTGGCCATGTAGTCGTCCACGTCCGTGAGGTAAATGGTCACGTTGACCAAATCCTCGGGTTCTCCACCGGCTTCACGCAGCGTGGTGATCACGTTGGAGAAGGCCTGCGTGAACTGCTCCACGATGCCGCCGGGAACAATGTTCATGTTCTTGTCCAGGGCCGTCTGTCCACCCAGGAAAACTGTGTTGCCGGCAAGAATGCCGTGCGCGAAGCCTGATGGCTTGGGCAGCGATTCCGGGTTGATCGTCTGGTGGCTCATGCTGTTCCTCCTCGTTGTGGCAACTGCAAAAACTTTTGGAAAGCCTCTGTGCAGATCATTTCCGCCGTGCTACGTTGAGCATATGTGACGATCGTAAAAAAGTCGACACATCGTAAAACTCGAAGGGAACCTGCAATGAAACTCGCCACCTTGCGCACGGCCAACGGAGGTACGACGGCGGCACTCGCCACGGGCGCCGACTCTTACCTCGCGCTGCCCGCCACAGACGTCGGGGCGCTCCTGGCCCAGCCGGAGTGGCGTGCTGTGGTGGAAGAGTCCGCAGCATCCACGGACCAGACCGTGATAGCAGCAGCTGACGCGGACCTCGCCCCACTTCTTCCCCGGGCCGGCAAGGTCATCTGCTGCGGCCTGAACTATGGGGACCACATCCAGGAAATGGGCCGCGACCTTCCGGAGTACCCCACGCTGTTCGCCAAGTACGCGGACACCCTGGTGGGCGCAAACGACGCTGTGGAAGTCCACGGCAGCGGCCGCGTCGACTGGGAAGCCGAGCTCGCCGTCGTCGTGGGTTCTGAACTGTTCCGCGCCGATGAAGACCGGGCCCGTGAGGCCATCGCCGGGTACACCGTGGCCAACGATGTCTCCATGCGCGACTGGCAGAGCCGGACGCTGCAGTGGTTCCAAGGTAAAGCCTGGGACGGCACCACTCCGGTAGGGCCGGTCATGGTCACTGCGGATGAATCCGGCCCCCATGACGTCGAGGGCTTCAACGTCCGTGGGTACGTCAACGGAGAGCTCGTCCAGCACGGAAACACCAGCACCTTGGTGTTCGGCCCGGCGCAGCTCTTGTCCTACATTTCGCAGTTCACCATCCTGCGTCCTGGCGACCTTGTCCTCACGGGCACGCCCGGGGGAGTGGGTATGGGGATGACCCCGCCCCGCTTCCTCAAGGACGGAGACGTCCTCGCCACCGAGATCGACGGGATCGGCCGGCTGGAAAACACGTTCCGGATCCACGCGCCTGTCGCAGTCCCCGCCTAAGAAACGTCACACCACACCAAAGGAGACAAACCCATGAGCCAGACCACCACCGAATACCGCCTCGAAGGCGACAACTCCATCTATGCCCAGGCTGACGGCAAGGTTGTCCCCGTTGTCACCCGCGCCGGCGCCGAAGACACCAATACCGCCCAGTCCGGTGACTGCATCCGCGTCTCCGGTGTGAGCATCCAGCACACTCCGGCAACCAAGATCTGGTTCGGCCAGGTATCCAACACCCCCGGATACCGCTCACTGCCGCACCACCACGGTGAGGCCGAAACCGGCGGTTACGTGCTCCGGGGCCACGGCCGCATCTACTTCGGCGAGGACTACTCGGAGTTCATCGACATGAAGGCCGGCGACTGGGTGTTCGTGCCGCCCTTCATGCCCCACGTAGAAGCCAACATGTCCGTCACGGAAGAACTGGTCTGGCTCACCGCGCGTACGCCGGAGAACCTCGTGGTCAACCTCGAAGACGTTGCCGACGAAACCCTCGCCGACTACCGCCGGGCCTAAGCCATGATCACTGGAACCCTAACGTCGGAGACCTTCCTGAAGGCCATCGAGCTCACGCCGGCAACGGCCGAAGTATTCGATGAAGCGTATGAAGCAACCACCCAGTACGTGCCGTGGCCAAAAGCCTACGGTGGAGACATGGTGGCACAGGCAGCGGCCGCAATGATGCGGTCCGTTGATGCTGACAGAACTCTGCATTCGATGCACAGCTACTTCATGCGTCCGGTGGATATCGGTTCCAGTGTCCGGTACGAAGTGGAGCGCCTGAGGGACGGCCGCGGGTACTCCACCCGCACCGTTCGCGGCTTCCAGAACGGCAAGCCCGTGTATGCCGCGATGGGTTCCTTCCAGGTTCCCGAGGACGGGCCGGACTTCCAGCCTGAGGCGCCTGCCGCCGTCGAGCCTGAATCGCTGCGGACGGCAGCGAAAGCGCTGGACGGGACCGAGGGAGCGGCCGCAGACTATTGGTCCACGGGTCGGAGCTTCGATATGCGGCATATTCCCGGCCCGGTATACATCGAGCTAGAAGGCGGTGCGGTGCCTCAGCAAGCCATTTGGGTCAAAGCCTTTGACGCCCTGCCCGACGACGCCGACCTCCACCGCGCGGCCCTCGCCTACGTCTGCGATTACACGATTTTGGAGCCGCTGCTCCGGGTCAACGGACTGAACTGGTCCAGCCCCGGGCTCGCCACCGCCAGCCTTGACCACTCCATGTGGTTCCACCGGGACGGGCGTGCGGACGAATGGGTCCTATATGCCCAGGAGGCCATCTCCGGCCAGAGCAACCGGGGCCTTGCCATGGGCCGCTTCTTCGACCTGCAAGGAAGGCTCCTCGCCACCGTGGCCCAGGAGGGCATGATCCGCGCCGGCGCCTAAAGAGTTTTCTACCTCCCCAACCATCAGCTTCAACGACGCACCACTGAAAGGAACGGCCATGAGCATGTTGCCATCGGCCCACGTGGACACGTTCACCCGCGACCACCTGCCGCCCGCCGATACCTGGCCTGCGCTTGAATTCACCCTCCCCGAACTCCACTACCCGGAACGGCTCAACGCTGCCGCTGTGCTGATCGACGACGCTGTCGACCAGTTCGGCGCGGACCGCCCGGCCCTGTGGACCCCCGACGGCTCGGTCTGGACCTACGGTCAGCTCCAGAAGCGATCCAACCAGGTGGCCCAGGTCCTCACCGAGGACCTCGGTGTTGTTCCCGGAAACCGCGTGCTCCTGCGCGGCCCCAACAATCCGTGGATCGTTGCTGCATGGCTGGGCGTTCTGAAGGCCGGCGGCGTAGTGGTCACCACCATGCCCATGCTGCGCTCCACCGAGGTGGCCACGCTCATCCAACTCACAAAGCCGACGGTCGCCATTTCGGACCACCGGTTTGTGGATGAGCTCGCCATTGCTGCCGGGGACGACCTCACCGTCCTGACGTACGGCGCCGGTAACGGATTCGACGACGACGGCGACCTCGCCTCCCGCTGCGAGCATAAGAGCGGCAAGTTCACAGCAGTGGACACAGCCTCCGACGACGTTGCCTTGCTGGGTCCGACGTCGGGCACCACCGGGGTGCCCAAGGTGACCATGCACTTCCACCGGGACATCCTGGCCAACGCAGATACCTTTGCCCGCTACATCCTGCAGCCCACCGCGGAGGACGTCTTCGCCGGTTCGCCACCCTTGGCCTTCACCTTTGGGCTGGGCGGTTTGGTGGTCTTCCCCCTCCGGTTTGGGGCGTCGTCGCTCTTGACCGAAAAGGCAGGACCTGTGGAACTGGCGGAGCACGCCTCGCAAGCCGGGGCCACCATCCTGTTCACCGCCCCCACTGCGTACCGCGCCATCCTGAAGGAGCAGCGCGGCGACCTCCTCCGTGGCCTGCGCATCGCCGTTTCCGCCGGAGAGCACCTTTCAAAAGAAACGTGGGAGGCCGTGCACCAGGCCACCGGGCTGCGGTTGGTCAACGGGATCGGTGCCACGGAAATGCTGCACGTGTTCATATCCGCTGCCGGCGACGACATCCGTCCGGGAACCACGGGCCGCGCTGTGCCGGGATACCGGGCCACCATCCTGGACGACGACGGCAACGAACTCGGCCCGGACACCATTGGCCGCCTCGCCGTGATTGGCCCTACCGGCTGCCGATACCTGGACGACGCCCGCCAAGCGAATTACGTGGTCCGCGGGTGGAACGTCACGGGGGACACGTTCTCCATGGACGCTGACGGCTACTTCACCTACCAGGCCCGCTCGGACAACATGATCGTCTCCTCCGGTTACAACATCGGCGCTCCAGAGGTTGAGGCGGCCATCGACCAACACCCTGACGTCGTGGAAAACGCCGTGATCGGAGTTCCGGACGAGGAGCGCGGGAGCATCGTCTGCGCGTTCATTGTCCTGCGTGAAGGCGTCACCGGCGACGCCGCGAAGCGCAAGGAAATCCAGGACTTCGTAAAGCAAACCATCGCCCCGTACAAGTACCCACGGGACGTCCGCTTCGTCACCGAACTTCCGCGCAATCCCAGCGGCAAGCTCCAGCATTTCAAGCTCCGCGACAAGGTCCTCGCTGAGGATGCCACCACGAACGCGAGCCAGACCGAACAACTTACCCCTGCCGGCCAGAGCCAGGCCTGAGAAGGAGCAACACCATGAAAATCGCAATTGTCGGAGGCGGCCCCGGCGGTCTCTACTTCGCAGCACTGATGAAGCAGCTGGATCCGTCCCACAACATCACTCTCTGGGAACGCAACGCTGCCAGCGACACCTTTGGCTTCGGCGTCGTCTTTTCCGATGAGACCCTGGGCGGCATCGGCAACGCCGATCCCGTGGTGGCCGAGTACATGAGCCGCCGTTTCGCCCGCTGGTCCGATATCGACATCCACTTCCGTGACCAGATGATCACCGTGGGCGGACAGGGCTTCGCTGCCATGAGCCGCAAGGAATTGCTGGAACTGCTGCAGCGCCGCTGCATCGAACTGAACGTGGACGTGCGCTTCAGCACCTTGGCTCCTGCTGTTGAGGAACTCGAAGCCAACTATGACCTTGTTCTTGCCGCGGACGGCATCAACTCGCAGATTCGCGCCAAGTACGCTGACTCGTTCAAGCCAAACCTGGACATGCGGACCAACAAGTTCATGTGGCTTGGTACGGACCAGGTATTCGAGGCCTTCAAGTTCTTCGTGAAGGAAACCGAGTGGGGCGTCATGCAGATCCACGGTTACCCCTACTCGGATGAGGGCTCCACGTTCATTGTGGAAATGCACCAGGACGTGTGGCACGCCGCGGGCTTCGACGAGACCGCCAACGAGGTCTTCCCTCCCGGTGTCTCGGATGAGAAGGCCATCGCCAAGATCCGCGAGATCTTTGCCGAGGAACTCAACGGCTACGAGGTCCTGACCAATAACTCCAAGTGGATCAACTTCACCACGGTCCGCAACGAGAACTGGCGCCACAACAACGTAGTGCTGCTGGGCGACGCGGCCCACACTGCCCACTTCTCCATCGGGTCCGGCACCAAGCTGGCCATGGAGGACTCGTTGGCGCTGGCCGCTTGCCTGCATGAGCACCCGGATGTTGAATCCGCACTGGCGGCATACGAAGCCGAAAGGCGGCCTGTGGTCGCATCCACCCAGCGTGCCGCGCAGGCATCCCTTGAATGGTTCGAGCGCATCGGGCAGTACAAGGACCAGGACCCCACCCAGTTCGCCTTCAACCTGCTGACCCGCAGCCGCCGCATCACGCAGGAAAACCTGCGCCTGCGTGACGCGGAGTTCGCTGACGCCGTGGACCGCGACTTCGCAGAATCCCAGGGACTCACAGAGGTGGCTCCGGCTATGTTCCAGCCGTTCCGTGTGGGCGGGCTGGAGCTGAAGAACCGCATTGTGGTCTCCCCCATGGACATGTACTCAGCCACGGACGGCATCCCGGGCGACTTCCACAAGGTCCACCTCGGCTCCAAAGCTCTGGGCGGTGCCGGCCTGGTCATGACCGAAATGGTCTGCGTCTCCGCAGCAGGCCGGATCACCCCCGGCTGCAGCGGCTTGTACACGGACGAACAGCGTGACAGCTGGAAGGAAATCGTGGACTTCGTCCACAGCCGTTCCACCGCCAAGATCGGTGCCCAGTTGGGTCATTCAGGCCGCAAGGGTTCCACCAAGCTCATGTGGGAAGGCATCGACCAGCCGCTCGAGTCCGGAAACTGGACCACCGTCGGGCCCTCAGCCCTGCCGTACAGCACGGAGAACCAGACTCCCGTGGAGTTGGATCGCGCCGGCATGGACGCCATCAAGGCGGAGTTCGTCGCTTCCACGGTCCGCGCCGACGAGGCAGGCTTCGACCTCCTCGAAATCCACGCTGCCCACGGCTACCTGCTGTCCTCCTTCCTTTCGCCGGTGTCCAACAAGCGGACCGACGAATATGGCGGCAGCCTGGAGAACCGGCTGCGGTTCCCGCTGGAAGTGTTCGACGCCGTTCGCGCGGCGTGGCCCGCCGGTAAGCCGGTGACGGTGCGCATCTCCGCGACTGACTGGATCGAGGGTGGCAACACTTCCGACGATTCCGTGGCAATCGCCCGCGCCTTCGTGGCACACGGCGCTGCCGGCTTGGACGTCTCCACCGGTCAGGTCGCCAAAGAAGAGAAGCCCACCTTCGGCCGCAGCTACCAGACACCGTTCGCGGACCGCATCCGTCAGGAAGTGGCCGTACCGGCAGGCGTGGCGGTAATCGCCGTCGGCGCCATCTCCACCTACGACGACGTGAACTCAATCCTCCTCGCAGGCCGCGCGGACCTTATCGCGTTGGGCCGCACGCACCTTTACGATCCCCAGTGGACCCTCCACGCCGCCGCCGAGCAGGAGTACCAAGGGCCCGGCGCTGACTGGATCCCGCAGTTCCGTGCCGGTCGCCGGAAACCACCCAGCTCCCGCACTGACGCCGTTCGTCCGCGTCTGTCCTTGCTGAAGGAAGCGGACATCGAAGAGGCCAATACCCACCTCCGCTGGACCCCCGAGTCCGCCGCCGCATCGGTCTTGGTGAAGTAGCCATGGCCACCGCACCCGTCAACAACTGGAACGTGCCCAAGAAGACCACCGGCCTGGTGTTGTTCTGCTGCTGGCTCGCGATCCTCGCCGAGGGCTACGACGTCGGCGTCCTCGGAGCTATCCTTCCGGCACTTGCCGAGTACAAGGAATGGAACCTCAGCCCGCTGGCCTTGGGCGGCCTGGGCTCATATGCCTTGATTGGCATGCTTATTGGTGCCCTTTTCATCGGTACGCTCAGCGACCTCGTGGGACGCAAGAAGATGCTCCTGGCCTCCATGGCCATCTTCACGCTCACCCAGGCCGGTGCTGCTTGGGCTCCGACACCGGAGCTCTTCGGACTGTTCCGGCTCATCGGTGGTTTGGGCATGGGCGGTGTCATCCCGGTGGCAGCGGCCCTCACCATTGAATACTCGGCGCCTAACAAACGCTCCTACAACTACGGCCTCATGTACTCCGGCTACTCACTGGGCATCGTCGCAGCTGCGCTGGCCGCCCTGTTCGTCCTCCCCATGGGTGGCTGGCGTGCCGTCGTCGCCATCGGCGCTGCACCAGTGGTGCTGATTCCGATCATCTGGAAGTTCCTCCCCGAGTCCTTGGAATTCCTGGAATCCAAGGGCCGCAAGACGGAGGCCAAGGCACTGGCCACCAAGCTGAACATCTCCAACTACACGCCTGTTGTTGCCGTGGCTCCCAAAGCAGGTGTACAGGCGGATCCTTGGTGGAAAACCATCACCACCATGTTCTCGCGAAAGTACCTGCGCTCCACGGTGTTCTTCTGGATCTCGCTCTTCTGCGGCCTGGTCCTCGTCTATGGCCTGAACACCTGGCTGCCAAGCATCATGAAGAAGGCCGGTTATGACCTCGGATCTTCCTTGACCTTCCTCTTGGTCTTCAGCCTTGCTTCCGCGATCGGTGGCCTGCTCCTGGGCCGTGCCGCAGACAAGTACGGCAAGAAGCTCATCCTGGTGGTGTTCTACATTCTGGGCGGCTTGGGCATCATGCTGCTCGTCTTCCCGAACACCATGGTGGTCAACCTGCTGTTCGTCGCCTTCGCCGGTGTCGGTTCCATCTCCACGTCACTGGTGCTCACCGGGTACATCGCCGACTACTACCCGGCCAAGGTCCGTGGCACGGCAACGGGCTGGGCCCTGAGCTTCGCCCGTCTGGGTGCCATCTCCGGGCCGTTGATCGGCGGCTGGATCGCAGGCTCCAAGTTGCCTTTCGAGGCCAACTTTGCGATCTTCGCCGGCATCGCAGTACTGGCAGCCGGTGCTGTGGCGATGATTCCCAAACCACAGCCTGAGGTGCCCGTCGGCGTCGTCGACGTTGATCCCGACGACGCCACCGTCAGCGCCCGCTAGGAGCCAGCATGGACAGGTTTCCGGAGGCGTGCGTCGAGCGGACGGTGGAATGGGTGGACACCGATGCCTCCGGACACCAGCACAACTCGGCCATCCTGCGCTGGGTTGAGGCTGCGGAGGCCGAGCTCTTCCGTTCGCTGGAGTTGCCGGACTATTTCCCCAGCGCTCCCCGCGTCCAGCAGGTGGTTAATTACAAGGCCAAACTGTGGTTCGGCCAGCGCATCACCGCCACCGTGAAGGTCAGTGCGCTTGGCCGAACCTCGCTGACGCTGGCTTTCGAGGTAACGTCCGACGCCGGTGATGTCGCCGCGTACGGGACGGTCACCACCGCGTATGTCCCCCAAGGCGCGACGTCGGCGCAGCCTTGGCCGGAACATCTGGTCCGCGCCGTCAAGGCGGAACGTGCCGGGCGAATTACCGAATAGCCCCGCCGGGATGGAAGTAGGTGACAATGCCGGATTCTGGGACTGTCACCTACTGCCGTCCCAGCGAGGGGCTGGGGGTTTTCGCGGGCTGGGGTGCGCGGGGCGGGTGGCTAGCGCAGGCCCTTCAGAATGTTCTTGGGCCGCTGCATCTCGCCGTGCTTGGCACCAAGGATGATCACCCAGGCAGCGAATGCAGGAATGGCCCACTGGAGCGCCTTCAGCTGCGTCTGGGCGGCCTTCAACTCGTCAGACGCGCCGGCGCGGGGTTCGGTGGCACCCTCAGCGCCCTCGCCCGAGAGCTCATCCACCTTCTTGCCCACAACACCTGCGTACAAGGTGACGGCAGCTCCCGCCAAAGTCACCACAGTCTTGTAGACAGTGTTTGCGGCCACGTTGTCCTGCTTGGCGATCCGGCCTTTGTTCTCCCAGGCGATGGCCAGATCCGAGGCCAGGTGTCCGGCGAACGCTGCTGTCTGAACGGGAGCCCATTTACCCCAGCCTTTGCTTGAGAGGCGGGTGCGCTCGGTGGGATCCTTGGCTTCTGCTGCGGCACCATTCAGTCCGATGGCCCCCATCAGCGAGCCGCCGAACCATGCCGCGGCGGTGAGGTCGTGAAGGGAACGGGCTACGAGATTTCCTGCCATGATGTGCTTCCTGTCGTTGATACGGAAAGAACCTTGTGAGGCGTGGGGCCTCGAACAGCGTCCATCTATAGTAAGCATGCTTACAAAGATGCGGCCAGTCGCAATGGATTTTTCGTTCCGCGTTCATGTCAGGTTCGCGGACGGTGCGGCGCCGGGCGGTTACGCTTAGCCGGTGGAGCAGCTCTACGCGGTTCTCGCGTGCATAATCCTTGGTTGTTTGGCCGTTTTCCAAGTGGCTTTGGTTGCTGGCGCGCCTATTGGACGATTCGCTTGGGGCGGACAGCATGACGTCCTGCCGCAGAAACTGAGGATCGGAAGCATCATCTCCATCCTGCTGTACGCCCTCTTCGGCTATACGGCTTTGGCGCAGGCCGGCCTCGTGCCGGTGCTGGTCAACCAATCCTTTACCGGGGTTTTCATGTGGGTCCTCACCGGCTACTTCACCTTGGGCGTCGTCATGAATGCGATCTCACGCAGCAAGCCCGAGCGTTTCGTCATGACTCCTGTGGCGCTGGTACTCGCAATCCTCTTCCTTCTTCTTTCGCTGGGCTGAACCGGAACATCGGCGGGGACCATCACCGCACCTATGATGAACTGGACTGGCGCCTGATTGGGGGCGCGGAAATGAGGATCCTTCGATGTTCGCCGTCCCGGCACCCCCGGTGCGCCACCAGCAGTTGCTCGTTACGATCTTCGGCCTCTATGGCCGGAACGCGGGCGATGCTTTGCCGGTTTCTGCGCTGATCTCCATGCTGGGTTCGCTCGGTTATGACGCTCCGGGCGTAAGGTCGTCGGTCTCCAGGCTCAAGGCCAAGGGTGTGCTGAAGAGTGTCCGCGAGGGTGGAATCGCCAAGTACAAGATCTCCGAGTCCATCAGCGATGTGTTCCGTGAGGGCGACCGGCGGATCTTCGCACCGGAACCGCCCGCCCCGGTGGACACGTGGGTCCTTGCTGTTTTCTCAGTGCCGGAATCCATGCGCAACCGCCGTCACCAGCTCCGTTCCGCGCTGCTGGCCCTGGGGTTCGGTTCGGTGGCCAACGGGGTGTGGATCGCGCCGGCCCACAAGCTGGAGCAAGCCCGGGAGCGGCTTACCGCCGGGGGGCTCATTGAGTTCGTGGACCTGTTCCGGAGCGACTACGTTTTTGACGGTCCCATGAGACCCAAGATCTCGGAATGGTGGGACCTCAAGGAACTCGATGAGCAATTCACCGAGTTCCTTGGGCTGTACGAAGGTGCGGAGCAGCAATGGACGGAGAAGGTAGGCGACGATCCCGAGAGGGCTCTGGCTGATTCCACCGAAGAGCTGCGCCGTGACGCCTTCCGCTATTACATTCCCATGCTCACCATGTGGCGTAAGTTCCCGTACCGCGACCCAAACCTCCCCACCGACTACCTTCCGCCGGAATGGCACGGTCCGGCGGTGCGGAGGACGTTCCAGGCAGTTCATCGTCTGGCGGCACCCTTGGCCGCGGCCCACGCGCACGAGGTCATCGCGGAAGCCCTGGACCCCGCAGCAGCCTGATTAGTCGCTGGTCCGCGGTGCGTCGATGACGCCGAACACTTCACCCTGCGGCGCCCGGACCACCACCATCCGGCCCAGGGTGGTTTCCGCCACGGGGCCCAGCAGGGTTGCGCCCAACTCGACGGCCCGGGTTGCCGTCCCCGCCACGTAATCGCTGGCGAACCAGGTCATCCAGTGGTTGGGCGCGTTTTCTGGAAGTGCGGTGTCGTGCTGCATCCCGCCCACTTCCCGGCCGTCCGAAGGGCGGCGGAAGGTGGAGTAGACCAGGCCCTCTTCGGTGACATCCTGGTAGCTGACGTCGAAGACCTCCGAGTAGAAGGAGCGGGCCGCGGAATAGTTGCGGGTGTGAAGTTCATTCCAGCACAGGGAGCCGTGCTCATTGACGCGTTCAGCGCCGATGTGGGTGCCGGCCTGCCAGACGCCGAACGCCGCACCGACACTGTCGGTGGCCAGGGCCATGCGGCCGGACTCCATGACATCAAAGGGCGGGGCCAGGAGTTGCCCTCCGGCCGTGCCGATCTTTTTCGCCGTGAGGTCAACATCGTCAGAGGCCAGGAAGGTGGTCCAGGCTGTGGGCATGCCGGGATTTTGTTTGGGGCCCATTCCGGCCACGGCGCGGCCCCTCAGATGAGCCAGGACGTAGTCGCCGGATTCCACGCCACCTGACACGAATTCCCAACCAAAAAGGTCTGCATAGAAAGTCTTCGCGGCATGAAGGTCGTCAACACCCAGGTCCACCCACATGGGGGTTGCGGCGGGCCAGCTCGAAATCTTGGTGGACATGGGACTCCTCGGGTCGGGGCGCTGGGGGCAACTGCTTCCCCAGGTGCCTGATGCGCCAAGCGCCTGAGGAAGCAGCCACCCATAAAGTGCGCCACGGACCCGGTTTATGACACCGTTTCCATCCCCTTTTTCAGGGGAGCAGCCCAGAACAAGGCGGCGGGCCAGCGCCAGCCGCTTGCCCGCCGTCGTGCGTTGTTGGTTTAGACCGTACGGGTCGCCTTGGCGAGGTTGTCCTGGAGCTCGACGGCGGTCTGCCGGATGACGTACGCGGGGCGGTCGCGTTCGACGCGCCAGCTGTCCTCCAGCGGGCCGATGTTGACGGTGTCAAAGCCGAATTCGTCGTACAGCTTGGTGACCAGCTCGGCGGCTTCCGGGAAGTCGCTTGAGGTGGCCAGCGCGCGGCGGTTGGGCGTACCGGCCGGGGTGCCGTCGGTGGTGATGTCCTTGGCGAAGATGTGATTGAAGCCCTTGGCCACTTTGGACGTGGGGAGGTGCTTCTGGAGCAGGCCGGACGTGGTGGCTTCGCCGTTGTCCAGCTCGGGGATGCGGCCGTCGCGTTCCCAGTAGTAGTTATTGGTGTCGATGACGATCTTGCCCTCGAGCGGCTCTGCCGGGATGCTCTGATAGTTCTTGAGGGGCACGGTCACGACGGCGAAATCGCCCGCCGCTGCTGCCTCGGCTGCCGTGGCGGCACGGGCGCGCGGCCCCAGTTCCGCAACGAGTTCGCCGAGTGTTTCGGGTCCCCGTGAATTGCTGATCACGACGTCATAGCCCAATTCCACGGCCTTGCGTGCAACCTGGCTGCCAATGTGTCCTGCACCGATGATTCCGATTGTTGTCATGTCCGTGCCAACAAGAAGTTGCAGGCGCCTAATTCCCGCGTGACGAAATATGTCGATCAGCCCTATACTAAGTAGTCTTACTATGGGGTGGGTTGTTGAGGCAAGGAGGTCGGTATGGCCGGTCATTTGGAACTGGTAGAGACCCCCGACGGAGGATTTCGCATTCTGGTGTTGGACGGCAGCGACGAATTGATGGGGCTTTCAAAACGTTTTTCCTCGCTGGACGAGGCCGTTGAGGGAGTCGCTGCCATGAGGGAAGTGGCCGGGACGGGCCTGTTGCGAACGGGATCCCCCGAGCGGTATGCCGTCCTCCTGCTCGAGGAACCAGTCACCGATCCTGCCCTTGCGGCGCAGGGCATCCAGACCAAACCGAAGGTGGCTGGCAATGACATCTGATTCAGCATCACCAAAGACGCGCGGGGTCCTCTTCGATGTGGACGGCACGCTGATTGATTCCAGCTACTTCCACGCCATGGCGTGGTGGCAGGCGTTCCGGCGTGAAGGCTTGGACATAGAGATGTCCGCCATCCATCGGCGGGTGGGCATGGGAGGCGACCGCCTGATCCAGAGCCTCGTACCTGACTGCACCGAAGACCTGCAGGAAGAACTGAAATCAGCCCACAGCGCAGTGTTCTCAACGTTCTGGCCGACGCTGCGGCCCTTCGACTCCGTCCGCGACCTCCTCTCAGCGTGTTCTGAGTCAGGGCTGGCAGTGGGCTTGGCGTCGTCAGCACAACAGCGGGACCTCGAGGTCAGCAGGCACATCCTCGACGCCGGATCCTCCATCGATGCGTGGACCAGCTCCAACGACGCCAAGGAGAGCAAGCCCGCGCCGGACATCCTGATCGCCTGCCTGGAGAAGCTTGGCGTCAGCCCGGAGGATGCAGTTTTTGTTGGCGACGCAGTCTGGGACGTCATGGCCGGTGCGGCCATTGGTGTTCCCGTGATTGCTTTGACCTGCGGCGGAATCAGTGAGGCGGAGCTGCGTGACGCAGGTGCCGCAGAGGTCTATGACAATCCGCGGCACCTGCTGGAGCACCTGGAAAGCAGCATCATCGGCCGGTTGGCGGCGGGCGCTCCCAAGGCGTAGCCCGTCGCCTAGCGCGGCTCGTCGCTGATCCCCTTGTCCCGCCCGCGCCGATTGCGCGCGGTCCAGATAATCAAGGCGATGATGATGACTGCGGCTACTCCGGCCAGCACCCATGGCGTGGCGTCGGTGCGGGTCTGCTCTTGGGGGCCCGATTCTCCCGTCCCCGGATTGGCGGGCCCACTACCTGCCGGATTCGGCGAGCTGGGAGCCCCGGATGATGGTGCCGGGTTGGTTGGTGTTTGCGTCGAGGGGCCGGAGGGGTTGGTGGAATCCGCTGTGGGTGTCGGTGTCGTGGCGGCTACATTGCCTTGGACCGCGCTGCCTTGGACCGCGCTGCCCTGGACGGCTGGCGCCGCGTTGGCTGCGACCGTTGCAGGGAGCATGGACCCTGCGAAAAGGGCCACGGCCAAGGTAGTGGTGGCTAGTCTTCGAAACATCGATACCTCCAAGGTTTAGGGGCGTGAATCCTCGTACTCGTAAGGATACTGACTAAACCGTGGTGGTGGGTGATTTCGCCGGTGCAGCCACCGGGGGGACGTAACCCGCACCCACCGGCCTCTACCGCGTGAGCTTGGCGGAATCCGGTTCCTGGTCCCCGATGTGGCCCGGGGCGTTGGCTGCGAGGACACGCTGCACGAACGCGCTGTATTCCTCCATGTAATGCCGCAACAAGGCCGCGGTTCCCTCGTCCTTAACTGACCCGTCGTCGTCGTACGCGTCTGCGACGAAGCGGATGTAAGCCTCAGGTGCGTTCAGCTGCGGCGCGTCCAGGAAGCTCAACACGCTGCGCATGGACGACTGCATCACCGCCGTTCCAATGCCGCCTGGCGATGCGCCGATGATTCCCGTGGGCTTCCTGGCGAATGAGTTGGTGCCCCATGGGCGCGAACCCCAGTCGATGGCGTTCTTCAACGCGCCCGGAATGGAGCGGTTGTACTCAGGGGAGATAAACAGGATGCCGTCCGATGCGGCGATGGCATCCTTCAGTTCCCGGCCCGCCGGCGGGAAATCGGCGTCGTAATCCGAGCTGTAAAGAGGCAGGTCCTTAATGGCGATCTCATGAAACTCGAGCTCCGAAGGCGCGACGCTGATGAGCGCCTTGGAGAGGACCCGGTTGATGGAATTGCTCGCCAGGCTTCCGACGAAGTAACCGATTTTGAAAGTGTCCATTGCGGCGTTCCTTTCCGACGGCACGGCCGGAACCGGCTCGTCGACGGTGTGGTGACTGGTTGCCCCAGCTCTTACCGACCCTAATTGACTTATGCACATAGCGCAGCCCCTACTCCCGCCGGGACCTTTGCGGTCATAGACTCATGCCAACTGAGTTCTGGAGAATTCCGGAAAAGGGGTGGCGGGTGAAAGCAGGCATAGCGCGCGAGAGGCTCGACGGTGAGCGACGTGTGGCCGCAACGCCGGAAACGGTGAAGCAGCTGGTGGGGTTGGGGCTGGAGGTTGAGATCGAGTCCGGTGCGGGGCTGGCGTCCGGGCATGGCGACGAGGACTACCGGGCGGCGGGCGCCGCTGTGGTGCAGTCGTTGGTTCTCGGATCGCTTGATGTCTATTGCCACGTACGTCCCATGGAACCGTCGACGGCGGGAGCCCTCCGCCGGGGTTCGGTCACCGTCGGGTTGGGGTCGCCGTCCTCGGAGTTGCCTACGGTGCGGGCGCTCGCCGCAGGTGGAATCACGTCCTTTGCCCTCGAGCTGGTTCCCCGTATTTCCCGCGCCCAATCCATGGATGCGCTCACTTCGCAGGCCCTGGTGGCCGGCTACCGCTGCGTCCTCGAGGCGGCCATGCGTTTGCCCCGGTTCTTCCCGCTGTACATGACGGCGGCCGGGACCATCCCGCCCGCCAAGGTGCTGGTGTTGGGTGCAGGTGTTGCCGGACTGCAGGCGATCGGCACAGCCAAGCGGCTCGGGGCCAGGGTTTCCGCCAACGACATCCGCCCGGCTTCGGCGGACGAAGTAGCGTCCATGGGCGGCACGTTCATCAAACTGGACCTGGAAACCGCCGAGGCATCCGGTGGATACGCCCGCGAACTCAGCGCAGACCGCGGCGCGTTGCAGCGGGCACTCCTGGCACCGCACGTTGCCCAAGCCGATGTATTGATTACCACCGCCGCTGTTCCCGGCAGAAGGGCGCCGCTCCTGGTGAGCCGCGAGATGGTGCAGGGTATGCGCCCCGGCTCCGTGGTAGTGGACCTGGCGGCCGAGTCCGGGGGGAATGTTGAGGGAAGCATCCCAGGGCAGGACATCCCCGTGCCCACCGCTGACGGCCAAGGGCTCGTGACACTGGTGGGAATCAAGGACCCAGCCTCCGCGATGCCCGCAGACGCCTCCCGCCTCTACGCCAAGAACGTGGCCAATCTGCTGGCGCTCATGACCAAAGACGGGACGGTCTCCCCGGACTTCGACGACGAAGTAGTGGCGGGCACCTGCCTCACCCACCTCGGCGAAGTCAGGCACGCACCCACCGCGGAGGCACTCACGGCGCTCGCAGGCGAAACAGCACCCGTTGGCACAACCCGTCCCGGAACTGAAGGAGTGCGCTGATGGATGGCATGAGCCTGCTGACGATCACCGTGCTGGCCGTGTTCGTGGGCTTCGAGGTTGTTTCCAAGGTTTCCAGCACCCTGCACACGCCGCTCATGTCCGGCGCGAACGCCATCCACGGCATCATCCTGGTGGGAGCCATCATCGTTGCCGGACAGGCTGCTGACCCGTGGGTGCTGGCAGTAGCCTTGTTGGCTGTCGTCCTTGCCACGGCCAACCTGGTGGGCGGATTCGTGGTGACCGACCGCATGCTGGAGATGTTCCGCGGAAGGCAACGGCCGCCGTCGAAAGTTGAGCCGGCTGGTCCGGGCTCCGCCGAAGCCGTGACGAAGGAGCGCCAACAGTGACGCTGCTCAATCCCACGTGGACGGCGCTCCTCTATCTGGCTGCGGCGGCGTGCTTCATCCTCGCGCTGAAGGGGCTGAACTCACCGAAAACGGCCCGTCGCGGCAACCTGATCGGTGCCTTGGGCGCCCTGTTGGCCGTGGTCACGGTTTTTGTCTCCGTGAAGTTGGACAACGTTCCCTGGATCCTCGGTGCCATTGCGGTGGGTTCAGGTGTGGCGGCGCCGGTGGCCCGCCGCGTGCAGATGACGCAAATGCCACAGCTCGTGGCCCTCTTCAACGGTGTTGGTGGTGGTGCTGCTGCGCTTGTTGCCATGCTGGAACTCTCCCACTCAGACGATCCCTGGGTTCGCCTGGCCATCGTCTTTACGCTGCTGGTCGGTGCGGTGTCCTTCGCCGGTTCCGGTGTCACGTTCGCCAAGCTCCAAGGGCTCATGACCACCCGCCCCGTCACATTCCCGGGCCTGCCCGCACTGATGGCAGTGGTTCTACTGGCTGCGGTGGGCGCCGGTGTAGTGGTGATCCTGAACGGCTCGCTCGCGCTGGCGCTGGTGCTGTTGGTCCTGGGTCTTATTACCGGCATCCTCTTGGTTCTTCCGGTGGGTGGCGCGGATGTTCCGATCGTCATCTCGCTCCTGAATGCCTTCACCGGCTTGGCTGTCGCGGCATCGGGGCTGGTGCTGGGCAATGTTCTTTTGCTGGTCGCCGGAACGTTGGTGGGAGCCTCGGGCATCATCCTGACCCGGGCCATGGCGGCGGCGATGGGCCGGAGTGTCGCCGGCATCATGTTCGGCGCCTTCAAAGGTGGCTCGACGGCAGGATCCACCGCTGTGAGCGAGCGGCCAGTGCGGTCCTCCAGCGCAGAGGACGTTGCAGTGCTGCTCGGCTATGCCCAGCGGGTCATCATTGTGCCGGGATACGGGCTTGCGGTCGCACAAGGACAGCACACCGCGGCCGAGCTCGCCCTGGCGTTGGAAGCCCGCGGAATCGACGTGGATTTCGCCATCCATCCCGTGGCAGGACGTATGCCCGGACACATGAACGTGCTGCTGGCTGAGGCCAACGTGCCCTACGAATCGTTGAAGGAAATGGGCGATATCAACTCCGAATTCAAGACCGCCGATGTTGCTTTGGTGGTGGGCGCCAACGACGTCGTCAACCCTGCCGCGAAGACCACCTCCGGCTCACCGATCTACGGAATGCCCATCCTTGAAGTTGCCGACGCCCGGCAGGTGGTATTCCTCAAACGTTCCATGCGTCCGGGATTTGCCGGTATCGAAAACGAACTCCTCTACGAACCCCAAACCACCTTGTTGTTCGGAGATGCCAAGGATTCACTGACCAAGGTCCTGGGCGCGGTGAAGGGACTCTAGGAAAAACCCGCGAACCGCGTCATGTACTGGCCCGTGGCGGCACAAGTCTTTACAGACAGTTTGTCAAGCACCGCTAGGAGTCATTGACGTGAAGGACAGCAACAAAAAATCGTCGACCGGGACGCCTTTCAGCCACATCGAAGGCAGGGCCGTGACCAGTTGGCGGGTCCTCGTGGGCCAGACGGTGGAGGTCTGGCGGTACAACGAGGTAGTGGACCAAGGCTGCGTGGAGTCCGTCACCTATGACGGCAAAGTCCTCTGGCTTGCCCAAAGCGGGCCCATAGAGCGGAGGTTGGTGGAGAAAGAGCGGGGAACCGGTCTCAGGATCCGGCTGGTGGACTGACCGCTATGGCTGGGCGCGGTAGCTGAGCCTGAGCGCCGGGGCTGCCATTCCGGCCCTCCGACCCAACGGCCTTTCCACCCGTCCGCCGGCGTCCTATGCTGGGCTGCACGAGCTTCCGGATTCAGCCCAAGCCACCAACCCCAGCGAGGTGCGCCATGACAGTGAAACTCAACAAAAAGGCCTTTGACCATGCGAAGCGCCTGGTCACGGACGGCAAGGTGGTCAAGGACACCCGAGACGACTGGAGTGAGCACGCGCCCTCCACCAAGGACGAAAATGCCTTCCTGGACAAGCACGGGCACGCCGAATACTCCAAGTGGTTCCTCGGGGTGGACGACGACCACCCGGATGACCAAAAGGGCCACTACAAGTTCCCCATCGGTGATTTCACGAAGATCCACCGCTGTGGTGTGATCGCCGCCGAGAGTAGGGCCGGCCAGTACGACTACGACGACATCCGGGATGCCCTGGGGAAGCTCCTCGAGAAGATCGACCAGGACTGAACGCTGTGGGGTTCAGCAGCGCGCTCTCTCCGGGGCCGCCGGGCTGTGCGCCAGGATCTCCGCGAGCTCAGCCAGCCTATGCGCCCGCGCGGACTCGGCCGGCGTGAAGGGTTCGCCGGGTCGGGAAAAGACCAGCGGGCCATTCCAGGCCGTGGGGATCTTGAGGACGTCCGGTGAAGGCCCGACGCCGGCGCTCGTCTCGGGCGCCGGATGCTCCGGATCGCTCGGGACGACTTTGGCGGAAAGCAGCTCGGCCACTGCGTGCGGAAGTTCCTTCGGGTTTCCGGCAATCCGGGTCGCCAGGGTCAGTGCTTTGGTCTGGCCATCTGCCATGGCCAAAGCGGTGGTGGGCCAAACAAGGGACCCACACCCGCCGCCGTCGGCCAGGGCTTTCAACAGTTCCTGCTCGGTGACGTCCCCCGGGGCGGAGAGAACAAACTCGTCCATGACAGTTCCGATGTGTCCCGGGGCGAGGGACCCGGCTCTCATCACCGGGTGGACGTGAAGGCTGAGGATGTTCGTGCCCAACTTGGACAAGGACTGTGTGACCGTCTGCAGTGAACCCGGCTGGTCCAGCAGCACTGTCCGGGCCCGCCACAAGGCCGGTGCCAGATGTAGTCTGTGCCGTTGGCGGAGGGCCGGCGCGTGCAGCCAGCCCCGGAGGACCTTGGCAGCTGAAGGTTCGGCCACCCAGATCACCAAAACGGTGGCGGTCACTGCAAGCAGCAGCACCTTGGCCACGTAGGGGAGGGTGGTTCCCACCACGGCCGCATGAACCAACAGTTCGATAGGAAGCATCACCGCGATGTTGGCGAGGGTGAGCCGGGCCTTGTGAGGTTCAGGCAATTGTCCGCAGACATCACACAGAAGATCCGCGGTGACGGAAGTGCTCGGGTTGGGCTTCATGTTCCCATGCTGCCCTCCCCCCGTTTCGCGCCGGTTGCCAGCGCGTCACGTTCTGTGGACGGGCCGGTGAACGTGCAAGAACCCGGCGCCCTCGCGGAGAGAACACCGGGTTCGGTGAAGCAACTGGGAACTGATGCCCGCAGGGAGCCGGCGATCCTAGCGGGTTCGGTCGGAATCGAGTTCGGAGTCCAGGTCCGACCCAAGGCCAGAGGTCCGGGCAGTGCTGCGGGCGGCAGCAGCGTCCTTCAGGAGGTCGCGGATTTCGGCCAGAAGGGCAGTATCTGCCGGAAGCGGCTCTTCCTCGGGCTCCTCGGTGGAGAGGCGGTCCTTGACCAGGGAATTGATCTTGTTCATGGGTGCCACAAAGATGAAGTAGACCACGGCAGCGGTGATCACAAAGGTCACGAGAGCCGTCAGCACGGCACCGATGTTGATGAAGGTGGCGGGGTTGTCCTGCCAGATCCTGAAGCCGAGACCATCAGCGTTCACTCCGCCTGCGGCGGCGATCACGGGGTTAATAATGTTGGTGGTGAAGGCCGCAACGAGGGCTGTGAACGCACTGCCGATGACTACGGCAATGGCCAACTCGATCACGTTGCCGCGAAGTATGAAGTCCTTGAAACCCTTGAACATGGATGATCCTCCGAATAGGTGCAGTGTCTGCCTCCAGCAGAGATCAAAATACCACTCCGGGGTTTCCAGCCGGTGTAAGCGGGGATGTGAGAGAGCGTTGGTGGGAAGGGCTCGGGATGTGAGAGAGCGTTGCTTTCTCCCACATCCCGGCACACCCATGACTCCCTGTCAGGCGAGCAGGGACCTGGTGTGGTCGTTGAGGAACATTCCGCGGGGGTCGAACTCGATGCATCAGTAACCACACCTTGCTTGCACTTTTTCAAAACAACCCGCTATGGTGTGAAGCGTGTCACTCATGGTGGCGCAACGCTTTTGATCTGCGGCGGGAGAGTCCTGCCGGTACATCCAGTCAGGCGCCGTAGGAGCAAATCCTCCCCAGGAATCTCTCAGGCCCATGTACCGCCGCGGTTAGGCAACTCTGGAAAGCAGTCCGGGCAACCGGGCTCACCGACGGTGCAAGCAGGCAACCATTCCTGCGGAATCTCTCAGGTCCAATACAGAGCGGGGAGGAACCCCACATCATCGTGGCGCTCATTGGGCGCCTGAATCATGGAGTTCCTCTTGACTGTTCAATCAACCCCCACCGCCTTCGCGGACCGGCACATCGGCGCCCGCCGCCAAGCCGACGTTGACACCATGCTCAAGGCCATCGGCTACGACTCTGTCGACGGCCTGGTAGACGTCGCGGTCCCCGATTCCATCCGGCAGGACACCGCCCTGAAGTTGCAGGACGCCCTCACTGAAGTCCAGGTCCTCGCCGAGTTGCGCAAACTGGCTTCCAAGAACAAAACCGCTGTCCAGATGATCGGCCAGGGCTACTACGACACCGTGACGCCCCCGGTGATCCGCCGCAACATTCTGGAAGCTCCCGCTTGGTACACGGCCTACACGCCGTACCAGCCGGAAATTTCGCAGGGCCGCCTTGAAGCGCTGCTCAACTTCCAGACCATGGTGCAGGACCTCACCGGACTTCCCGTAGCCAACGCCTCGCTGCTGGATGAAGCCACCGCCGTTGCCGAGGCCGTATTGCTGATGCGTCGGGCCAACAAGTCCAAGACGGCCAAGGACGGCAAGACCGTCCTGGACGCCGACCTCCTCCCGCAGACCATCGCGATCGTCAAGGGCCGTGCTGAGGCCCTGGGCTTCGAGGTGGAGATTGCTGACCTGTCTGCCGGTCTTCCCGATGGCGACATCAACGGCATCGTCCTGCAGCAGCCCGGCGTTTCCGGCCGCATCTTCAACCACTCCGGCGTCATCGCCGACGCCAAGGAACGCGGTGCCCTGGTCACCGTGGCCGCTGATTTGCTGGCGCTTACCCTCATCACGCCCCCGGGCGAGCAGGGTGCCGATATCGCCGTCGGAACTGCGCAGCGCTTCGGTGTCCCGCTGTTCTTCGGCGGCCCGCACGCTGCCTACATGGCCGTTCGCGAAGGCATGGAACGTACACTTCCCGGCCGCATCGTTGGTGTTTCCAAGGACAACGCCGGCGTCCCCGCGTACCGCTTGGCCCTCCAGACCCGCGAGCAGCACATCCGCCGCGAAAAGGCCACGTCCAACATCTGCACGGCCCAGGCATTGCTCGCCATTGTCGCCTCGATGTACGCCGTCTACCATGGCCCCGAGGGCCTGAAGGCGATCGCCGAGACCGTCCACGGCCACGCACGTACGCTTGCCACCGCCCTGCAGAAGGCCGGCCGCGAACTCGTCTCCGAGGCCTTCTTCGACACCATCACCGTCCGGGTCCCGGGCAAGGCCGACAAGGTCATCGCCGCCGCGGAAGCCCGCGGCATCAACCTGCGGTTCATCGACGCCGACACCGTTGGTGTCTCCGTTGATGAAACCACGACGCCGGACGTCCTCTCCGCGGTAGCCGTCGCCTTTGGCGCCGGACCCGTAGGGGACGCGGCCGGGTTTGAGCTGCCCTCTGACGTGGTCCGAACGTCCGACTTCCTGCAGCATCCGGTGTTCAACACGCACCGTTCCGAGACGCAGCTGTTGCGCTATATCCGCAAGCTGTCCGACCGGGACCTTGCTCTGGACCGCACCATGATCCCGCTGGGCTCGTGCACCATGAAGCTAAACGCCACCGCTGAGATGGAGGCGATTTCCTGGCCGGAGTTCGCCTCCATCCACCCGTTCGCTCCGGACCACCAGACTGCTGGTTGGCGGGAACTGATTGAGGACCTGGAAGCTGACCTCACGGAGATCACGGGCTACGACCAGGTCTCCATCCAGCCGAACGCCGGTTCCCAGGGTGAGCTCGCAGGTCTGCTGGCGATCCGCGGCTACCACTTGTCCCGCGGTGACGAACAGCGCACTGTCTGCCTGATCCCGGCGTCGGCCCATGGCACCAATGCAGCGTCTGCTGTACTGGCGGGCATGAAGGTAGTCGTGGTGGCCACGGCTGCTGACGGCACCATCGATCACGCGGACCTGACCGCCAAGATTGAAGCCAACAAGGACGTCCTGTCCTGCATCATGATCACCTACCCGTCCACGCACGGTGTGTACGACGCCGACGTGCGGGAGGTGTGCGACGCGATCCACGCAGCCGGCGGCCAGGTCTACGTTGACGGTGCCAACCTGAACGCGCTGGTTGGCTTGGCACAGCCGGGCAAATTCGGCGGCGACGTGTCCCACCTGAACCTGCACAAGACCTTCTGCATCCCGCACGGCGGTGGCGGACCGGGTGTTGGCCCTGTTGCTGCGAAAGCCCACTTGGCTCCGTTCATGCCGGGCGACGCGAACAAGGCTGCGCACGAGCCTGGTCATGGTGTCGCGATTTCCGCCTCACGTTACGGCTCTGCCGGTGTACTGCCGATTTCCTGGGCGTATGTGAAGCTCATGGGTGGGCAGGGGCTGACGGAAGCTACCAAGTCGGCCCTGCTTGCAGCCAACTATGTTGCTTCCCGCCTGGATGAGGACTTCCCCATCCTTTACACGGGTGAGGGCGGGCTCGTGGCGCACGAGTGCATCCTTGACCTCCGCGAACTGACCTCCCGCACGGGTGTCACGGCCGAAGACGTGGCCAAGCGGCTGATCGACTTCGGCTTCCACGCCCCCACCCTGGCGTTCCCGGTTGCCGGCACGTTGATGGTGGAGCCGACGGAGTCCGAGGACCTCGTGGAGATTGACCGCTTCATCGAAGCGATGATCACCATCCGCGCCGAGATTGAGCAGGTGGCCAGCGGTGATTTCACCGTTGAGAACTCGCCGCTGCGCAACGCGCCGCACACGGCTGCCGCCGTCGTGAATTCCGGCTGGGACCGGGATTACCCGCGCGAGCAGGCCGCCTTCCCGGTCCACCACCTGAAGCAGGACAAGTACTTCCCGCCGGTAGGCAGGATCGACGGCGCCGCCGGTGACCGGAATCTTGTGTGCTCCTGCCCTCCGCTCGAAGACTTCGAAAACTAAGGACTCCTGACATGTCTGAGAACTACACCGCTCTCTACGAGCAGCACAAAAAGGCCGGTGCATCCTTCACGGACTTCGGCGGCTGGCAGATGCCCCTGAAGTACGAGTCCGAACTCGCCGAACACCACGCAGTCCGCAAGTCCGCGGGCTTGTTCGACCTCTCCCACATGGGTGAAGTCTGGGTGTCCGGCCAGGACGCTGCGGCCTTCCTGGATTACGCGCTGGTAGGCAAGCTGTCCGCGATCGCCGTGGGCAAAGCGAAGTACTCGCTGATCTGCAACACCGACGGCGGCATCATCGACGACCTCATTACCTACCGCCGACCCTCTCCTGAGGACGGCGTGGACAAGTACCTGGTGGTCCCCAATGCGGGCAACGCCAAAGTGGTCGCCGCGGCGCTGCTGAAGCGCGCGGCCGGTTTCGACGTCGTCGTAGAGGACGTTTCTGCCGAGACGTCACTGATCGCGGTGCAGGGCCCGAACGCCGAAGCCATCCTGCTGACCCTGGTTCCCACCGATCAGCACGCGCTGGTCACCGATCTGAAGTACTACGCTGCGGTTGAGGTTGGGCTGACGTTCGACGGCGGCACCCAGTACCTGCTGCTGGCCCGCACCGGCTACACCGGCGAAGACGGCTTCGAAATCTACGTCCCGAACCTCGACGCCCCGGGCCTCTGGGAAGCATTGCTCGAAGCCGGCGAAGGCCACGGCCTCATCCCGGCAGGCCTCGCAGCCCGCGACTCACTGCGTTTGGAGGCCGGAATGCCGCTCTACGGCAACGAGCTCTCCATCCACGTCAATGCCTACGCCGCAGGCCTCGGCCCGGTCGTTTCCTTAGCCAAGGAAAGCGACTTCGTTGGTCGGGAAGCACTGACGTCGATCAAGGCAGCCGGGGTCGGATCCACCATCGGCCAGAAGCTGGTCGGTCTCAAAGGTACCGGCCGCCGCGCCGCCCGCGGACACTACTCGGTCCTCAAAGACGGCTCGCTCATCGGCGAAGTCACCTCCGGCCAACCGAGCCCCACGCTCGGTTACCCAGTAGCGATGGCGTATGTCGACGTCGAGCATTCAGAGCCGGGCACGACGGTCGAGGTGGACCTGCGCGGGAAGGCTGAGCCCTTCGAAGTAGTCGCGCTCCCGTTCTACAAACGTCGGAAGTAGCCCCTACAGCGGGTGATCTTGAAAAGTTTTCAGTTAGTGAGAGAAGGAATCTTATGAGCAAGGTAGTTGCTGAATTGAAGTACTCGGCTGAGCACGAGTGGGTTGCCGCTGACGGTGAAGGGCCCGTGGGGATCGGGATTTCCGCGGTGGCCGCTGACGCCCTGGGCGACATTGTGTACGTGGACCTCCCGGAGGTTGGTTCCACAGTGACCGCAGGGGAGACCTGTGGCGAGGTTGAATCCACCAAGTCGGTATCGGACCTGTACTCGCCCGTGACGGGGGAGGTGACCGAGATCAACGACGCCGTTGTCACTGATCCCGCCCTCATCAACAACGATCCTTATGGCGCGGGCTGGCTGTTCAAGGTGGCTGCCACAGAAGAAGGGCCGCTCATGTCGGCCGAAGAATACGCTGCAACGAACGGTGGAGAACTGTGAACCCGGTATCTGTAACTGAGTACCAGCAAGTGGTGTCGGCGTCGCTGGACGCCCAGCTGTCAGAGCTGGATCCTGAGATTGCTGCGAAGATCGACGACGAACTGGGTCGCCAGCGCGACGGCCTGGAAATGATCGCCTCGGAGAACCACACGGCCGTTGCTGTCATGCAGGCCCAAGGCTCGGTCCTGACCAACAAGTACGCCGAAGGTTACCCGGGCAAGCGCTACTACGGCGGCTGCGAGCATGTTGACGTGATCGAACAGCTCGCGATCGACCGCATCAAGTCCCTTTTCGGGGCCGAGTACGCGAACGTCCAGCCACACTCCGGTGCGCAGGCCAACGCCTCCGTGATGCACGCCCTCATCAAGCCCGGCGACACCATCATGGGCCTGAACCTGGCTCACGGTGGGCACCTCACGCACGGCATGCGCATCAACTTCTCCGGCAAGCTCTACAACGTGGTTCCCTACGGCGTCCGCGAGGACACCCACACGGTGGATATGGCCGAGGTTGAGCGCCTGGCACAGGAGCACAAACCTGCGCTGATCGTTGCCGGCTGGTCCGCTTATGCGCGGCAGTTGGACTTCGCTGAGTTCCGCCGGATCGCCGACTCCGTGGGCGCCTACCTGATGGTGGACATGGCCCACTTCGCCGGCCTGGTGGCTGCGGGGCTGCACCCCTCGCCCGTCCCACATGCGCACGTCACCACGTCCACCACGCACAAGACCCTCGCCGGTCCGCGTGGCGGCATCATCCTCTCCAACGACGCCGACATCGCCAAGAAGATCAACTCGGCCGTGTTCCCGGGCCAGCAGGGCGGACCGCTGGAGCACGTGATCGCCGGCAAGGCCGTCGCGTTCAAGATCGCCGCCTCGGAGGAGTTCCGTGAGCGTCAGGAACGTGTCCTCGCGGGTGCCCGCATCCTTGCCGAGCGACTGGTCCAGCCCGACGTCGCCGCCAAGGGCATCAGCGTCGTCTCCGGAGGAACGGACGTGCACCTGGTCCTCGTCGACCTCCGCAATTGCGAACTCGACGGCCAGCAAGCCGAAGACCGCCTTGCCACGATCGACATCACCGTCAACCGCAATGCCGTCCCGTTCGACCCCCGCCCGCCCATGGTCACCTCCGGACTGCGCATCGGCACTCCGGCGTTGGCGACGCGCGGCTTCGGTGAAGCAGCCTTCCGCGAGGTGGCCGACATCATCGCCGAGGCATTAATCGCCGACGCCGACGCGGACCTTTCCGGGCTGCGTCACCGTGTTGATGTTCTTGCGAAGGCGCACCCGCTGTACCCGGGAGTCGCGAACCTCGCCTAACCGGGGTTTTTGGCTCGTTGGTGTTTTGTCCGATTCAGGGGGTTGCTGCGGGACGTGCCGTTCGCGCGGCATGTTGTGCAGCGAAGCCCCGAATCGGCGAAGGGGGGTTTGGGGTCCGTTCCGTTTGTTGGGGGCGGGGCGGGTTCAATGTCGTTTTACTAGTGAGGAAATAGCCATGGCCGTTGGGGTCTTCGATCTGTTCTCTGTAGGCATTGGGCCGTCGAGCTCTCATACTGTGGGGCCGATGCGTGCCGGGGCGGTGTTTGCCCGTGAGCTACGTGAATCCGGTGACCTTGAATCCATTGCCGGTTTGCGGGTTGATCTGTACGGATCGTTGGCCGCCACCGGTAAGGGGCACGGCACCTTCACTGCTGTCCTGCTGGGGCTGGAAGGATACGACCCCGAGGAGATCCTTCCTGACGAGGTGGAGGAGCGGTTGGCTTCCATTGCTGAGACGGGGAAGCTCAACCTGGCCGGCGGGAAGCTCCTCGACTATGCGGTGGAGGATATGGTGTTGCATCCGTTGACGGTGTTGCCGCGGCATACGAACGGGATGAAGTTCGCCGTGGCCGACGCTGAGGGAAACACCTTGCGGGAGGCGACGTTCTTTTCGGTCGGTGGCGGGTTCATTGTCCGTGAGGGTGAGGAGAACGCTGCACAGCAGGAGTTGGAGGAGTCGAAGAAGGAGTTGCCGTTGCCGTTCCGGACGGCGGCGGAGTTGTTGGGCCGGTGTGCGTCCAAGGGTTTGGGGATCAGCGACATCATGTTCATCAATGAGCGGGCGTCCCGGTCGGAGGAGGAGATCCGGGAGGGTTTGCTGCATATCTGGCATGTGATGGAAGCCTGTGTTGAAACGAGTTTGAAGCGTGAGGGTGTGTTGCCCGGTGGGTTGAGGGTCCGGCGTCGTGCTCCTGACTGGTTGGAGCGGCTGCTGAAGGAGGACAAGGACCGGAACGATCCGAAGTATTGGCAGGAGTGGGTGAACCTGATCGCCCTGGCCGTCAATGAGGAGAACGCCTCGGGTGGCCGGGTGGTCACGGCGCCGACCAATGGTGCTGCGGGGATCATTCCGGCGGTGCTGTATTACGCGTTGAATTATGCCCCGGGCATGGATCAGGCCTCCCAGGAGGATCGGGATGATGTGGTGGTGAAGTTCCTGCTCACTGCCGGTGCTGTGGGTGTGTTGTACAAGGAACAGGCCTCCATTTCGGGGGCTGAGGTGGGCTGCCAGGGTGAGGTGGGGTCGGCGTCGTCGATGGCTGCTGCCGGGTTGGCTGAGGTGATGGGTGGTACGCCGGGTCAGGTGGAGAACGCCGCGGAGATCGCGATGGAACACAACCTGGGGCTGACGTGTGATCCGATCGGTGGGTTGGTGCAGATTCCGTGTATTGAGCGGAACGCGATCGCGGCGGCGAAGGCTATCAACGCCGCGAAGATGGCGTTGTGGGGTGATGGGACGCACCGGGTGTCCCTGGATGAGGTGATCGTGACCATGCGGGAAACGGGCAAGGACATGTCCCATAAGTACAAGGAAACCGCGATGGGCGGCCTCGCCGTCAACGTCGTCGAATGCTGAACAACCAACAAGGGAAGAAACTCATGACACTGGCACCTGAAGGCCGTAAGTTGCTGCGTGTTGAGCAGCGTAACTCGGCGGTCCCGGTTGAACGCAAGCCCGAGTGGATCAAGGCTAAGGTCCAGATGGGTCCTGAGTTCGTCCAGCTCAAGAACCTGGTGAAGAAGGAAGGCCTGCACACTGTGTGTGAAGAGGCCGGCTGCCCGAACATTTTTGAGTGCTGGGAAGACAAGGAAGCGACGTTCCTGATCGGCGGGTCCGAGTGCACCCGGCGGTGTGATTTCTGCCAGATCGATACCGGCAAGCCGTCCCCTGTGGACATGTTCGAACCCACCAAGGTGGCCCGATCGGTGCAGGCGATGCAGTTGCGCTACGCCACCGTCACCGGTGTGGCCCGTGATGACCTGGCCGATGAGGGTGTGTGGTTGTACGCCGAAACGGTCCGGAAGATCCACGAACTGAACCCGGGCACCGGGGTGGAGTTGCTGATCCCGGATTTCTCCGGCAAGCCGGAGCACATCGCGGCGATCTGTGATTCCAAGCCCGAGGTGTTCGCGCACAACGTCGAGACCGTGCCGAGGATTTTCAAGCGGATCCGTCCGGCGTTCCGGTACGAGCGGTCCCTTGATGTCATCACGCAGGGCCGTGATTTGGGCATGGTGACCAAGTCCAACCTGATCCTGGGCATGGGCGAGACCCGGGAGGAAATCTCCGAGGCCCTGCGTGACTTGCACGCGGCCGGGTGTGATTTGATCACGATCACCCAGTACCTGCGCCCGTCCGAGCGGCACTTGCCGGTGGACCGGTGGGTCAAGCCGCAGGAGTTCGTGGATCTCCAGCACGAGGCCGAGGAGATCGGGTTCCTTGGTGTGATGTCGGGTCCGTTGGTGCGGTCCTCGTACCGGGCCGGGCGCCTCTGGGCCACCGCGATGCGGAAGAAGGGCCGGGACATCCCCGCCCACCTCGCCCACATTGCCGAGGGTATCCAGGACTCGGGCACCACCCGCCAGGAAGCCTCCACCATCCTCGCCGCCCACCCGCGTTGAAATCTCCGTCGGTTGCCTCCCCGGGAGCGGCCGGCCGCCGTCGGGCCTTAAGTAATGAAGCGGTGAGTATCGAACACCAGCGCAGTTTTTGCTCAAGACGGGCACAATGTTCGCGCACCGAAGCCAAGGTCAGGACGATTGCGGCGAAATTCAGCGGTGCCCACTCCTTGGACATGCCCGGGGAAGGCGAGTACCCACAGCCCCGCCATGACTGAGGTCTCGGCCGGGGGACCAAGTAGCGCGGGTTCAAAAACTGAGTAATGGCATCGCGAAGGTGGGTATTTTTCGCCCGCTGTTCGAAGGAAAAGAGGCGTACCCGGAAACGTAGCCACGGGCCCGCGCTTGGTTGAACCATTGGGACATCGCTTCATCCGACAACAACGGCCGGATGCTGGGGGTTGCGACGCGGCTCCCCGGGACGTAGATCAACCAAGGAGTCTTATCATGCGCAAGCTTTCCAAGAAGAGCCGGGTAACCGCAGCCGTCGCAGGCGTGGCATTGGTAGCAGTAGGTGGCGGAGCCGCGTACGCCTACTGGACCACCACCGGTTCGGGCAACGGCACTGCGACCAACTCGGCCGGCGGCGGAACCGTCACGCTGCACGCTACGTTCAACGGCGGACTGGCACCGGGTAACCAAGTCGATGTGGCGTACACCGCCGACAACTCCACGTCGTCGAGCACCGTCGTCGGCGCCCTCAGCGCCAACGTCACCACCGACGTCGCCGGATGTCTTCCAGCCTGGTTTGAGGTCACTGCCGCCACCAGCAACAGCCCGGTCGCAGCCAACAGCACAGGGACGTCCGTGGGCAGCGGCGTGCTGAAGTTCAACGACAGCACCACGGTCAACCAAGATGCCTGCAAGGGTGCAGTCGTCACGGTCAACGTCACCAGCCTGTAGCCCCTGACCGCCGGGGACCACCTCGCGAGTGGTGGTCCCCGGCCTCCGTCTTTCTGCCCGCAGTACCGAACACGTCCGAAAAGAGCTTCCATGGACCACCGGCCACAGCGAACGACGCCGTTCCGCAAAGCACGAGTGCCACTCCGTGCGCTGATACTGGCGCTGGTGGTAGCCCTCGTCCCTGTGGCGGCCCTCGCGGCAAGCAGCGGGCAGGGCGCATCCCAAGGTGCCCCAGCCAAGGTTTCCAAAGGGATTGTGGTCACGCTGTCTCCCTCAAGCCGGACACTGGACCAGGGGCAGTCCACCACGTATACCGTGTCGGCCACGTCCACGGGAGGCTTCACGGGAACCGTCACATTCGCCACCAGCGGGTTGCCCACCGGAGCGGTAGCGGCGTGGCAACCGTCGTCGGTGGTCCTCACCTCCGGAAGCACGGCGCAAGTGACCATGACAGTGCAGACGGCCCCCTCGACACCCGCCGGTAAGGCGGATTTCACGGTGAAGGGCAGCAGCGGTTCAGTGCAGGCTTCCGCGCCGGCGCAACTCCAAATCCTGGAGGTCAAGAGGACGTTTGACGTTTCGGGCTCGGTGGACGGATTGCTTGCGCCGGGAATCACCCGGCCGATGAATCTCCAGATCTCCAACTCCAACAACAAGAGCATCGCGGTGACCAACCTGACCGTGGCTATCAGCCGGGTGGTTCGAACCCCCGCGGCAGTCGCTGCCAATCTGGCCTGCACCACGGCGGACTACAAGATCACCCAATATTCGGGAACGTATCCGCTGACGGTTGCACCCGGCACCCGCACACTGTCGGAGCTGGGCGTGCCGGAATCCAAGCGACCACAAATTGCCATGCTCGACACATCCAAGCTCCAGGACGGTTGCAAAGGCGCGACCCTCCAGCTCGCATACTCCGGCACGGGACAGGCGAACTGACATGAAGACGACAGTCCGAATTCCCCGTATTCCCGGCAAGGGACGCCTGGCGCGAACTGCGGCTGCCACCGTGGCCCTCTGCATCCTCGGTGGTGCGGGTTCCGCCTATGCCTACTGGGTTACCACCGGAACCGGCAGCGGCTCAGCAACGAATGGCACCATGCAGGCCGTCACGGTGGACGCACTCGTCCCGGGCGATACCCTGCAGACCAGTTTGGTCCCCGGTGGGACTGCTGATGTCATCCTCCGCGCCACCAACCCCAATGCCCACCCCGTGACCATCTACGGTTTCGCGGCCAACGGCCCTGTGACAGCTGATGCGGCCCACCCCGGCTGCACCACGACGGGAGTGACCTTCACGCCTCCGCCGACACCCTTGGCGCCGGCAGTAACCATCCAGCCGAACACCTCCATCCAGCTCACGCTTGGCAATGCGGCCAGCATGAGTGCGGCGTCGGTGTCCGCCTGCCAAGGCGCTGCATTCGATGTTCCCGTCATTCTGGAGGTACGGAAGTGAGCCGGCTTCGTCAGACCAAAGGCAGGGTGGCGTCTTCGCCCGCCACCCTCGGGCGCTGGAACAGGATCGTCGTGATTGTCCTCGGAATATTCCTGGTTTCCTGGGGAGGGCCGGCTGCCAGCGCTTTCTGGGGTTCGGTCAGCAGCGGATTCGGGGCAGCCAAGGCCGACGCCGTAGCACAGGGCGCCAAGCCCACCACAGCCGTATCCGGAACCAGCGTGACGGTCACCTGGACTGCAAGCACGACGGCGGCAGGACGGCCCGTGACCGGCTACAGTATCGCCCGCTATGGTTCCGCGACCGGTGGCACTAAGGTCGCTGCCACCGGAACCTGCGGGACTTCGGTCGTAGGGCTGAGCTGCGTTGAGTCCAGTGTCCCCGCCGGAACCTGGTATTACACGGTGACTCCCACGCTTTCGCTGTGGCAGGGGACTGAAAGTGTGCGAAGCACGGCCACGACCCCCGTCACGGACACAACTGCACCTCTGGCACCCCTCGTCACGGCACTTCAGATGATTCATCAGGGCAACGCCGCCAATGTGCCTGTCAGTGGCACGGCCGAAGCCAATTCATCGGTTGTCCTGACCGTCAGTGGCACTGGCTCTGCTCCGATCACCCAGACGATCATCACCAACAGTTCGGGCAGTTGGACCGCAACTCCGGTTGATGTCAGGGTCTTCACTGACGGAACCATCAACTACTCGGCCCGGGCTACGGATGCGGCAGGCAACACCGGCGCCGCGGGAACGGCCTCGTCCAACAAGGATGTCTCATCGCCGACGGTGACCGGCGTCCAGTTGACCAACGGCGGCCTCGCAGGAGTCGTGGATAAGGGCGACAAGGTAACGCTGACCTTCTCGGAGCCTTTGAACGCCAACACCATCTGCAGTGCCTGGAACAGCAGCAGCACCGGCACCCAGACGCAATCCGGCAACGGAAGCAGCCAGGTGGTGGTGAACATCAGTTCCGGCAGCGTCCTCACGGTGACGGGTGCAGGTTGCCAGACGCTGAGGATCGGTAGCGTGGCCCTTGGCGGCGACTACACCTCCACAGTCCTGACGTTCGCCGGAAACAACGCCGCAGGATCAATCCTCCAGTGGAATCCGGCAGCGGGGGCGCGAACACTCACCATCACGCTGGGTGAGGGAACCGCAGGTACCAAGACAGTTCCTGCGACACTTCCACTCCCGACGCCGACCTACACCCCGGCCTCCGGACTGACCGACATAGCCAGCAACCCGTTGGTGGTCACCACAGTGCCGGGAACCCCCTCGCGGTTCTAACGCAGCACCCCGGAGCCCTTGGACAGATAATGCCCCTTATCACGCGTGATGAGGGGCACTATCTGTCCACAATCCCGGAGTAGCCCAGCGGCCGGGGCGTAACCTTGAGACGGACGCCAGCGCCGTCGTCGTACGTTTTGATCCTTGCGACGAAAGGCGAGCCGCCCCCTTGAAGGCTGTAGCGGAAATTTTCACGATGGGTCCTGGAAACAAGGACCACCATCCCGCCCTCCGCTGCGCCGTAGGTGTGTTTGTTCCGCTGATCACGCTGACGCTGATCGGACGCCTGGACCTGGCAGTGTTTGCCTCGTTCGGAGCCTTCACAGGAATTTATGGCCGCAACGAGCCCCACAGCATCCGCTTCCGCAGCCAGTTGCGCGCCGGCGGCTTCATGCTTTTCATCATTCTCCTTGCCACTCTCATTGCCCGCTTTGCGCAGAGCACGGGGCTGGAAGGTGCCGCATATTCGTGGTTGCTGACGGCTGCGACCACCATTGTGGCCGGCGTGTGCTCCGTTGTGGTGGCTGCCTGGCGGCTCCGTCCGGGCGGTTCGCTCTTTCACATCTTTGCGTTTGCTGCCATCGCGTCCATCGCCGCCCAACCGCCTCTGTGGGAAGCGATGCTGGTATCGCTTCTGACCACTGTTTTTTGCCTCCTGATTGGCATGTCGTCCCGCGTCGTCAAGAGCCACCGGACACCGTGGAAACGTCCGCCTCCCATCCGTCACACCGAGGCCGAGCGGCGGGCGATCTGGCTGGAAGGCGGCGGTTACCTGATTGCTGCGGGCCTTGCGGGGACCATCGCGACGCTGGTGGGGGAGCGGCTCGGGTTCGGGCACACCTACTGGGCGATGGTTGCGGCCGTGGTTCCGCTGGTGGGCCACTCGACGCGCCACCGCGTGAGCCGCGGCATCCAAAGGATCGCAGGAACGGTGATCGGGCTGGTGCTGCTGGCCGGCATCCTGTTGCTCAACCCGGCGCCCTGGGCCATGGTCCTGGTGATCGCGGCGTGCCAGTTCGGCGCGGAAATGTTCATCGCCCGGCAGTACCTGGTGGCACAGGTCTTCGTGACTCCGCTCGCGTTGATTGCCACGTTGTTGGCGGCGCCGGTGGATCCTGCTTTGCTCCTCCGGGACCGCATCATCGAGACGGTCATTGGTGCCGCCGTCGGCGTCGCAGTGGTGGTGGCCCCGGCGGTCTGGCGGCGGGTGCGCGGGGGATTGTCCAGGGCCTGAGCGGGTTGACGTCAGCGGTGCGGCAAGTTATCGCCTAGGATCGATTGGTTAGACAAGCGAGATACATGTCTACCAAAGGACTGGTGATGAGCGACAAAAGTGAACGTCAGGGCTATTGGTACGGGCTGGAGAGCCGTAAGCAGATGGGCGCAGTGGACGTCCTGAATGCACTCAGGGACTATCGCTCCGCCGAGGCTGATATGCGCCGCCGAACGCGCGCCTCCATGGGAATGGGCGAAACCGATCTTCTAGCCTTGCGCTACCTCCTTGAAGCCGAGCGGGCCGGGCGCGATGTGGGACCCAAGGAGTTGGCCGTCCGTCTCGGTGTGACGTCGGCGTCCATGACCTCCCTGGTGGACCGCTTGGTCAGGTCCGGCTACGTGAGCCGGGAACCGCATCCAACCGATCGGCGGGCCCTCATTCTGCGGCCGACCCCGGGTTCTGACCAGGAGGTTCGCGGCACTTTGGGGGACATGCATGCGCGGATGATGGAGGCCGCGGAAACCCTAAGCGCAGAAGACGCCGCCGTGGTGGTGGAGTTCCTCCGGCGCATGCGCGCAGCCATTGACAGCGTCGCAACCCCTGACGTCCCGGCTGGACATAATTGATAAGTACACATATAACTAGATAGCCAAGCTACTTACTAGTGAATGTGTGGGAAGACGATGACAGTCGCGCTGCGTGAACCAAGTTCCACACCAGTGGCTGAGAATGACGTGCACGTTGTTACGGACCAGGTAATTCCCGTGGGACCAGTGCATTGCGGGGCGCACATGGCCATATCCGCCGGACCATCCCATGACGCCATGAAGTGGGTTTCGGTAGAGCCCATCTGGCCGGAGTGGGCCTGCGGGTGCGGCTTCCGCATGGACATCGACGCCATTGATCCCGTGAGTGGGGTCTGGATCGCTGCGCTTCGCCGCCAGAGTCTCCAGCATGAACTCGCTATCTCCCAGAACACCCTTGCCTTGGCCTTCAGGAAGGCCGTTGACGCTGGAGTCAACCCCCAGGCGCTTGCGGAGGTGGCCGGCGTTCCGGCCGCCGAGATCGAAACACTCCTGGCGTGACCACGCTTGACGTTGCGGCCGTCCGCCTTGATCGCGGGGCCGGGTGTTCAAGCATGGCGCAGCCAGGTGCAGTCCAACCAAGTGCAGCCCAGCCAAGTGCAGCAGTGCTCGGCGGACGGTACCGTCTGGGCGGTCGGCTGGGGGGCGGCTCGGAAGCCTACGTCAATGAGGCCCTCGACCTCCGCACAGGAAAGCACGTGGCCGTGAAGATCTTCCGGGCAACGGATCCCTCCACAACGGACCTCGCCAAGGACTCGCCCTTCCGCCGCGAGGTGGACATCCATAGCAGGCTTCGCCACCAGAACATCGTCGCGGTGCTCGGTTCGGGCACGACGGCGGACGAGGACTCCCAGCGAAGCCGCAACTATCTGGTGATGGATCTGATGGACGGCAACGACCTCCGGTCCATCCTCCACGAGCACCCGGCCTCGCCCGAGCAGACGGTGGCGTGGATGAGCGGAATCGCCAGGGCACTCACGCATCTTCATCGCCGGGGGATCGTCCACAACGACATCAAGCCGGGCAACATCCTGGTGGATTTCCACGCGGACCCGGACGGTCCCGGGATCGCAAAGTTGACCGACTTTGGGATAGCCATCGACGGGCGCCATTCGGCGCCCAAATCGTCGTCGGGAACACCGCATTACTTGAGTCCCGAAGAGGTGTGCGGCGGCACGTCCACGTCGGCCAGTGATATCTACTCGCTGGGCTTGGTGGCACTTGAATGCCTGACCGGAACCAAAGCGTTCCCAGGCCCTCCCCTCGAGTCAATGGTTGCAAGGACTCTGGGGGAACCCCGAATTCCCGGCACGGTTCGGCGGCGCTGGTCCATGGTGCTTCATGCCATGACAGACCCCGATCCTGCCGGCAGGCCGTCTGCCAGCCAAACCGTCGGCATGCTCCGACGGCTCAGCTGGTAGCCAACAATCAGGTCGATAGCGGCATGCGTCCTTATGCCGAACTGGGTCCTACTTACGAAAGAGAGATGAAAAATGGGAATCATTGGTTGGATCGTTTTGGGTTTGATTGCTGGAGCCATCGCTAAGGCCATTAAGCCTGGCAAGCAGGGCGGCGGCTGGATCGCTACGCTGCTGCTCGGTATCGTCGGCGCAGTTCTTGGCGGTTGGATCGGCAGCGCGCTCTTCAACGTCGGCATCAATGAGTTCTGGTCGCTGTCCACATGGCTGCTCGCCATCGGCGGCGCACTGCTGGTCCTCATCATCTGGGGACTGCTTACCCGCAAGAAGGCCTAACCGCCTGATAGCCACACCGCCTGAACGCCACGAGGCCCCGACGCTGCTGCGTCGGGGCCTCGTAGCTGTCTGCGGTGCGGCGTCCAGCGGTGAAGTTCAGGGGTACGGTCAGGTGGCTGAATAGTCGAGGGCCAACTCGATGAGTGCGCCCCGGGATGTCGCCCACGAACTCGGCCAGGAACAACGCGGCAGTGGTGGAGCCGGCGTAGGGTCCGCCAAGGTTCCTTCAGTGTAGGGGTGGGACTGCGAGGATTCACCCAGTACAGGCGATCCGCGAGGCGGCCCCTGAGCGTAAGGATTGTGTTGTCCGCCGTGAGACGCTTGGGCGAAGCCCGGAAGGGGGGTTTCACCGTGCAGGCTTTCAGGGACATCATGAGCGCTGCGGATTCCGGCTGGGTCTACCCGCTCGGGGCCGTGTTCGTGGCGTTGTCCGCAGTCTTTCCACCCATTCCCACTACGTCCTTGTTTGTGGCTTTGGGGGCCCTGTCCGCCACCGACAACCTTCCCAACGGATACCTGTTGGTGGCCGCGATGCTGGCCGGAGCGGTTGCCGGTGACCTCGGTGCGTATGAATTGGTCCGGCGCCGGGACATGGCCACCTGGAAGATCCTCCAGGGCCCCCGGACGCAGAAGGCCCTGCATGCCTCCAGTGAGCGTCTATCAAAACACGCCGCATCGTGGGTCCTGACGTCCCGGTTTGTCCCGCTGGGACGGCTGACCATGAACGTAGCCAGTGCCATCACCCCGGTGCCGCGTGGCAGGTTTGTCCTCTATTCCGTCGCAGCGGGCATCCTGTGGTCCGCCTACTCTGTGGGGATTGGCGCCCTTTCAGGGCTTTTGCCGGGGCTTTCCACAGAGTTCGCCGTTGTCATCGCCATTGCCTTCTCGCTGCTGCTGGGCCGGGGAATCAGCGCCGCGGTGACGTGGTATTTGCAGTTGGACGACTGACTTATCCCGCCCGTGCTGCTGAAGAGACCCGCGCTACTGCAACGACGACGTCAGCCCGGCCAGATTGTCCAGAGCCACCTGGCCCACCGGTCGCCGCAGCCAGTCCTCCAACAGCAGCTCCGTGCTTGCTGCGCGGTAGCTGTCTTCGACCTCACGCATCCGGTCCACGATGGATCGACCATGGACCAGCACTGAGACTTCCATGTTGAGGCTGAACGAGCGGACATCCATATTGCTTGAGCCGATAACGGCGACGTCGTGGTCTATGGTGAAGTGCTTGGCGTGCAGGACCTGCGGGGCCCGGTAAAGGTAGATGCGGACGCCGGCCCGCAGCAGGACTTCATAGTAGGAACGCTGGGCGTGGTAGACCATGGCCTGGTCGCCCACTTCCGAGACGAAAAGTTCAACGCTCAAACCCCGGGACGCTGCGGTGACGATGGCCAGTTGGATGGCTTCGTCGGGCACAAAGTAGGGGCTGGTGATGCTGACGCGGTGCTCGGCCTTGTAAATGAGCGTGGTGTAGAGCTTGAGGTTGTTGTCGTTGTCAAAGCTGGGACCGCTGGGCAGGACCTGGGCGTCGATCAGCTCCGGCTCCGACCCCAGGATCACCGGTGAAGTGTCCAACGGAAGCAGGGTCTGGGATTCGCTGTACCAGTCGGTGACGAACACCGCGTTGAGCTCCCGCACCGCAGGCCCCTCCAAACGCACCATCAGCTCATGCCATTGGAGGCCGCGTCTGATGTTCCGCTTCTTGTTGTAGGAGGCATCGATCAGGTTTTGGGAGCCGGTGTAGCCCACCCTTCCATCCACCACCACCAGTTTCCGGTGGTTCCGCAGGTCCGGGCGTTGCCATTGACCCTTGAAGGGGCGCAAGGGAAGCATCGCGTGCCACTCGGCGCCCATACCGTCAAAAGCCTGCAGCATGTCCTTGTATTTGGGGTCGCCCAGTGCTGCCAGGTGGTCGAAGAGCACCCTGACCGCAACACCGCGTTGGCGGGCCCTGGCCAGGGCATCGAAGAATGGAGAAGTCGTGGGGTCCAGGGACAAAATGTAGAACTCCACATGGACGTACTCTTCAGCGGTGTCCATATCCGCGATCATGCGGTCGAAGCAACCCTTGTAGTCCTCCAGCAATTCGGCGCGGTTGCCGCCCACCATGGGCAGCGCGCCCAGCCTGAGGTTAAGTTCGACGGCGGAACGCAGCCAGGCGGGCCAGTCCTCACTGTGGCTGACTGCTGAGAGGCCAGGCGTGCGTCCAAGCATCAGCTCGTTGACGGCGCGTTGTTTGTCGCGCCGGGCCTTGGGGAGTTTGCCGCGGCCCACCAGCAGGAACGCCACCGTGCCTAAGTACGGGATGAAAATGATCGCCAGCACCCAGGCAATGGCCGACGACGGTTTCCGGTTGGCCGAAACCATCACCGCGGCAATTGATCCGAGCACGATGTGGAGCGCCAACAAGATCAAGGCGGCGGCATCGGCGTCGGGCAGTAGTCCTTGCATGCCGCGCTACTTGGCGTTCTGCTGCGGGATGACCACTTTTTTGATGATCAGCAGGATGGAAGCCGTGGTGGGGCAGGCGATCAGCGCCCCCAGCAGGCCCAGCAGCGTTCCGCCCACCATCGCGCCGATGAGCACCAGGGAACCCGGGATGCTGATCGCTTTGCCCACCACACGGGGCGTCAGGATGTAGGCCTCGATCTGCATGTAGGCCAGCATGACGAGGAAGACAACCAGCGCCGTTGAGGGAGAGGTGAAAAGTGAAACCACGGTGATGATGGCGGTGCTGATCGCGCTGCCCACCAGCGGTATGAGGGTAATGGGGAATGCCAGGACGGCGAGTACAGCGGCATACCTGACCCCGGCCACGGAAAGGAGGATGAACGTGAAGACGGCATTCAGCAATGCCAGGATCGACATGCCGCTCAGGTATTTACCCACGGAGGCAATGATTGTTTCGGAGATATCGGCGAATGATTCCCTGCGTGATGCCGGCACCAGTGCATAGAGGCTGGATTTCATGACCTCGTGTCCGGCTACGAAATAGAGGGTCAAGACCACCACGAAGACCACGGCGAAGGTCCCGTTAACTACGTTGTAGCCAACCTGGACCGCTCCGCCGCCAATGGCCAGCCAGACATTGGGATCCGCCGCCGAGGTTTCCAGCCATTCCAGCAACGGAGTCAGTGCTCCGCCCAATGAACCGTTGACGTCCCGGAACCACTCTTGTTCACTCACGGCCTCGAAACTGGACGGCAGCACCCTGACCAGCGCCGCGCCCTCCTCCACCAGGATGGGGACCACGAAACGGATCAGCACAACCACGAGCACCAGGAAGCCAACCGCTACCACGAGCACTGCGCCGCCACGTGAGAGCTTCCACCTTTCCAGCCAACGGACCAAGGGATACAGGCCCAAGGAGATGAACAAGGCCGCGAAGATCAACGTCAGCGAGTACCGCAACGTGATGACGGCCGAACCCAAAGCCAAGGCAACCAGGACACCCAATGCCGTGATCAGGCCGAATCGGAACGGCCCGGCTTCCAACAGCGGAAATGCCTTCAATCGCGTCATGCGGTCCCTTTCGGCGGTATATGGATGGTGGGCCGTCGCGCGAATCACGCCAACGCGAGCTCCTTCAGGCGGGCGTACTCCGCCTCGGTAATGTCGCCAGCGGCAAGCAGTGCTTTGGCTGATTCGATTTGTTGGGTGGGCGTCGGCGCTCCAGCAACCTCCCGGATGTAATTTTCTGCTTCCTCCACTGACTCACGGACGCGTATTTCGCTGCGAAGCGCCATACCTTTCCCGCGCATGATGACGTAGATCAGGGCCGAGATAAACGGTGCCACGAACAGGCACAGGATCCAGAGGGCTTTTACACCGCCGCCCAGGGCTTTATCGCGGAGAAGATCCGAAATGATCTGAAAGAGGAGGATCAAATAGGCAATGAAGAAGAAAGCGACAATGATGCTCCACAACGATTCCAAAAAGTTCATGGTGTCTTTCCCATCGTTCGTTCGGCCCGGGGCAGGGCCGTCGTCATCCGGCAAGGGACCCGTTCCCCGGCGGGACCACAACACCATTCTCGATTCGCCCGGACCCGCCAGCGGCAGTCTGCGCTGGATCGGCAGCGATTGGGCAGAAAGATCACCCACTAAGGGTGAGCGGAGATTGTGAGGCCCGACGACGGGCAGCTGGGCTGGGCGCCCGCTCCGGTCACAAATTCCCCATAACCTGGCCGTTGCAGTTGGCGTCAAACGGTCGGTTACGCTGCTCAAAGCCACGCACCACCGCACGTTTTAGGGTTCCAATGACGCACTCTTTACCAACTCCTCCGGCAGTTGACCTCCCAACCAAACCCAAGGTCACGCGAGGGTCGGAGCAAGCGCCCCATCACCATTCGGCAGCGGTCGCACTGGGGGCCTTCAGCATGGCGGCTGTCGTCGGGGTCTTCGCGCTGCTCGTGCACACACTCGCTCGACAGTCTCCGCGGATTGGCCCGGTTTACACGGGCTGGTCGGAAGCCGCCGCCGACTCACCGATGACTGCCCTTCGCTGGTTCCTCAGCGACATGACCGAGCCCCTGTTCTGGGCTTCGGACCTCGCCGCACTTGGCCTGCTGTCAGGGGCCGCGCTGGCATGGTGGGCCGGACGGCGGGGGAAGAGTTGGGTGGGATCGCTCACCTACGGAACCGGCCTCTGGCCGTGGGTGCTGGCGTCGGCGTCGCTGAGCTTGCTCCTATCCAACCTGGCTTTCGGGTGGATGCTCGACGACGGGTGGCAGCCCACGTTCGTGCCTTTTGTTTGCGTCGCTCCCGCCATGGTCCTTCTCTACGGGGCCGGCTGGAGGACCTGTGTCACCGGCGCCGTTCTGGGAGCAGCCACCACGACGCCCCTGGCTTTGCTGTTCATTCCGGCCTTTTCGACGCCGCTCGGCCTGCCCGTGGTGGTGGCAAACGTCCTCGCGATGTCCATTGGTTCTGTGCTGGCGTTCATGGTCGCCAGACGGTTGCCGTGGCTGGCACTGCACAAGCCGGGGCAACCGCCGGAACCGTGCCGGCCGCCGTCGGGCGTTCACGGCACCTTCCGCAACGACGCCGCGTGGGCTGCCCGCCGCGTCCTCAAGGACTTCACTGAAACGCACTTCTTCGCCAACGAGCTCGCAGCTATCGGCGTGATTCTGGCCGTCTCGGCGGCGTTCGTGCTGAACCCGGCGTTTCCGTCGTATGGAACCAACCTGTTGCCCCACATACTGTTCGCCCAGGCGCTGACCTCGGCAATCGGCGTCGTCCTCTGGCAGCGCTGGTACCGCGACGGTGGGTGGGCGGCCACCTATGCGTCCGTGGTGTCCGTGGCTCCTGCCGCCGTCCTGGCCTACGGAGGCTCGTGGTCCGCGGTGGTGGGAGGCGCTGTGCTGGGAGCAGTCCTGGCACCACCCCTTGCCCGCGTGGTTTCCGCTCGCCTGCCCGCCGGATTTCACCCGGTGATCGGCAACACGGCGGCCATGGCAGTGTCGACGGCGGTCGCCCTGCCGTTGCTGGGGCTGCTGCCGCACTAGCCTCTTTTGGCCTTCACCGTCAGCCGCCGACGTGATGGATCGTGAAGGCACTCAAGAACCCGACGGCGGCCGTCAGCCCCGTGAGGTTATGGTGCTCTTCGAAAGCCTCGGGAATCATGGTGTCCGCCAGCATGGCCAGGATTCCGCCGGCGGCGATCGCGGTGATGAACGCAATGACAGTCCCGGGGGCGTTCTCCAACGCGGTGTAGCCGATGAGCGCCGCGAGTCCGCTGAACACAGCAATGCCGGTCCACGTGCCAAAGACGTAGGCAGGGCTTCGCCCGGCCTTCTTCATGCCGGCTGTGCTGGACAAGCCCTCGGGAACATTGGAGATAAAGACGGCGGCCAGCATGGCGGGGCTCACCGCCCCGCCGGCAAGGAGGCCGACGCCGAGCACCACCGATTCGGGAATGCCGTCAATCAGCGCGCCCACGGCGATGGCCGTTCCACTGCCGGGGCTGTCCTTTTCGGACGGCTGGGGTCCGGAGGAGCGTTTCCGATGTTTGGCGCCGGCGCGAGCCAACAGAACGTTCGAGCCCACAAAAATCAGTGCACCGAGGAGGAAGCCCAAGATGGTGGGGATCAATCCCCCGCCTTGGACGGCTTCGTCCACCAGTTCGAAGGCAAGGGCTGAGATCAGGACGCCAGCGCCGAAAGCCATCACCGTGGAAACAACCTTGGGCGGGACTTTCCACAGCCAGGCAATGCCCGCGCCGAGAACCAGGGCTCCGCCTGCCAGTGTTCCCCACATCAGGGCTTGCAACCACATCGGCATTCTTGTGCCCTTTCCTTTGCCTTTCACGTGCCCCATGAGTGTTTCATATGGGGTTGGTGGGGCTGTGGTGAGTCTTGAGGTTTTCCTGAGGAACTGTTGCGGGTTTGCAGGATTAGTTCTTGATCCAGCCCCGGCACAGTAGTTCTTGTCAGCCAGAGAGGCTGGAAGAAACGGCCGGCCGGACCCGCGGTGGCCTCCCGAAAGGACCATACTCAGATGGCCATCAGCCTCAAGACCACCTCCGGCAAAATCCTCGCCTCCGTCGCACTGGTCGGCACCGCAGCCGCCGTCGCCGGCATGGGAACCTACGGTGCGTTCACTTCATCGACCTCCGCGTCACAGGCTGTCACCGCAGGTACGGTCACCATCGCCCTGGGCGCCCCCGGCCCGGCCAACACCCTCAACGTCCCCATCGCAGGACTGCTGCCCGGAGACAAGGTCGAAAAGCTCGTCACCCTGGCCAACACCGGCAACTCGGACCTGAACAACGTCACCCTCACCACCTCCGCCGGGGCCACCGGATCCCTGCTCACCACCGACGTGACCAACGGTCTGCAGCTGACCATCGAAAACTGCTCCGTGGCTTGGACCGGCACCGCAGCCCCCTACACCTGCACCGGAACCAAGAGCACCGTCCTGGCCTCCGCCCCGGTCATCACCGCCAACAAGGCCCTGGCCAACCTGACCGCACTGACGTCCGCCAAGACCGACAACCTCAAAATCACCACCGCGTTCCCCACCACCGCGAACAACGACTTCCAAGGCGCCACCTCCACCATCGCCTTCTCCTTCACCGGCACCCAGCGCACCGAAACCACCAAATAACACCCACCCGCTGACCCCCAACAGCAGCCCGCGGTAACACCGGGCAGCCAGCTGCGATTGCCGCAACAGAAACACCATCAAGCCCCGCCGGGCCTGGTCGGGCGCCCCCCTGCCCGATCAGGTCCGCCGGTATTTTCCCGGCAGCCAATATTTCCGGGCCAGCTGTACTAATGAGTACGCCGGGGTCACACCCTGGTCCTGAGCCAGCCTTGAGGACTTTCCGCAGGAAGCCGGAGCCGGGCCACGCAGGCTCCGATGCAGGCTCGCCCCGGAAGCCGATCAACACCCGGAAGGAACGCCAGGACAATGAGCACCCTCAACAGCACCCCCAGCACGGGCATCAAGGCAGCCGACGTCACTACCTGCCACATCCCGGGCGAAGACCAGCGGGTGAAAACCCAGATCATCACCACTGGCGTCCCAGAGCCCCAAGCAGCACCTGGTGAGTGACTGGCGGGCAGTGATGAGTCACGCTGAACCACACCCGACACCATCGGAATCTGTTCTGGAGGCGTGCACGCTACAGGCACTGGCTGAGGAGTTGGACGACTCTGCGCCGGCCATCAGCTTCCTCTCCACATACCTGTCCATGCTGCCGGGCAGGATCCTTAGAATCTCCACGGGCCTTTGCCTGCGCGATGCCGATGCCAGTATGGACGCGGTCTTGAGCCTCAAGATTTCCTCCGCCATGGTGGGGGCCTTGGAAACGGAAAACCAGTGCCGGGCCATTGAAATCATGATCCGGGGCGACCATTTCGATTCCGCGGTCCTGGCACTCCCCGCGCTGCAGAACTCCACGGACCGCTGCTTCGCGGAGGGTCCGCAGCTGCTCGTGAAAGCGCAAGGGTCACTGCGGCAGGGCCAAGGGCAATGAATCCCGGGCGGTGAGCGCCCGGTGGTTGGTCCCCGGCGGTGAGTCCCAGGTGGCGCAAGGAGTTAGTGGTGGGTCGGCACGGAGGTGTCGGCGGCTTTGACCTCATGCGGCACCAGGAACAACGCGGCAACGGCCAGGACACCGGCACCTGCAAAGACGTAGAAGCCTGCAGGGTAGGCGATATTCGCGGCCACCAGGGTTCCGGTCACCGCAGGACCAACGATCGCGCCCAACCTGCCGACCCCTGCAGCGAAGCCCAGTGCAGTTCCGCGGAGCCTGGCCGGGAAGAGCTGGCTGACCCAGGCATACACCAGCACCTGGGAGCTGAAGACAAAGACTCCCGTCACGAAGACGGCCGCGTTGAGCAGGAATTCGTTCTGGATCTTGACGCTGAGGATGGCCAGCAGCACCGCCGACAACCCGAACCACAGCAGCACGATCTTCTTGGTCCCATGCTTATCGGCAAGGATTCCGGCGACGAACAGCCCCGCCACGGCGCCTACATTCAGGATCAGCAACAGCGTCAGCCCGGTGCTCACGGGATATCCGGCGGCAGCCATCAGTTGCGGCAGCCACGTATTCAGCCCGTAGACCAGCAGCAGCCCCATGAAGGATGCAATGCCAATACCAACCGCCACCAGAGGATAGGGCTTCTGCAGGAGGTCGCGGAAGCCGGTCCTTGGTTTGGTACCGGCAGAATGTTCGACGGCGGCCGTCGCCTGTGCGGATCCGCCCGCCTTGGACTCGCCCTCGTTGGCAGGAGTTGCTTCCGGGAGGGATTCGGGCAACTTGGCCCACAGGAATGGCAGCAGTACCAGCCCAGCCACGCCACCGATGATGAACATGAGCCGCCAGTCGGGAACGATGAAAATGGCCAACAGAGCCGTCGATACGGCGCCCACGTGGTACCCGGTCATGGTCCGGGTGGTGGACTTTCCGGCTGATCCTGCTGGTGCGTAGTCGTTCATGTATGCCAATGCCGCCGGAAGGCAGGCGCCCAACCCTAGACCGGCCAACAGGCGGAGCAGTGAGAAGACCGCAACGTTCGGGGCGAAGGCAACGCCGATGGTGAACAGCGAGAAGCCTGCCACGCAGGCGATCAGGAGATTCCTACGGCCAAACTTGTCCGATAGCGGCGCGATGAACAGCGCCCCGAGACCAACGCCAACCAAGGAGATGGTGGCCGCGAAGGTGGCTCCGACCGCGTCGAAGCCCAGTTCACCGGTCTTGATGAGTGTGGGGATGACAGTTCCGAGAACCACGAGGTCGAAGCCGTCCAGAACCATGGCCAGCCAGCATAGCCAAACGGGCCATTGGGAGCGGCGGGCAGATGACATCGTTGGCATAGCGTCCTCGGTACTTCGTTGTTGTTGGTCTTGGCTGATCGATTCCAGAGCCAAAGAACGTTCGGTCGGTCATGAGAGTTGTATCACCGTCTGATGTTGTGTGGCACACGTTCTACCATTGAATGGAAGGCGTCTGCCGGCGTGAATGTCACCCACTCTCCACAAAGCAGGCCCCTGACCAGCAAGCAACCGCCCAGCAAGCAACCGACCAGCAAGCAACCGACCAGCAAGCAAAGGAGCGCATCGTGGCCAACTCAGCATCCGGAGATTCCGTGGTTGACCGCGTGGTGCGGGTGATAGAAGCCTTTCCTGAGGGGGTGACCTCGCTGCAATTGACCGAGTTGGCTGACCGGGCCGGGCTCCCGCTATCCTCGGCGCATCGATTGGTCCGCCAACTCTCGGAGCACGGGTTGCTGGATCTTGGTGCCGGCGGGACGGTGCGCCTGGGCCTGCGTCTGTGGGAACTCGTCAACCGCAATTCGCCTACCTTGGCCCTCCGGCAAGCTGCCATGCCCTTCATGGAGGATATCCAGCAGGTCCTGAACCAGAACGTGAACCTTGCCGTGCTGGAAGGGTGGGAGGCGCTCTTCGTGGAGCGGCTTTCGCGGAGGGGATCAGTGGCCAACCGGGCCAGGATCGCCGGAAGGATGCCTGTCCACATCTCCTCGGCAGGGCTGGCCCTGATGTCCCACCAATCACGGGAACTGCAGGCGGAGTACCTCGAACAATTCGAGGATCCATCCGGGAAGGTGACTGCCGACGTCGTGCGTCATTTCCTGGCCGAAACGGCCCAGCAAGGATACGCGCAGCTCGCGGGTGTTGTGGATCCTGACACGTGGGGCATTGCCGTTCCTGTGATGAACGGCAAGCGTCGGACCGTGGCGGCACTGGGTGTCGTGGTCCCGCTGGCTGAGATGAGGCTGCAGGCACTGGTACCCGCGCTCCAAACGGCAGCCCGCGGCATCGGACGCCAACTGGGTGATTGATGGAGCTTCCGTTCAACGGAATTGTTGTAACGCCAATCACCCGTCGCGGGCCACACTGATTCCAGATTCATCCCGCTTCAGAGCAAGCCGGGATCCGCAACGAAGCGAGGAACAACCATGGTACGCACACCCATCAGCACCCAAGTGGCCATTATGGGCGCAGGCCCCGCAGGCCTCATGCTCTCCCATTTGCTGGCCAAACAGGGCATCGAGTCCGTAGTGGTGGAGATCCGAAGCCGCAAGGACATCCAGGAGACGGTTCGCGCTGGAATTCTTGAGCACGGGACTGTGAACTTGTTGGTGGATTCCGGCGTCTCCGACCGGGTGCTTCGCGAAGGCGACCGGCACGACGGCATCGAGTTGCGGTTCAATGGCGAGAGCCACCGGATCAACTTTAAGGAACTCGTCGGCGAATCCGTGTGGCTTTACCCGCAAACTGACGTTTTCATGGACCTCGCAGCGAAGCGGGAGGCCGACGGCGGCGACGTCCGGTACAGCGTCACGGACACCACGGTTCACGACCTCGAAGGCAAGCCAAAGGTGTGGTTCACGGACGCCGACGGCCATGAATTCGAAATCCAGGCCGACTTCCTGGTGGGAGCTGACGGATCCCGCAGCCACTGCCGCTTCCAGATCCCCGAGGCCGACCGAAAGTGGTACTTCCACGAGTACCCTTTCGCATGGTTCGGGATCCTCGCCGAAGCTCCGCGCAGCGCCGACGAACTGATCTACGCCAACTCCGAGAACGGATTCGCCCTGATCAGCCAGCGCACCGAAACTGTGCAGCGTATGTACTTCCAGTGCGATCCCAAGGAAAAAGTGGCCGACTGGGATGACGAACGCATCTGGAACGAATTCCGCAAGCGCGTCAACGGCAACGGGTTTGAGCTCAAGGAAGGGCCCGTGCTGGAGAAAATGGTCCTGCCATTCCGCAGCTTCGTCCACACCCCCATGCGCTACGGCAACCTCTTCCTGGCCGGCGATGCGGCGCACACTGTTCCACCCACGGGAGCCAAGGGCCTCAACCTGGCTATCCATGACGTCAAAATGCTCTTTGAGGGCCTCGACTCCTTCTACTCCAAGGGATCCACGGCGCTGTTGGATTCGTACAGCAACCGTGCTTTGGACCGCGTATGGAAGGCCCAGCACTTCTCATACTGGATGACCTCCATGCTGCACACGGTGCCGGGTGCCGACGACTTCGACCGCGCCCGACAACTCGGTGAACTGCACTCGGTGGTGACTTCCGAGCACGCTAAGGCATACCTCGCAGAGTCTTACACAGGCTGGCCCGCCTCGCAGTAAGCCCGCGGATTTGCCGGGCGAACCGTTCAGGAAGCGCTCGACGGCGCCTCATCTCCTGATGGCGATGGGTCGCCGCCCCCGGAGCAAGATCGGGCCCTTGGCCTCTTCCCCCCAGTTGAACCCGGGCCTCCTATGTTCTGTGGGGTGTGTGGTGGTGGTTGCGTCGGGGTGTTTGGTGTGGGTCGATGTGGGGTGGGGGGATGAACTAGGGGATGCCGGTTTTGATGTCGATGCGCCATTGTTCTTTGTGGATGAGGTGGTGGTGGTGGCTGCAGAGCAGGGTGCCGTTGTCTGTTGAGGTGGTGCCGCCGTTGGACCAGTAGGTGGTGTGGTGGGCTTCGCACCAGGGAGCGGGCATGGTGCAGTCGGGGAAGGCGCATCCTTGGTCGCGGGCGGTGATGGCTTTGCGGATGTGGGGTGGGAAGATCCGGGTGGTGCGGCCGATGTCCAGGACGCGGGAGTCGCTGCCGAGCACGACGGGGAGGATGTCGGCGTCGCAGGCGATTTTGCGGATGGTGTTCGGGTGCATCGGGCCGGTGAAGGTCGCGGTGCCGGTCCCAGCCCCGGTCCCTATCCCAGTTACTGGCGCTGCCCCAGCCCCTGTCCCTCTCCCGGTGCCGGTCCCTAGCCCAGCCACTGTGCCGGTGCCGGTGCCGGGGCTGTGGTGGTTGTGGACTTGTTCGAGGAGTTCTTGGTATCCGATGGTGACGGTGAGTTGGGGTGGGAGGCCGCCGTTGGCGGGTAGTTTTTCGGTGCGCATGGCGAGGCTGCAGGCGCTGGTGAGGCCGTTGAGGAGTTTCTGTGGGCGGCTGCGCCGGTCCAGGTCCGGACCGGCAGGGCCCGTCTGATCGGCATCGGCAACGGCATCGGTAATGACTTCGGTATCGGCTGCGGTTCCGGTGGTGGTGAGGCGTGGGTTGGTGGCGACGTTCATGGCGGTGGTGAGGATTTCGTATTGTTCGTCGGTGGCGAAGATTTCGAGGTGGTGGAGGCCGTGGCGGCGTTGGCGGCGGAGGAACACGCCTTGGAGTTGGCGGAGGATTTCTTCGGTGGGTTCGGGGCCGTCGTGGTCGATGGCGTCGATCCAGCGTTTGGCCATTGTGGTGACGAAGTCCGGGTCGGTTTCGACCGCGGTGGTGGTGAGGGCGTGTTCCATCCGGGTGAGGGTGTCCTCGTCGGTGAGGTTCCGGACTTTGTCCAGGGCGGTGCTGATGATCGAGGCCGAACGGGAAGGCACCAGTGCGGAACCGACCGCTTGGGAGAGGATTGAGTGGCGGGCCGGGATGTTCTGCCCGGTGATCCCGGTTTGGGGGAGGACGTCGGGTGCGAGGGCGAGCCGGCGCTTGGCTTCTGCGATGCTGATCCGCAACCGTGCGCGCAGGAACTGGGCCGCGTTCCGGTACCCGTCATCCAGAACACTGGCCTGGGCGTCCGATGCCCAACGTGCTGATCCTGTTTCACCATCGGTCGCCGCAGCGGTGGCGGTTCCCGTCCTGCCATGGGAAGCTCCGCTCTGGGAAGCCGCGCTCTGCGAAGCTGCCGCGGTGTCGGTTCCTGGCTCTGGTTCGGTCCAGCCGGTCCGCCATTCCGGTGCTGCCGCCGAGGGTCCGGGCTTGGTTTGCTGGGCTTCGGTCCGGGTCCGTTCCACAGCCTGCGCCGCGACCACCTGCAAGTACTCCACCGACCGGGCGATCTCCTCGACCTTGCCGGCAAAATCCGCCGCTTCAACAAACCCAAACAGCCGCGCCTCACCGGCAGCTATCGATCGCAACGCGTGGGCTGCGGCGGCACCCTCAAATAGCGCCGCTTCCAATGTGGGCACGTCAGGTAATGACGGCTCGGCGGACAACGGGCCCCGACCTTCCCCTGGCGCGGATTTCGAGCCCGCGGACACCGCCGTCTCCAGCAATGCCTCAGGCAGAGGTTCACCGGGAGTGGGCAACGAATCGGGTCGAGGAAGCAGCCCGGAATTCCGGTCGGTAACAGCATCGCCAGCTGCCGGCGTCGGGCACTTGCGGACAGCGGGTCCGGTAATCGAGTCCAGAGAGAATGATGACATTTGAGGGGCGCCGGACGAACCTGCCCGCCGCGCCACGATCTGCCCTATGCCATCCATAAATCAAGCCTGTCACGATGGCTTGACCGCTATAAGCCCTCATCTGCGCTATGTGGAAAACTACCGTCGGAGGCTCCTGCAATACCTGCAGGCCACCGTCTAGAAGGCTCTTATCCGGCGACTCCGGTTTGGTGGTCGATGCCTGCTTGGTCCACCTTTCGGTGGAAACGCATGCCGGCCTTTCCGCCGACGATGGCGCCCAGAAGCGGGACGATCAAGGCGATGACGAGCCCGATGATGCCGCTGGCAGTCATCAGGCTTCCGTCGAGGGGAATCTGGGGTGCGCCGTTGAGGTCGTCGAGGATGTTGAACTGGTTACCTGCTACTGCCGCGAGGATCGCCACGAGAATGGCGACAATGATGCCCCACAACCACACAGCGAGCCCTTGCTTCGCACCATCGAAGCGGGCCATCCGGCCGGCGACGTAGCCGCCACAGTAGTAGGCCAGGAACAGGACGACTGCCAGCACGATTCCACCGACGATCCCCAGGGTTTCTGCGTTCTGCCGGGCCTGATCTGCTGCCTGACCGGCGCCTGACGGGTTCGCCGCTCCTACGCCAACCCCGATGGCCGTAGCCAAGGCGGTGAGAAGGACGGTCATCCCGACGGCCGTTAGCCAGCCAAAGAAGGCCGAGCCCCATTTGATGCCGCCAAAACGGTCCTTTTCCGCCCGGACGACCTCGTCCCTGCGGGCTTTGGGAGTGCTTGATCCCGAGTCATATCCATCAACCATGTCAGCTCCTGAACCGGTTGCCTGAACTTTGGTAAACCAAGCAAAACACCATCTTCAGCTAGAAAGCAAGGATGCTTACTAAAATGCTGTTACAGCAGTGGCGAGGGCAGGCCACGGCCAGCCCGCCAAGGATAGCGGCGGGTAGCACACAGGCGCACGACGGCGGCAGCTCGCCGTTGTGGGTTATTTAGCCTGACTGCGCGGCGGATTCCGCCGGTTCTCACATTGAGTCTTGCCAAGTAAACACTAAGCATGCTTACTGTATTGGTGTTCCTTAAAGCCGACGGGTTGAATTTCTTCCCCGTTCCGGCGTTCGGAAACCATGCCTGGTGATGCAGCCCGCTTTGGCAACCACATAAGAGAACCGCATTCCAAGGAGACATCATGCTCGCTAGGGAAAACATTGACCGGTTGATGGGCCTCAACGGACACGTCCGTACCACTGAAGGTGACAAGGTGGGTTCGATCGGCACGTTTTACACCGATGATGACACCGGCGAACCCACCTGGGTGACCGTCAAGACCGGACTTTTTGGCAGTTCGGAATCGTTCATACCGCTTCAGGACGCCGCCGTGGATGGTGACGACGTAGTGGTTCCCTACAGCAAGGACCACATCAAAGATGCTCCCCGGGTGGCCGAAGACGGGCACTTGGATCCGGGTGAGGAGAGTCGCCTGTATAACCATTACGGACTCGAGGGCGAGCGCGGCTTCAGCGGTCACGGCGATGATTTGCGCGCCGACTCGACAACTGATCGTGATGCACATTTCGCCGGCACAGTGGGTACGCGGGACCCGGTGGGAACCCAGGATACGCTCGGCACCAGGGACGCGATGGACACGGGAGGCGCCTATCGTCCGGAGGCTGACAGGAACGACGACGACGCCATGACCCGCTCTGAAGAAAGGTTGAACGTCGGCACGGAGAAGCAAGCCACGGGTCGGGCACGCCTCAGGAAGTACATCACCACTGAGAACGTCACCACGACGGTCCCCGTGCAGCGCGAGGAAGTCCGTGTGGAGCGGGAGCCCATTACGGACGCGAACGCAGGCGATGCCATGTCCGGTGCCGAACTGACGGAGAGTGAGCACGAGGTCACCCTCCACGAGGAGAGGCCCGTGGTGGACAAGGAGACCGTCCCGGTGGAGCGCGTCCGCCTCGAAAAGGACACAGTGACCGAGGATGTTCGGGTGGACGAGGAAGTCCGGAAGGAGCGCATCGAAACCGAGGGAACCAGCTCGGACGACGTCCGCCGCTAAACGCATGGTGTGAGGCCCGCTCTACGTCCCACGTGCCCGGGTATGGGCGCAGAGCGGGCCCCGCATCGAGAATTTCGCTATCGCAAAAGGGCGGGCGATGGGACGATCTCCTTATGGGCGAACATGAGAAGGACCGGACTGCTGCGCGCTCGGACGCCGCACAAACGGACACGGGACAAACAGCCGCCGCACAATCAGCCGCCGCGCCGGAGGACAGGGCAGACCCCACCACCCAGCAGTTGAGGACCGTCGGCCAGCGGCGGCGTGAGGCCGAACGCAAGTTGGATATCCACTTGGAAGAAGCGAGCCATAAAGGCGAAACCCCGCCTAACGCAGGCGAGGGTCATTCCGAAGGGTAGAACCGCTGGAGTGCCCCGGATGTTTTGGGTGCCCCAGCGGGGTGTCGCTCTTGTGTGCCTCTCCCTGATGCAGTTGCAAGGCGCTGTGAATGAGGGGGAAATGGCTGAAGGCCTGGGGAGTGTTGCCCAGTTGCCGTTGGGCACGGGGGTCCCACTCCTCGCTCAGCAAACCCACATCGTTGCGCAGGGTGAGGAGCCGCTCAAAGAGCCCGGTTGCCTCGGTGGAGCGGCCGATGCCCAGCAGCGCATCCACCAGCCAGAATGAACAGGCAAGGAAAACTCCTTCGTCGCCAGGCAGGCCGTCGTGCCCGGACTGCGTTCTGTAGCGGAGGACCAGGCCGTCATCCGTGAGTCCTTTTTGGATGGCTTCCACTGTCCCTGCGACGCGTGGATGCCTGTGCGGGAGGAAGCCGACGCGGGGGACCAGAAGCAGGCTGGCATCCAGTTCCTTGCTTCCGTAAGACTGGACGAAGGTGTTGAGTTCCTCGTCGAACCCCCTGGTCATGACGTCGTGATGGATTTCGCTACGGAGTGCTGCCCAGCGGTCGTGTGGGCCAGGTAGTCCGGAGGTCCGGACGCCTTTGACCATGCGATCTGCTGCCACCCATGCCATGACCTTGGAATGGGTGAAATGCTGCCTCGGTCCGCGCATTTCCCAGAGCCCGTTGTCCGGCTGGTCCCAGGCTCCTTCGAGATACTCCATCAGGGCCACCTGGATGTCCCAGGAACTGTCCACGGTGCCGTCCTGGAAAGCCGCCCGGGTCAGGGAAAGGCCGTCCAGGACCTCGCCCCACACATCAAGTTGCAACTGCGGGGCTGCGGCGTTTCCGGTGCGGACGGGCAGTGAACCTTCGTAACCGGAGAGCCACGGGATGTCTGCCTCGGGGAGTCTCCGCGCGCCGTCGAGCCCGTACACAATCTGAAGCTCCGACGGGTCGCCGGCGATAGCGCGCAGCAGCCAGTCCCGCCATGCGGACGCCTCCTCCGTGTACCCGGCGGCGAGCAGTGATTGCAGGGTCAGGGTAGCGTCGCGCAACCAGCAGTAGCGGTAGTCCCAGTTCCGGGGCCCGCCGATCTGCTCGGGCAGGGACGTGGTTGCCGCTGCCACAATGCCTCCGGTGGGCGCATACGTCAGTGCCTTGAGGGTGATGAGGGACCGCTCCACCGGTTCCTTGTACTTCCCGGCCATTTCGCTGCGGCCAATCCACTCCAGCCAGAACGACTCGGTCACTGAGAGTGCACGGAAGGGGTCGATCCGTCGCGGCTCCCGCTCGTGGCTCGGCGCCCAGCGCAGCACGAACGGGACCCGATCACCCGCGCGGACCGTGAATTCGCTGTAGGTGCGCTTGTCCCGGCCCTCGAGCGGGACAGGGGTGGTGAGGTAGGCCGAGTCGGGGCCCGCTACCGCGCTGATGCCGTGCTTGCTGTGCCGGACCCACGGCACCACGCGGCCGTAATCGAAGCGCAGGACCAACTCCATCTGCATGGTGACTTCGCCGGAGATGCCCTCCACGATCCGCACCAGGTCCACGGCGTCGTCCCGGACCGGCATGAAGTCGATCACCCGGACCTTGCCGCCGTCCACTTCCCACTCTGTCTCCAGGATGAGGGTGTCCTCGCGGTAGCGGCGTCGGGTGCAGTTGCCGCCGTCGGGTGTGCCGGCGGGCGCCAAAAGCCAGCGGCCGGCGTCGGGCGTGTGCAGCAGTGACGCGAAGCAGGCGGGGGAGTCGAACCGTGGCAGGCACATCCAGTCAATGGACCCGCTCCGCCCTACCAAGGCAGCGGTGTTCAGGTCCCCGATGATCGCGTAGTCCTCAATCCTGGCCATGGATCAGATCCTAGTCCGCGTCTCCCGCCAGACGGCTCAAGCCGTCCAGAATGAGGTTCAGGCCGAACTGGAATTCGTCGCCAAAGTCGTAGCCGGGCTTAAGGACATGCTCGACGGCGATCTCCACCATGCGGGGATACTCGCCGGTGGCGAAGCGCTCCAGGATGGGGCTGGTGATCTCGGCTGCGGTGTCCCGCCCCTCGAACGGGAGGGCCGCTTCCTGCACGGCAAAGCCGTAAATGTAACTGTCCAGCAGGGCGTAGGCGTGGGCAGTGAGCTGGACGGAGAATCCTGCGGTCCTCAGCGTCGCGAGCGTTGCTTCGTGATGCCGGAGCGTTGCAGGGCCAGGCGCGGACCGGCTCTCCAGCAACCCGACTGCCCAGGGGTGGCGCCTGAGTGCCGACCGCATCCGGTGGGCCCTCAGCTCCATCTCCTTGCGCCAGTCCCCGTCAGGTGCCGGCAGCTCGATTTCGCTGAACACCATATCCACGATGCCGTCCAGGATCTCGTCCTTGTTGGCGACGTAGTAGTAGAGGGACATGGGTTTGGTTCCCATGCTGAGGGCGAGCGTGCGGATGGTCAGGGCGTCGATTCCAGACTCGTCGGCGAGGGTGACGGCGCATTCAAGGACCCGCTCCCGGCTCAGCGGGCTTCGCTGCGATGCTGCGGTGGGCACGGGCACTCCTCGACTGGTTGCTGGGCTCTAGCGGATTAGTACAGTGTACGGTAATCTCATTGGTACAGCGTACGAAAACCACACCAAACCCCTGCTGCATCACTCACCCACCGCACAAGCACTGAAAGGGTCGGCCATGACCACTGGTCAGCAAGCCAAAGAATCCCGTCGCCACAAGGATCGGGCGTTGCCGGGTCCCACCATGCGTGCCATCGTGCAGGACGGCTACGGTTCCGCCGACGTTCTCCATGAGGCCCGGGTTCCGCGTCCTGTCATCGCGGAGAACGAAGTACTGGTGAAAGTCCAGGCGGCCGGGCTGGATCGCGGCACCTGGCACATAGCCACCGGCCTGCCCTATGCGCTGCGCCTGGTGTATGGATTCAAGGCTCCCAGGCAGCCCGTCCCCGGGCTGGACCTCGCGGGAACCGTTGAAGCGGTGGGAGCAAAGGTGACCCGCTTTGCGGTAGGTGACCAAGTGTTCGGCTCGGGCAGGGGAACGTTTGCCGAGTATGCCGCAGCCCGCGAAAACCAGTTGGCCCACAAGCCGGCGAACATCACCTTCGAGCAGGCCGCGGTGGTGCCGGTGTCCGCGTGCACGGCCCTGATCGCCCTGCGTGCGGGCGGCATCGAGCCCAGCCAGGACCACCCGGCGCAAGGGCTCAGGGTCATGGTCACTGGAGCTTCGGGCGGCGTGGGCAGTTATGTGGTGCAGTTGGCCAAAGCTGCCGGGGCTGAGGTCACCGGAGTGGCCAGTGCTGCGAAAGTGCCGATGCTGAGGACCCTCGGTGCCGACCACGTGATCGACTACACCACCCAGGACTTCCTCGACGGCACTGAGCAGTACGACGTCATCATCGACATCGCGGGCAACCCCTCGGTTACACGTTTACGCCGGTCACTCACCCCGTCCGGGACTGCCGTGATCACCGGCGGCGAGGAGGGCGGCTCGTGGACGGGAAGCATGGACAGGCAATTGCGCGCCGTGGCGCTCTCGCCCTTCATCCGCCAGCGCCTCACCATGATCGTGGGTACCCAAAACGCACCGGATCTTGAGTACTTGGCCGGACTTCTCGAGGCGGGAACCATTACTCCCGTCATCGACCGGACGTACCCGCTGGCCCAGGTCCCGGACGCCATGCGCTACTTGGATTCCGGCAAGGTCCGCGGCAAGGTCGCCATCACCCTCTAAGCGGTGGGTGCAAGGCAAGAGCCAAGAGAACTGACGCACGACGGCGGGAGGTCGCCGTCGTGCGTCAGTTCTCTTTGCCGGGACCGGTGGCGGATAAGGTCTCAGGTGCGGGTCCCATGGTGGTGGGCTCGGCCAGGGGAGGCAGTTTCCTCTCGCCCCCGCGCTGGGAGGCGACGCCGGCAACAACAACCAGCGCGATACCGATGAATTGGACGATGGTGGGTTGCTGGTGCAGCACCAGCAGTCCCAGGAGAACGGCGAAGGCAGGTTCCAGCGACATCAGCGTGCCGAAAGCCGTGGACGTCATCCGGCGCAGTGCTTTCAGCTCCAACACGAACGGCAGGACCGGCATCAGGATGGCGACGCCCAAGGCACCTGCCAGGATGCCCCAGTTGAGGTGCCCGGCAGCCTGTGGAATGCCGACGACGGCGGCCGTCGCGGCGACGATGGGGACTGTCAGGGAGAGCGCTCCGATGCCGGTGAAACGGTCGCCGATCAGCTGCGTCAGAAGAATATAGGCGCCCCACCCAGCGGCTGCGATGGCCGCGAACATGATTCCCAGGAAGTCGACGCGGCCATGCCAGGGCTCGGTCAGCAGGACCACTCCCAGCAGCGCCAGCACCGGCCATGCCAAGGCGCGGCGGTTATGGCTGCGGATGGCCGCCACCGTCAGTGGGCCCAGGAACTCGATGGCGACGGTGGTGCCCAACGGGATCCGCTCCACGGCAGCGAGGAACATGATGGTCATGAGCCCGGTAGCGATGCCGAGGCCCAGGAGTGGCAGGATGTCCGGCCGACGAACCGATCGCAGGGGTGGGCGCGCGATGGCAAGGAAGATGATGGCACCCAGGCTGAGCCGCAACCATGCTGTTCCGGCCGCACCCACCTCCGCGATGAGGCCCACCGAGAGGGCGGAGCTGAGCTGCACCGAGAACATGGCTGCAACAGCAAGGCCCCAAGGCGGAATGGGGCCGCCTTTGCGGGCGCTCACTTGTTGATTCCCATGCCGCTGGGATCCGTGTCCTGCCGATGCCCTGAGCCCACGCCAGGCTCAAAAACAGCAAGGATGAATCGGGCCGGCGTAGCGCCAAGGTTGGCGTAGGAGTGGGCGATGTCGCCTGGGAAGGTCATGGCATCACCACCTTCGAGGGTTACTGAGTGCTCCCCGGCATCTACCGTCACCGCACCGGCTTGAACCTGCAGGAGTTCCTTGGTGCCCGCCGTGTGGGCCTCGCTGGCATGGCTGTCGCCGGGGCCCAGGGTCCAGTCCCAGAGTTCCACTACGTCCGGTGAGTCGGTCCCGGCCACCAGGATTCCCTGGCCGCCCTGTCCGCTGCTCCAGAGTGTTGCGCCTTCGCCGCTGCGGGTGATCTTGACGGGCTTGGGGCGCGGGGACTCCACCAGGGCCGGGAGCCCAACTCCCAGGGCGTCGCTGATCCGCAGCAGTGTTCCGATGCTGGGGTTCGCGGCTCCTTGCTCCACGTTGACGATCATCCGGCGGCTCACGCCTGCAGCCTCGGCCAGGTGGTCCAAGGTCCATCCGCGGGCTTGGCGTTCCTGCTTGACCCGGGTGCCGATGGCCAGGGAGAGGGTGGTGGTGCTGTCATCCATAAGTGCAGCATACTGCACTTTCAGTGCACTCTCGCTATCAGCGAGGTCCGAGGCGGGGTGAATCGGGGGCTGGCCGCCGTCCCGCGCTCGTGCTACCACTGACCCTAGGAGCAAAACCAAAGGAGAAATCGTGGCCGAAGACCTTCCTGTCCTTGTTATTGGTGCCACGGGATTCCTTGGTGGCCAAGTGGTGGATGAGCTCCTGAAGCTCGGCAAGAACGTCCGGGCCTTGGTAAGGCCCAAATCCAACGCCGCCAAGGTCGAGGCCAAGGGAGTTGAGATCATCCGCGGGGACATGCTGGACGCCGCCTCCTTGATCGCCGCGATGACGGGCGTTTCGGCGGTTGTCTCGACAGCCGCCGGCTATACGCGAAATGACAAGAACGCCCAGGCCATCGACACCTTTGGCAACAGCAACCTGGCCGTCGCCGCCAAGTATGCCGGCGTGCCCCGCTTCGTGCTGATCAGCATCGTCACCAGCGACCAAACGCCACAGATCCCGCATTTTTGGAACAAGAAGCTGGCTGAGGACAAGTTCCGGGAGCTCGGCGTTCCCTTTGTGGCTCTCCGCCCGGGTGCTTTCTTTGACCAGGCGGTGGGCATGGGCGGCGACCCCTTCGCCAAGGGCCGCTTTGTATGGCTTGGCTCCAAGGACGCCAGGCTCACTTTTGTCCTGGCCAGCGATGTGGCACGGTACCTCGCGGAGGCTGTTGACGCGGACATTGTTGAGGGGGAGCACATTGATGTTGGCTGGAGCCGCCCCGTCAGCATTCAGGACGCTGCGGACATTGCCGGCCAGCGGGCAGGCAAGCAGATCAAGGTGATGTCCATTCCCGCGGGTGCCATTGCCGGGCTCGGCAAGGTGACCTCGAAAGTCCTTCCGCTGGTAGGAGACATGGCCAGCATGGTGGCGTGGTTCGAGACCGGCAAATATGTTGCGGACACCACCCGCCAGGAGCAGGTGTTCGGGCCCGCGCCGACTCCCGAGGACGCCATCGCCCGGGTGGCCGCACGGTACGGCCACTGATGCAGGGCCCGTCGGAGGGCTTCGTATGGCTGGTGGGAGCCGTGGTTCATAAGTATGCTGACTGTATAGATTCGGCCGACGATCCCTGACCACGCGCCGAACGGACACGAGGAGCACGCTATGAGAATTGGTTCTTCCATTGCCCTGATTGCCATCGGCGCTATTTTGGCCTTCGCGCTCGCCCCGGGACTCATTCCCTTCCTGGACCAAGTCCTGGTGGGCTACATCCTGATGGTGGTCGGCGTCATTGGCCTCATCATCTCCATCGCCATGTCCAACAGGACCCGCCGGACGGTCGTCGAGCGCCGCACCGCCCCTGAAACAGTGGTCGAGCGACGCGCCGCCCCTGAAACGGTTGTAGAGCGTCGCCCGGAGGTCTAGCAGCCGCTGCACCAGCAAGACAACAAGTAGCGCACGACGCCGGACTGCCGCCGTCGTGCGCTTCTTGCGTAGCGCGCTTCTTGCGTAGCGCGCTTCTTGCGTCGGGCGCCCAGTCGGCCGTCGTCCAGCAGTCCGGTCGCTCACCGCTCACACGAGTGAGAGGGTGAACGAAAGGACGAAGCCCGCTGCCGTGCTCAGTGCCACTGCGGGGCCGCCATGCTCGTAGGCCTCGGGCATGAGGGTGTCCGCCAGCGACGCGATCACCGCGCCGGCGGCGAACGCCAACGGCAGGGAGATGGTGGCGGGTTCGGCGGAGGACAGGGGGCCGGCGCCAAGGACCACGGCTGCCACCAGCAGCACGGCGCACACACTCCAGAGCAGCATGATCGACCCGGCCTTGCGCCCCTGGCTGCGCATGGACGAGGCCCCCACCAGGGCCTCGGGGAAGTTGGACACAAAGATGGCCGCCAGTAGTGCCAGGCCGCCGGATCCTTCTTCCAGGGAGATGCCCAACGCCACGTTTTCCGGTACGCCGTCCAGGGTCACTGCGGCCAGCAACGCCATTCCGGCAGCCCCGCGTGTGGAGGCTGACGTGGCTGCCCTATCCGACGCGGCGGCGTCGGTGTCCAGCTTCGGGCTGCCCTGCACTTCGTCTGCGGGCTTGGATTTCGATGTGCGGCCGGGTTGGGCCAGGCGATCCAGGAAGGCGCTGAGCGCGGTAAACACTATGGCCCCGGCAAGGAGCCCCACGGCCGCACGCACAATTCCGCCTTGCTGGTAGGCGTCCTCGAACAGTTCGAACGCCAGCGCGGTAATGAGTGAGCCGGCCGCGAAGGACAGCAGGATGGCGAGGAGCCGCTTCGGCAACTCGAAACGCACACCGATGAGCGCGCCTATCACCAAGGCGCTGGAGGCAATCAATCCGAACCACAGTGATGCCATCACAATGCCATTATAGAAGTAAGTAACCTGATCTTCTCTAGGAGGAGGCGCGTTCGACGGCGGCAGCCCGCCGTCGAACGCTGCTTGCCTTGGGCGGGCGGTCAGGCCGTTCCGGTGCCCTGCCGCGCACCGGGTGAATCCTCGCTCCAGTCCGGCGACTGGAAGTGGGCGCCGCCGAACCTTCCTGGTCCCGGAGTTTCGGCAGCCATGCCGAGATCATCGCTGCAGCCGTGCGCGCTTCCTCCAGCAGGTTTCTTGAGAAACTCGCCGAATCCGTTGACCCTGACATGAGCCCGACGGCGCGGCTCGCCGCCGTCATGAGCGCGGGCACTACTGCCGGACTGGACGATGACGTCTCCCGGATCCTTTACGAATACTGGCCCCACATGCTCCGTGACCCCGAGCAGCGGCGCATCCAGGACGAGCTCACCAGCGCCCAAGAGCAGATCTACCGCGACATCATCGACGCCGGAACCCGCTCCGGCGAGTTCTCTCCCCTTCTGGACCCGGCCAAGATCGCCAGGACCCTGGTTGCCCAGGAAGACGGGCTGGTGATGGATGTGCTGGCCGGAAGTGCCGGCAGTGAGTACGTGCTGGATCTCATGGGGAGCCTGGCGTCCGCCCTTCTGGGGCTGCCGGCTGGGGCGCTGCTGGAGCGCATGGGCGCACGATCGGCACCGGCCACGTAACGGCGAACGGCGCGCCCGGCGTTAGGCTGCTGGCATGGAGAAGTCATTCGATATTGAACTGGTCAATCAGAACGAATACTTGGTGCGCTGGGCCTCGGAAGGCCAAACCGGGGAATCCCTGGTCCACACCAACCCGGAGTTCCTTGCCGAGGCTGGCCTTGGCGGATTCGACGAGCAGCTCGTTGTTGAAGAAACCACGTCGTACCTGGCCGAGCACCAGCCGGTGATCGACTTCCCCCAAACAGTGGACCTGGAAGAGATTGCTGCCGCCTATACGGATTACGCTGAACAGCTGAAGGCGCGGCTGGAAGCACGGTAGCCGGCGGGTCTATGCCCGCCCGTTAAGGCCAGAGGGCGATCGCGAGGACGCCGACCCCCAAGAGAAGATAGAGCACTGCTGCAGCAACCGATCGTTGGGTGGTGCCCGTGGCGAATCGGTCGTAGACCTTTTGAAGTTTTTCGCGGACCTTGTCGCCGTGAGCGATGCCGAGGGCAAGCAGAATCAGGCATGGCACGCAATAGATGAGCGCGTATCCGGCGAGGACAAGCAGGCCCGTTCCCATGGATGTATCTGCGTCCACCATCCGTTCAATGGCAATGAAGTAGGGGAACGCGTTGGGAAGATCGGCGCCGGTGACCAGTACACCGAACGGAAATGCTGTGCCTATCCCGAACCAGGATGGCAAGCCGATGCCCTTTCGAGGGCGATCCTTGAGGCGCCGGTAGCCGGTGATGAACAGTGTTACGGCAGCCACAAGGAAGACGATTCTCCGGAGCCAGACAAGTCCGTCACTGACGGTGTCTGCTGCTGCTCCGGCGCCGAGGAAGATCACTGTACCCAGAATGAACACGGTGCTCAAGGCGCCCACGACAAACGACAATGCCGAGGTCACCGGGTGCTTGCGGACCGTGAGCAGGATGAGGGTTATGGTCACGATTGTCGCCGGATTGAGGCTGTCCGCAAAGCCGAGACCAAGGATCGCCCACAGCAGGCCGGCGGTCATTCGGCGTTGCTTCGTGGCTCCAGCCACGTCAGGATGTTCTCGACCGGGGGAAGAGCCTCCCTCGTCAGGGAGTTCATCACCATGCCATCTCCAAGGAGTCGAACGATCGACGCTGCCACGGGGTCTCCGAGCTCGGCTGCCAGGAGTTGCTCCCAGCGCTTTGATGCCTCCGCTGAAAGGCTCAACAGCCCGTCTGCGTTCTCTCCCAGGTCCGTGAAGGACACGAGTAGCGCCCTGTAGAGATCCGCGTCATCTTGTGACATCGAGATGCGCAGCCACGTCTCAACCACGTTCCCCCTGGTGACGGCCGCGTTGAGGGCCTCATCCAAGGATTCGATGGCCTGGACTGCCAAGCCTTCGAGCAATGCAGCCTTGGTTCTGAAGTGATGCGTAAAGCCACCCTTTGACACCTTCGCCGCGGCTGCCACAGCATCCATCGAGGGTACGGACCCGGTGCTGATGGCCAGCTGACGGGCTGTGGCAAGAATCTGTTCCCTCATGGACATGGAAAAACAATAGCAGACCGACTAGTCGGTCTGCTATTGGCGCCGTGATCACGGCAATCCCTCCCAGGACCGGAATGTCCAGCTTGTGACCGCTGGTTGGAAGCCGCGCTGAGCGGCTGGCAGGGGACTTCTGCCCATTCCCGTCGCATCGAAGGCGCCCCTAATGTGGGGGGCAAGGTAATCCAACAGGGGGTAACGATGAAAAAGCTCAATACGGTCCTGGCAACAGCAGTGGCGGGAATTTCTCTCAGTGCAGGGGCGCTGGTGATGGCCGCGCCAGCCCATGCTGACTACAACACCTACCAAGTGGTCAGGGCCACCAACGCTGCGTGTTCAGCAGAACTCCGTGCAGCGATCCAGGCTTATGGGGGTTCGGTAACTGCGGTTACTCCGTGCCACTGGAACAAGTACCAGCGGATGTACATCGGCAGCTTCGGCTACAACTACTAAGCTGCCCGCCGCCGAGGGTTCAGCCGTCGGGAGGGCGAAGGCGGTCGCCAACACCGGCGGCCGCTTTTCCTTGGACAAAACGCGAAATCAGGCCTCGACGTCGGCGGTGACGCGCTCGCCGTTGAAGTACGCCAGCTGCCAGCCGTCGGTCACGTGGTGATGGGCCAGATTCAGCACCGCGTTCTGGACGCTGTCCAAGGTGCGGCCGATGGCGCGGCTGAGGGTCAGCCGGATCAACGTGCCGTGCGCGACCACGAGGACGCGCTTGCCGGCGAATTCTTGAGCCAATTCTTCCAACGCTGCGATTCCTCGATCGGCTGCGGCTTCATCGCTTTCGCCGCCGCGGAAACCGCCCGGGATGCGCAGGGCCTCCAGTTCCGGGCCGGCCTGTAATCCTTCGGCGGGTCCAAAGCTGCGCTCGGTGAGCTCAGGAACCAGCCGGGCAACCTTCAAGCCAAGCCCTTCGGCGATGATCTCCGCAGTTTCGGCGGCACGGCCCAACGGCGAGGACACTACGGCGTCCCACGGCTGGTCCGACAGGAAGGCGACGGCTTCGCGCGCCTGGCCGCGACCGACGTCGTTCAGCGGAATATCAGTGGACCCTTGCAACCGGCGCTCCGCGTTCCAGTCGGTCTGGCCATGGCGGACGAGGGCGAAAGTTGTGAGGGTCATGCCTTCCATTGTGCCCTGCGTACCTGCGGGACCGCAGTTCCGTACGTCACGTAAGGAAGCGCACGACGGCGGGAGGTCGCCGTCGGGCGTTCAGCGGTGCCGCAGTTCGTCCAGCAGTTCCGTGACGAGGGTGGGTTGCTCGGCAATCGCGAAGTGGCCGCAGTTCGGCACTGTCATGGTCCTGACATGCGGCCCAGCGGAGGCCAGCTGATCAAGATCGGATGGGGGAGTGAACGCATCGCTGTCCCCGCGGATTGCAAGGATGGGACACCTGATGCCGTTCCACTGGGCAAAGTCGTACTGCGCCACGGCCCGCGTTGCTGCGCAGAAGGCCCGTGGGCGGGCGTTGCGTCCCAACCCGCGGATGACGTCCGCCGGAATGGCCGCAGGGTCCGCGAAGAGGGGCGACAACAGCAGCCGCATCAGTGGAGTGGCGCCGACACCTCGGATCAGGGGCAGGCCCCAGGCGCCCGGGGCTGCCATGGCACGCATGAGCAGGAGCATCCCGACAAACCACGGCAGCGTCGCGAGCCCGCGCCACGGATGCCGGACAGAGTGGGCAACGCCGAAGGCCGTGGGCGATATAGCCGCAACGCTGCGTGTTTGTTCAGGCCACGCCGCAGCAAGATGCAAGGCAATGACGCCACCCATGGAGTGGCCCACCAGGTTCCACGTGCGGTAACCGAGGCTGTCCAGAACCTCGACCACGGCACCCGCCATGGCCTCGACGGTAGCGGACTCCAGCCGCGCACTTACGGTGGAGTCACCCCAGCCGGGCAGGTCCAGGAGGATTTGGTCGCGTTCAGGGGAGCCGGGGAGCAGTGGTTGGAAGGTCGTCCACGATCCCGCGGCGCCGTGGAGGTAGACGTCGGCGATGTGGTCACGCCTCCTCGGGGCTTCCTGAACGCGTACAGCGCACGGACCCAGTTGGGTGGGAATCACCTCCCGCCTAAAAACTGCGCTGCCCGGTAGGGACGCTTCCTGTTGAACTTCCGTGGTCACCCGCTGCTCCTGGTCTTTGCCAGTGATTCGGAGCAGCGGGCGTTCTGGATCGGCGCGGTGGTTTCAGGCGAGTGATGGGTCCTGTTCGTAAACCGTGCGCCCGCCCACAACTGTCCGCAGGACCTTTGCGTCCAGGAGCGCACGCGGGGCTTCTGCAGTGAAAACGTCGGTGTCCAGGACCACGAAGTCCGCGTACAACCCAGCAGCCAGGCGGCCGATGTTGTGTTCCGCCCCGCACGTCCAGGCCGAATCACGGGTGGCGTGTTCGATCGATTCGGCCAGTGGCAGGGCGAAGTCCGGGACGTTGGTTCCGGCCGTGGCATCCAAGGCTGAGGCCCGCGTGGTGGCCACGTACATGTTGGGCAGCGGCGCGTGCGGGGAGGTGGGCGAGTCCGTGCCAAAAGCCAGCCGGGCGCCGGCAGCGGTGATCCAAGGCCATGGGAAGCCGCGTTCCACGCGGTCATCGCCCAGCTTGGCGCACCAGTTTTCGCTGATGGCGGGATCAGCATGGACCGGTTGCATGCTCGCGGTAATACCCAGTGCGGCGAGGCGATCGACGTCGGCCCTGTCCACCAACTCCAGATGCTCAATGCGGTGACGGCGTTCGCGGGGGCCGTTCTCCGCCACTGCGTGTTCCACGGCGCCGATGGCGATCCGCACGGATTCATCGCCGATCGCGTGCATGGCAACTTTCAAACCGGCAGCGTCTGCCGCGGCAACCACAGGCGCGAGTTCTGCAAGGCTCCAGATCGGTTCCGCATTCGAACCATCGGCGTAGGGCATCCCGAGGGTGGCAGTGCAGCCATCGATGGTGCCGTCGATGATCACCTTGATGCCCACCACGCTCAGGAAAGGAGATTCATGCTCGACGGCGAGCGCGGCCGCCCGCTGGACCTGGGCGATGTTCTCCTCGGCCGATCCCGCGTTGTTCACCCTCCAGTAGGCGATGAGCCGGCTGGTCAGGGTGCCGTCTTTGTCCGCACGCTTAAAGGCCTCAAGGTCGGTCTCGTTGAAGCCCATGTCGCAGGCGGTAGTCACGCCTGTTTCGCGGTAGGCCTGCTGGACTGCGGCGATGCTGGCCTCGTGTTCGTTTTCGCTGACCTGGGCATCGAGGTAGGGGAGCACGATGTCGTAGAAGGCGTTCTCGTCGATGTAGCCGGTGGCGTTCCCGCGGGAATCGCGCTTGATGGTGCCGCCGTGCGGGTTCTCGGTGTGGTGGTCAATGCCGAGTTCAGCCAGCGCCGCAGTGTTGACCCACACGGAGTGGAAGTCGTAGGCGAAGGCGTACACGGGCTTGTCTCGAACTACGGCGTCCAGCATCGCCGCGTCCGGCACGCCGCCCGGAATGGCGCCGTGCAGCCAGCCGGTGGCCAGGATCCGGTCAACGTCCGGGCGTTCTGTGGCCCTTGCCTTGATGCGTTGCTGGATGTCCTCCACGGATTTGGCTCCCCACAGGCTGACCTGTCCCAGGGCTTCTCCAGTACCTACGACGTGCGCGTGACCGTCCACGAATCCGGGGACCACCAGGCGGCCTCCAAGGTCCACCAGTTCGGCGTCCGGGCAAAGGCGTTCGGCGGTATCGGTGTCGCCGACGTACAGGATGCGCCCGCCCTGGACGAGGATGGCCTCGGCCCAGCGGCGGGTGTCGGAGGTGAAGATGCGGGCGTTGGTGTAGAGCTGGGTGGTCACGCTGCGTTGTCCTTGCTTTCGGGTGCTGTTTCGGCTGCTGCTTCGTCCGTGGCGGCTGCTGCTGCCGCAATCCGGCTGTCCAGGGAATGGCTCACGTCCAGGAGCAACTGGTTTTGGAGTTGGTGGAGGTGCTCGCTTTCGGGCTCAGGCCAGGTGGACATCTTCACGATCACGGTATCGGTGGCGGGGTCTATCCAGAGGTACTGACCGTAGATGCCGATGCCGGTGACGTTGCCTCTCCCGTTGCCCGTGCACCACCACTGACGGGTGTAGGAGCCCTGCGGGTGGATGGCTGTGAAAGAGGAGTCTGCCATGGCTTCACGGTCCCCGCCGTTGAGGATGCTCCCCACCCATTCCGGGGAAACCACCCTGCCAAGGGGACCTTTGCCGTCGTCGAGCATTAACTGCCCAACCCGGGCGAGGTCCCGGGCGGTGCAGGAGACCCCACCGTTCGCGAAGCCGAAGCCGGCGGAATCCACGGTGATGGTGGCATCCCGGTCGGCGTCGAGTTTGGACCACAGATACGTGGACAGCGCCTCGGAGTAGCGCAGCCCTGTGACGCGTTCGATGATCCAGGCAAGAACATCGGTGTTGGCCGAGCAGTACTGGAATTCGGACACTGTGCCGTTGCCGGTGAGCGTGGTCAGGAACGCGTAGGTGTCCTGGGGATCCTCGGGACGACGGGTGCGCCACCCTGCGGAGCGGTCATGGGTTTGAACCTCGGACGCTGGGTCCACATAGTCCTCGCTGTAATTGAGGTGAATGGCCATATCCAGCACGTGCTGGATGGTGGGCCCGTCGTAGGCGGAGCCGGCCAGCTCTGGAACGTAGTCCACCACGCGGGCGGACGGGACAATCTCTCCCGAATCGATCAGGGCCCCTACCACCAGGCCACACATGGACTTGGATACGCTCATCACCAGGTGCAGGTCATCCGGTGCGAAGCCGGGGCGGTAGTACTCTCCGATGACCTGGTTGTGATGCAGGACCAGAAAGGCATCGGTATAGGTCTCTTCGAGCCGGCGCTTCAGGCCCGGGAGCCCCAGGCCGTCCAGGCTGTCAGCAGCCGCAACGCGGTTGTCCCGACGGCGGCGGGCAACTACCGCCGTCGGGACTATCTCGCCAAGGTGCGCGAACGTCCAACGGTTGTGCGGTCCTTCCTGCCAGGTGTCCAGCGTCGGCTGGCCGGTGGCGCCGGGATAGCGGTCAGGGTGGTGGCCGGTGGGGGCGGTCATGCGTGCGCTCCTTGGATGACGGATGGTGTGGTGGTACTGCGGCGCAGGGAAGGGGTCAAGGCGACGTACGCGCCGGCGGTGACGATCATGGAAACGGGTACGGAGAGATCCAGGAAGCCCATGGCTGCCGAGACGGGTCCGGTCCATACGGCGTTGGTGAGGAAGAGCGAGGCCACGGTGGCGCCGAGGACCACCGCGAGCAAGCCGGGGATATGCCAGCCACGGCTGTACCAGAACGGGCCGCCCGGTTTCTCGTTGAAAAGGTCTTCACCTTTGTATCGATTGCGGCGAAGGATGACGTCCACGGCGAAGATGGCCATGGTGGGGCCGGAGATCAGGACCAGCAGTTGCAGCATCAGGTTGACGGCGTCCAGGAGGCTGGTGGACATGACGAGGTAGATGGTCAGTGCTGTGCCGATGGCCCCCACCACGATGGCCGAAGGGATGCGCCTGATCGGGACGCCGATGGACTGGAACGCCATGCTGGCGGTGTAGGTGGTCATGCCGTTGAGCGAGATCGTGTTGATGATGACCCCCACCACGAAGATTGGTCCCAACCAGGCAGGGAGCAGGGCCAGGAGTGCCGACTCGATGCCGAGGTCCATGGCTGCTGGGCTGATGCCGGTGGCCAGCAAAGCTCCCACGGCCGTGAAGAACATGCAGGGCAACGCGCCGCCAAAGGCCGTGGCCGCGATGATGTGGGAGCGTTTGGTGGTCTCCGGGAGGTAGCGGGCCAGATCCGGGCTGTTGGTGTAGGAAAGCGGGGTGGAGGCCAGGATGGCGATCCCAATGGTCACGGCAGACCACAGCGGTGCTCCTTCCAATGGTGCCGGAGCCGCATATCCCCACTGCACGTGGGGCAGGACGAACACTGTGACCAGCAGGAAGATGGCCAGCAGCACCGAGGCCACTACGGGGTAGCTGCGGAGGATCAGGCTGTGGCCGAAAACAGCTACCAGCACGGTAACCGCGGCAACAACGATGGTGACGATCACCGGGCCGGCTACGGGATCCGTGAAGCCAAGCTGTGCCAGGAGTTCAGCGCCCATGAAGGAAGAGGCGAGCCAGTTCAGGGCCAGGAAGACGGCGGAAATGAACCAGCCGAAGAAGGCGACGACAACCCTGTTGCCGCGGATTCCGTAAATGGCGCGGGTGATGACGGAGCCGGATGTTCCTGCGGCCGGGCCGCTGGTGGCCACGATCCCGGTGAGGATCCATGGGAGGCTGCCGGCAACAATGACCAGAAGGGCCTGCCACAGTTCCAGGCCGAGCAGGATCAGCGAGGCACCCACGGTGAAATTCAGGACGCTGACGTTGGGGGCCGCCCACACGGGGAAGAGGTCGCCGGCGCGGCCGTGCCGTTCGGAGGCTTCGATGAGTTCGATGCCGCGGGTTTCGGGATGGGCAAGGGGTTCCGGGTAGCTGACCGGATCGGTGACATGGGGCTGGGACAACGCTGTTCCTCTCGGGCAAGGTCCGGCTCACGACGATGGGATACCGGGCCATTGGTGCTATTGGTCATGCGACCAACGTGCTATTGGTCACTAATCCAATAGACTGAGGAGCATGGTGTCAAGCCCCACATCCCAACGCGTTCGAAAATTACCCGGCGAGCGCCGTGCCGAAATCCTCGCCGAGGCCGCGTCGATTGCCCTGAGTGAGGGGCTCGAGCGGATAACCCTCCGCGCTGTCGCGGACCGATTGGGTGTGCGACCCGGCCTGATCAGCCACTACTACCCCGCTGCCGAGGATCTGGTGGTCGCAGCCTTTGTTCTGGCGGTATCGGAAGAGCGGGAAGAGTTGTTTCCCGACGGCGGAACGCCGCTCGCCCGGATGGCCCACCTGATTTCCCGCATCGAGGGCGGCGGCGCCTTGGAGCTCACCCGGCTTTGGCTCAATGCGAGGCACCTCTGCCGCTTCACGCCAGCGTTGGCGGATGCCATGCTGGCCCAGGAATATCTGGACCGGACACGGCTTACAACCCTCATTGAGCATGGCGTGACGTCCGGTGACTTCGTCGTGGATGACCCCTTCGCGGCCTGCATCCGGATCTGGGTGGCGATCGACGGTGTCGGCTCCTACGTCAACAACCCCGGAACCTTCGACTATGAAGCGTTCACTCGGTTCGTCGCCGATGTTGCCGAATGGTCCCTTGGCGTGCCCGCGGGAACGCTGCGGGCGGCGGTGGATCAGGTGCGCGAGGCCTGATTCCCGCCGTAACGCAGCACTCCGCATTGTCCTTCCAGCTCCTTAATCAGTATCCTGATGACTTATCTGGTGAAACCGGATGATGCTGTTCGGGCTCCTTGCCTGGGCCGCACGTGGCTGAAGCAGTCGGCCGCGCGGCCATCGTGAAAGTTTGATTGACGGCATTGCTTGGTGACGCAAGGACAGCGTTTGGGTCCGGGGCTCCAGGTTTGCCTGAAGGACGTGACATTCGTGGGCACCATTGACGAGGCTGTGGACTCCCCCGTCCCTGATTCCATTGACGACACACTTGACGGCCGCTACCAGCTGGGGCCCGTCCTTGGCCGTGGCGCCATGTCGGCTGTCTACCGTGCGACAGATCTGCTGCTGGGCCGCGAGGTGGCCATCAAGATCTTCCTGCCCGGCTCAGGCGACGAGTCATTCCGGGCCCGCCAGGAAAACGAGATGCGGCTCCTCGCCGCCTTTGACCATCCAGGGCTCGTGGCCGCATTCGATGCCGGCGTGGACACCAGGAACGACGAAGAGCGCGCCTATCTGGTCATGGAACTGGCGGAAGGCCGGGACCTGCGGGCCGTGCTGTCGGATGGACCGCTCACCGTTCCTGAGACCGCCCGCATAGGGATCCGGTTGGCCGGGGCGCTGTCCCAGGTTCACAAGCAGGGCGTCATCCACCGTGACATCAAGCCTGCCAACATTCTGGTATCCGACGACGACGCGCTGGGGGAGTCGGTGAAGTTGGCGGACTTCGGCGTGGCGCTGGTGATGAACGACAACCGCCTGACCGCCACCGGATTCACCGTGGGCACGGCACAGTACCTGAGTCCCGAACAAGCCCAGGGTTTGCATCTGACACCGGCGAGCGACATCTACTCTCTGGGCCTGGTGCTCCTTGAATGCCTCACCGGCAAGGCAGAATACCCGGGGACGCCCATCGAAACGGCATCAGCGCGCCTGCATCGCGCGCCACAGGTCCCCATGGAATTGCCCGCCCCGCTGAGGGAGCTCCTGGAAGCCATGACGGACATGGATCCCGATAAGCGTCCCAGCGCCCACCATGTGGAACAGTCACTGGCCAAAGAAGGCATCCAGTCCGGCCGCAGGACTGCGTTGCTGCCGACCGTGCTTCCGACCGTGCTTCCGAAGCGTCCGCTGCGTTCGTCGACCCGGAAGCAGGCGACGGTTACCAGCATCCTTGACTTCGGCAGGCGCCGGCCCAAGACGGTCAGGGGTGTCGCAGCAGCCGCCGTCACCATCCCGCTGGCGCTGCTGATTTTCTCGCAGGGGATCAATCCGTCCGGCAACAACACTGCCGATCCGTCACAGCCCGCTGATCCCGGCGTATCGCAGGCCGAGCCGCAGCCAAGCAGTCCTGCCGCCCCGGCCGCGCCCGTGGATCCGGTAATCGCGGATCCGGTCCCTGCGGAGACTGCGCCAGGTGGGAGCGTGCAGGCGGAAGTGGTGGACCTCTCGGAGGCAACCCGCCCGGAGCAGGTTCCAGCGCCCGCCAACCCGCCCGCCGTTGAGCAGGCGCCCCTCACGGGCAAGGACCTCGCAGGCCAGAAAAGCGAGGGCAAGAACGACAAGAAGTCCGAGAACAGCAAGGGCAACGGGAAGTAGTCCAAGCGCTGGTGGCCAACGCACGACGGCGACCTGCCGCCGTCGTGCATCAACTTCCGGAGGGAAAGCTCACTGCCACGGTGGTTCCGCCGCCCGGGGTTTCCGCGAGGGTGAGGTCGCCTCCGTGGGCTTTGGCGATGCTGCTGCAGGTGGCCAGTCCCAGGCCGGAACCCGGGCCATCGCCCTGCCTCCGCAGGCGTACCAACGGTTCCAGGACCTTGGCGCGGTCCTCGGGGGCGATCCCCTTGCCGTTGTCCGCAACGTAGATGGTGGCCCCATGGTAGTTGGAAACGCCGCTGATCCGGATGCGGAGGTCGCGGTCCGGGCTGCGGTAGTTCATGGCGTTGGACAGGAGGTTCTGCAGCAGGGTGCGGAGCTGGCCGCGGTCCGCGTGGAGCCCGAGCTCCTGGACCTCCACGATGCCGTCGTTTTCGATGCCAAGGTCCCGGGCAACCTCCTGGGTGACCTCGTGCAGGGAGACGTTGGTGGGCTGGATGCCACCGCCCACGCGGGAGTAGCTCAGGACATCTTCGAGCATCCCGAGCATCCGGCGGCCGCTGGCACCGATGCGGTCCAGGTACCGCGCAGCAGTGCTGTCGGGTTCCACGTCCGGATCATCCTCCACCAATTCCACGTAGCCGAGGATGGTGGTCAACGGGATGCGGAGATCGTGGCTGACGCGGCCCGCAAATCCGGCGAGTTTGGCGTTGCTGTCCCTCAACTCGGTGTAGGTGCGGTCCAGCTGGACGGTGCGGTGCTGCAGCTCGAGCAACTCCACTACTTGCTTGGCCAGGACCTCCAGCATGCTGACCTGTTCGGGGCGGAGCTCCTGGGTCTTATCAGAGAAAACACACAGGGTCCCGGGGACGAACCCGGACTCTGTTTGCAAGGGAACCGAGGCATAGAAGCGGACTTTGCCGATTTCCCCGGTGACAAAGGGATTGTCCGCGAAGCGCGGATCCTTGGATGCGTCCGCCACCACCGTCCTCTCGCGGGAGAGGAAAACCTTGGCACACATGGAGTCTTCGCGGGAGCAAACCCCCGGGTCCACGCCCCAGGCCCCTATCTGGTGCTGGTACTCGGCGCTGATGATGTTGACCACGCCAAACGGCGCCCCGCACAGCTCCGTGGCCAGCCTCACGAGGTTCTGCAAGGCGCTCATGACGGCGGCATTGGGCAGGAGCGTCGAATCCATGGCGGGGTCGAGGCCGTATTCCTGGAGTTCCAAGTCCCTGCCGGCGTCCTTGGTGAAGGACAGCTGCCCCTGAATTTCCGTCATAAAAACAATCCCCCCAGCGTCTCGTGAATTCCCTGCCGATACTACCGGGAGGTTGGACCCGGTGGTTTACTGGAACGCATGACCGAGCAGGAACCGGCCACCGCCGCGTCTACTGACAGCATCGATCTCTCCCTACGGACCCCGGCACAAAGATCCCGCACGTTCACCGGGATCCTGGTCAATACAGCCATGGCCAACATCACCACGAGCTATCTCTGGTTCGCGTTGACCTTTTGGGTGTACCTGGAGACCCGCAACGTCATTGCCACGGGGGTAATCGGCGGCGCCTACATGCTGTTGATTGCCCTCTCCAGCATCAGCTTCGGAACCTTCGTGGACCGTTACAGGAAATTGGCCGTGATGCGGTTCGCCGCCGCGTTCACCCTGGTGATGTTCGTGCTGTCAGGGGTCATGTTCCTCCTGACACCGGAGGAAGCCCTGCTTGACCTGACACAGCCCTGGTTCTGGATCTTCACCATGATCATCCTGATCGGCGCGGTGGTGGAGAACATGCGCAACATCGCACTGTCCACCACGGTCACCATCCTGATAGAGCCTGACCGCCGGGCCAACGCCAACGGGCTGGTGGGTATGGTGCAGGGGCTCATGTTCATTGTTACCTCGGTGCTGTCCGGGTTGTCCGTGGGGCTGCTGGGCATGGGGTGGACCGTGGTTGTCGCCCTGGTGCTTACGGCGTTGGCCTTCGGACACCTGCTGACGCTGCGCCTGCCGGAAGAAGTACGGGCAGCCGCCTCCGACGCCGAAGGTGGATTCGACCTGCGCGGCTCTTGGGCTGCCGTTATGGCAATTTCCGGACTGTTCGCACTGATTCTCTTCTCCACGTTCAACAACTTCATCGGCGGCGTCTACATGGCGCTGATGGACCCCTACGGCCTGGAAATGTTCTCCGTGGAGATGTGGGGAACCGTCTTCGCGATAGGAGCCACCGGGTTTGTGGTGGGCGGCGCGCTGATCGGCAAGTTTGGCCTGGGACCCAACCCCTTGCGGACCATGCTCATCGCGGTGGGGCTGATGGGCCTCATCGGTGCCGTGTTTACGCTGCGGGAATGGGCCTGGCTCTACATCGTGGGGATCTGGCTGTACATGGCGTTGGTTCCGGTAGTGGAAGCAGCCGAGCAGACAGTTATCCAGAAGGTGGTTCCGCTGCCCCGCCAAGGAAGGGTGTTCGGCTTCGCCATGGCATTCGAGTCGGCGGCCGCACCCATCACCGCCTTCCTCATTGCCCCGATCGCCCAGTTCTGGATCATCCCCTACGCCCGTTCGTCCGAGGGGGCAGCACAACTGGAACCGCTGCTGGGTGAGGGCATTTCCCGTGGTATCGCCTTGGTATTCCTGGTGGCCGGCCTCATCATGATTGCCGTGGCGCTGCTTGCCTTCCTGACCCCGGTCTACCGGCGTGTCTCGGCCTCGTATGCGCAGACAGCATCGGAGGAACCCGAGAACGCGGACTCTTCAGCGGCAGGTTGAGGTGTTGATTCCGCCTGACTGACCCGAAACCAGGGCAGACGAGCACCCAAAGATCACTCTTTTCGGATGAGAGGGCATGATTGTCCCTGGGTGCAGGGTTGAGTCAGACCGTGGCGCCGGGGGCAGCGCCACAGAGAGGGAGGTGCTTCCATGGAGGAGAAGGATCCCTGCGACTACGTCATTGGCTTTGAACCGGACGACGTGATGTTTTTGGTGTGGAATTCCGGGGTCCGCATCGAAGCTGCCAACGCGCGGGCCGCCGTCGAGGCTGTGAACGACCTCGCCGCAGGCAGCAGGTACCCCCTCTTGGTGACCATGGCCGAGACCGCGCATCTTAGCCGCGCAGCCCGCGACGTCTTTGTTGAACCCTGCGCTGCCTCGAGGATTGCTTTGCTGGGGAACAATCCCGTGGACCGCATGCTCGCCGACTACCAATTGGCCGTCCAAGAACCGCCCTGCCCCACGCGCTTTTTCACCTCCCACACGGAAGCTCTCTCCTGGCTCCGGGAAACCTCCGAGGGGTCTTAAAGCGCCCAACGCCTAGCCAAGAATGACGCGCGCTGAGCCGGCCACCAGCAAAAGCGGCAAACGCACGACGGCGGGAGGCCGCCGTCGTGCGCTGTTTCGGTTGCGCTGTGGTGCGGTCAGGCTGTGAACGCCAGGTCTTCCAGCCTCACCGGGAACCTCAGCGTTTCCCCGCGGGACAACCGCAGGGCCTCGTTCACGGCGCTCGCCGCCATGCGCTCCAGCTCGTTGCCCAGCGACCCCGCCACGTGCGGGGTGAGCAGCACGTTGGGATGCGTGTAGAAGCGGGATTCGGCGGGCAGCACCCACGGGGTGGTCACGTCCAGGACCGCGTAGAGGTCGCCGCGTTCTATCCGTGCGAGCAGTGCATCCTGGTCCACCAGTTCGCCGCGGGAGGTGTTGATGAACGTGGTGCCCCGCTGCATCCGCTCGATCAACCCCGCGTCCATGAGGTTCCTGGTGGAGGGCAACGACGGCGCATGGAGGCTGACCACATCGCTGCCTGACACCAGCTCCTCCAAACTGACGAGCCCGACGCCGAGGACGGCCGCTTCCTCGGGGGAGAGGTAAGGGTCGGCCACCACTACCTCCAGCTCGTACGGAGCCAGCAGCCTGATCACGTGCCGGCCGATCTTCGAGGCCCCAATGATGCCGACCCGCTTCCGGTAGTTGCCCATGTCCGGGAAGAGTTGCTCAGCCAGGACGTCGGTCCGGGTGGTGTGCAGGGCGCGGGCGATCTGGAGGACGCGCTTGTTGGCGAGGATGATCATGGCCACGGTGTACTCGGCCACCGGGATGGCGTTGGCGTCCGCGGCGGAGCTGACCTGGATGCCCCGTTCCCAGCAGGCGTCACCGATGTGGTGTTTGACGCTGCCCGCGGCATGCAGGACATAGCGCAGCCGGGGTGCGGCATCCAGGACGGTGTGGTCGATCATCGGACACCCCCAACCGGTGATGAGGATATCGGCCTCCGCCAATACGGCGCGGCCTTCCGCAGTGGTGAAGTCCTGAATGGGGTCACGGCTCAGCAGCGTCAGTGCTGGCTCCAGGGGATCCAGGCTCCTGGGCGGAAACACCGCCCGTGCTGTGTGGGACGGCATGGCCAAGGCAACGTTCAAGGTCACTTGACGCTCCCTGCTGTGAGGCCGGACTTCCAGAACCGCTGCAACATGACGAACGCGAGCAGCAGCGGGATGATCGAGAGCAAGGAACCGGTAATGACCATGGGTGTGAATTCGGGCTGGGGGATGGAATAGCCCTGCCAGATGGAGATACCCACACTGACGGGCAACAGCTTCTGGTCCTGGAGCATCACCAGCGGGAGCATGAAGTTGTTCCAGACGCCCACAAACTGGAACAGGGCGATAGTGATGTACCCGGGCATCATCATGGGAAGGCCCAAGGAGAAAAAGGACCGGATGGGCCCGGCTCCGTCAACGCGGGCTGCCTCCAGGGTCTCGGCAGGAACGTAGGCCGCCGAATACACCCTGGCCAGGTACACCCCGAACGGGTTGCAGAGCACCGGGATGAGGATGGCCCAGATGGTGTTGGTGATGCCGAAAACGGAGGCCAAGAGATACATGGGCAGAACCGTGGCCGTGTTGGGAATCAGCACGCCCACCAAGACGATCCCGAAGAACGAATCCTTGCCGCGGAACTGGAATTTGTCGAATGCGTAACCGGCCATGACGGAGATGAGGCCGCCAAGAATTGCTCCGAAGGCGGCGTAGAACATGGAGTTGGCCATCCAGCGGAGGAACATCCCGCCGTCCTGGTTCACGACCGCCAGGACGTTCTCGAAGAAGGCCGGTTCACCAAAAGCGTAGGCGGCTGTTCCGTAGAGATCCGCAGTGTTTTTGGTGGAGGCGAAGAACAGCCACACCACGGGAAGCACCATGTAGGCGCAGCCCAGGATGAGCAGGGCATTCACGGTGAACGTGCTCGCGAAGCCGCCGTTGCGGGCGTGCCGGCGCCTGCCCTGTGACGGCGCGGGGGCTTCGGCTGGGGTCCGGGACATCGTGGAGGTGCTCATGCTGTGTTCTTTGAACTGAAGCGGGTCACGGCCCAGGACAGGACTGCGGCTATGAGCGCGATGATGATGGAGGCAGCCGCGGCCTGGTTGAGGTTGTGGCGGTTGAACGCGGCGTCGTAGGCCCACATGTTGGGCACCCACGTGCTGGTTACTGATGCCGTGGCCTTGGAGATGATGTTCGGCTCGGTGAAGAGCTGCAGCGTGCCGATCACGGTGAAGAGCATGATCACGCTCAGCGCCGGGAGGATCAGAGGCAGCTTGATGCTCATGGCTGCACGGATCTCCCCTGCGCCGTCCACACGGGCAGCTTCCAGGATTTCCCGGGGCACTGCCTGCAGGGCAGTGAAGAGCACAATGACGTTGTAGCCCGTCCACTCCCACACGGCGATGTTCACGATGGACGGCAGGATCAGCTGGTTGTCCAGGAAGTTCAGCGAGATTCCGCCGGTTTCCAGGACTGAAACGATCGGGCTGACTCCGGGTGTGTAGAGGTAGGCCCAGATCAATGCGGCGATGACGCCGGGCACTGCGTGGGGGAGGAAGACGAGCAGTTGGAACAGTTTCCTGGCCCGCGCGACGGCCGAATCCAGCAGCAGCGCAAATGCCAGGGCGCCGCCCATCATCAAGGGGATGTAGAGCAGGCAGTACAGGACAAGGCGTCCGATGCCGCCAACGAAGCTCTCGGACTGCAGGACCTGGACGTAGTTTTCGAAGCCCACAAACGCGGTCTTGGCCTCACCGAAGCCGAGCCCGGACTTCTGCTGGGCGAAGAAGCTGAGCACCATCGCGTAGATCACTGGCGCAACCATGGCGAGGGCAAAAATGGTGAAGAACGGCGTCAGGAACAGTGCAGCCGTCCGGCCCCCGGTTCCGGACATTGCACGGGGTTTCTTCGGGTTTCGAGGCTCGACGGCGTTGGCTGCCTTGGGCAGTGTGGGTGAAGTAGTTGCTGTGGACGGTGTGGCACGGTCGGCCATGATGATTCTCCTCGCTGGCAGGGCGGCTCCGTAAGTGCGGAGCCGCCCCACTGTGCGGGCCTACTCCTTGACGGAGAGGCCGTTCTGCTTGAGCCCGGCCACTGTGGCGTCCTGGGCGGTATCGACGGCGTCCAGGACCTTGCCGCCGCTGGTCAGCGTGCCGTAGGCGTCCTTGAGCGCGGTGTTGGTGATGTCCCAGTTGGGACCCCACTGCCAGCCCGGCGTGATGGTGGAATATGCCTTGTCGAAGACCTCGTAGATGTCGTTGCCGAAGTAGCTGGCATCGAAGGCCTTCTGCGCCACGGGGGTCAGGCCCGGGTAGGCAAGGAACGCAGAGCCGGTGTTGCCGCGGGCAGAGATGGCCTCTTTGCTGGTGGCAAGGAACTCGATGAATTTCGCCGCGGCGGCCGGATTCTTGCTGCTCTTGGTGATGTTGAAGCTGGAGCCGCCGTAGAACGCGTCCGCCGGAGTGCCCCAGTTGGGCACCTCGGCAGCGATCCACTGACCCTTTTGGCCGCTGGCCTCCGTCCGCTTCTGGATACCGGTGGCGCTCCAGTTGGCACCCAGGACTCCGACGACGGCGCCGCTCGCCAGGTCTGCGGACCATTCGTCACTGAAGGACTGCTGGACTTTGACGATCTTCTGGTCGATAAGCTTCTGCCAGTACGTGGCGACTTTCCGGGTGGCTTCGTCGTTAACACCCACCTTCCAGCTGTCGCCTTCGGTGCCGAACCACTTGCCGCCCGCCTGCCAGGACAGCGCAGCAGTCAGCGCAGCCTCGTTCGGGTTGAAGCTGGCCAAATGCGCTTCGGGGGCAACGGCCTTGAGCTTCTTACCGGCCTCCTCGAACTCCTGCCAGGTCTTGGGAGTGGAGACTCCGGCCTTGTCCAGCATGTCCTTGCGGTACCACATGATCATCGGCGCGGCATCGTAGGGGAGTGCGTAGGTCTGCTCGCCAAACTGCACCAGGGCCTTGGTTTCATCCGTGAGTTTGTCCACGGTTTCAGCCTTGTTGATGTAGCCGTCAAGAGGCTGTAGCTGGCCGTTGCTGACAAATTGGGGCAACTGCGGATATTCGATGGTGGCGACGTCCGGGCCGTTGCCTGCGGTGATGGCAGTGGAGAGCTTGGCATAACCGCCGGCTCCGCCGTTGGGGATGGTTTCAAACGTGACTTTGATCTTGTCCTGGCTGGCGTTGAACGCTTCCGCCACCTTGTCCATACCGGCCATGGAGGACCAGAACGTGATGTTACCGCTGGGGTCTTCCACCGGGGTTGGGGCTGGCGTGGCGGTGGGGGTGCTGCCACAGCCGGTGACGAGTGCAGCGCTGGCCATGAGGCTGGCTGCTCCAAGCAGAAGCTGGCGACGCTTCATTCTGTTCTCCTTTGAAGTTCACGATGCGAAAGTCGTGGTGCTCTGGGGGCACTTTCGGACTAGGCACCATGAAATCCACAAAAGTGAACATCATCAACAAAATGAACAGAAGTAAACAGTCGAATCGCAGGTGTGGGCAGGCTACACCTGCGTGGAGCCGCGCACTTCCAGCGCCGGGGACAGGTTCACCCGTTGCAGCGCGGACGTGCTTCCGCGCCGCGCCCCGATGCGGCTCAGGCACATCACCAAAGCCTGGTGGCCGACGTCGTATTTTGGCGGTGCCACAGCGGTAAGCGGGACGGCGCCGAGGGCGGCGATCTCGTCGTCGTAAGAAACGATAGCGAAGTCCTCCGGCACGCGGATCTGCCGTTCCAGGCAGGCACTGACGAACTGGAGCGCGTCCTCGTCGGTGTGGACAACAGCGGCCGTCACCTCCGCCGATCCGCACCAATCCAGGATCCGGTCCACCAGTTCACGGTGGGCCTGGGGATCGTTTTGGGCGCGGGACATGGCACGCACCATCGAGTCGTCGCGGGCATGTCCGGCACGGTGCATGGCCAGGTGGAAGCCATCGATGAGTTGCGGGGCGGTGGGGCTGTTTTCACGGAGGCAAATGGCGATTTTCCGGTGGCCGAGGCCCAACAAGTGGTTCACGGCGATTTCCGAGCCGCGGACATGGTCGCTCCGCACGGCTTCGAGCCGGCCGTGGTCCAAGGCGTCGTCGATAGACCGTTCCACCACTACCACCGGCACCTCTGCCTCGGCCAGCAGGTCCAGTGTTTCGGTACCTGCCAACGATTGCCCGCTGGGCGTAATGAGGATTCCATCCACGCCGTGTTCGTAGAGCCGCCGCAGCTGCCGCCGCTCTTCCGCGTCTGAATAGTTGGTGACGCCCAGCACCAAGCGGACGCCTGCTTCCTGCGCGGCGGCTTCGGCGCCGCGAATGACGCCCGGGAAATAGTACGACGCCGACGGCACGATCATCCCGATGGTGGCCAAAGGCCGCCTCCCGCCAGGCCGCCAGGACGTGGAGGGCTGCGTAGCGGGTCCTGCCGACGGCTTGCCGCCCACCGGGATGGCGCCGCCGTGGACCCGTTCGAGCAGGCCCTGTTCAGCGAGCACTGCGAGGTCCCGCCGCACGGTCATCCCCGAGGTGCCCAGTTTCGCCGCGAATTCGCTGGCATTGAGGGAACCGTTCAGGGCGAGTTCCCTCAGGATGAGCTGTTGACGATCCTCGGTCAGCATGCAGGTGTCCGCCTATCAAGTTCACTTGTGTTCAGTTTGTTCATTATGAACCAGAACCCGGCTGCGTGGACCCGTCGGCTAACTGCCCAGCTTCACCACGGATATCTCGACGACGGCGGCCCGGGGGAGAAGGTGCCTGCGGATCGCGGCGGCTGCTTCGCGCGTAACAGCCGGAGCAGGACGGGAAGCATCCACGCCAATCCTGACTTTCACTGCCAGTGTGTCGGCGGTCCCGGCCAGGCCGATCAGGGGAAGTGTCTCTCCGGTGACCGCGGCAAGGGCGGCGCCGGCTATGGACTGCCACAACGGCTGCGCGGGATAGACCGAGTGGACCCCTTCTACCGCCTGGACGAGCACGAGCAGTTCCTCAGCCAGGGTGGTTGACGCGGCTGCCGACCCGCCTGAAGGGGAAGTGTTCGCGGCTTTCAAAAACTCCGTCATGGCTGGTCCTCCGTGCTCAGCGGTCCGGTGGTGGCGGGTGTATCTGTGGGCTGGACCGGCGGTGCCGGCGGCTCAAGGACGTCCGTCACGGTGATATTGATGGCTTGGATGTTCAGTTCTGTCTGGGCTGCCAGGGTCCTTGCCAGCTCGTCGCGGAGGGTGGCTGCGCGTTCTTCCATCGGGTGTCCGTACACCACGGCCACTTCCACCTCCACGGTGATGGGGGCTCCCATGGTGGTCACCTCTCCCTGCAGCCGGCATTTGCCGGCGGCTGTTCCAGGGAGTGCATCGGCCACGGACCGGATCAGGGCGGAGATGGCTCCTTCGGATTCCCAGAGCGTGTCATCCGGGTGTTCCGCCTGCAAGGGAATGCTCCGTCCGGGCCGCAGTTCCAGGCGCAGGTTGTCCAGGATGGACTGCATCCAGTCGTCATTGCCTGAGCCCGCGTCTGCTACATCGGACCGGAGCAAATCTCCGCCGAGTTGGGAGAGATGGCGCAAGGAGGCCAACGCGGCCTGGCATTCGGGGCACCTCTCCAGGTGGGCGGGATCATCAATCTGTCCCGTGTCCAGATAGGCACTGAGATCCGCAAGGCTGTGCCCGCATTCGAGGGTGTCGCTGGGGGTGTTCATCGCCATTCCTCCATGGTGCGTGCGAGCGTGATCCGTGCCCGGGCCAACCGGCCGCGGACACTGGCTGGGCTGATGTTCAACGTCAGCGCAATCTCTTCGTAGCTCTGGTCATTGAACTCCTTGAGTACCCAACAGCGTCGTTGTTCCTCGGGGAGTGCGGCCAGTGCGGCCTTGAGGGCTTCCACCCGGGAGGCATTGACTGCGTTGTTTTCCGGATCCTGGGTTCTCGTCCGGGGGCTGTCATCGCGCTGGTTTTCCACGTCGTCCAGATCCATGTGGTGGCGTCGTTTCCTGAGGTGGTCGATGCTGCGGCTGCCAAGGATCCTCAACAGCCAGCCTTTGACGGCGGCAGGCTCCCGGAGGGTGTCCAGCTGTTTCCAGGCCTGCACCAGTGTTTCCTGGACCACGTCATCGGCGTCCGCCAGGCTGCCGGTCAACCGGCGGGCGGTGGCCCGCATCAGAGGGCCGTGGCGACGGGCAAGCGCTTCGAAAGCTGCCGTGTCACCGTCTGCTGCCCGGCCGGCCAGCAAGGCATCCGGAACGAGGTCCAGTTGGTGCTGCGCCACGGGTGAACCAGTCACGTTCTGCCTTCCCAGTGGGGTCGAGGTTAGTGGTGGAAAGGGGCCGGCCCCCCATCGGTAAGGGGCCGGCCCGGGAGGGGCCTACTTCCCGGTGAAACCCTCTTTGAGTTTCCGGGCCGCATCTTTGATGTTGTCTCCGATGTCGGCGGCAGCGTCCTTGACCTTCTCGCCTGCCTGCTGGAGTTTTGCCTGGGCTTGATCGTGCTGGCCTTCGCGCTCCAGTGACTGGTCGCCGGTCAGTTTTCCGGCACCTTCCTTGGCAGCGCCGAGGTGTTCGGTGGCAGCGTTGCTGATCTTGTCGTTGATTCCCATGGTGTTCCCTTTTCTTTCAGTGCGCGTGCTCTGTGGTGCCGCGCAGGTTTGAGTGGAGAGAAGTGCGTTCCAGCGGTTAACGTGCACGTCGGGATCCTGACACCTGGGTTCGGGCGCCGCTGGTAATTCGGATCAGGACGGGGATGGGATGTCCCAGCAGGGCATCTATTTCGCGGATGAGTTCTTCGGCGGTGTCGGCAAGTTCGCGTGGCGAGCTTCCCTTGCGGGCTTCCACGCGGAGCCGGAGGGCGGTTCCCCGCCGTGACTCCCACGCCGAAACGGACGTGGCAAGGACGTCGCGGTTCCCGCCTAGGGCTTCCCGGAGGGCTCTGGAGACCAGGCTGACATCCACCACTGTCCGGCCCCGGGCCCCGCCTGTCCCCGGGGGGCCGTTGCCTGCGACCGTCCCGTCCAGTTGCTCGGCGAGGCGAGGAGTGCGTCCTCCGCCTTGGGAGGCGAGCCAGGCTGCGTTGAGGGCGATCCCCACAAGCAACACGGCGATTCCTGCCACCAGCCACCAACTCCGGACGGGGTCCGGTAGAGGTGCGGCGCCCACGAGGTTCCTGGCGGATTCGCGGACGGACGATGCCACTGCTGTCCAGGTATCCGCTGCTCCCGGCATGGTGCCAGCTGCAATGACTGCGCCACCGGCTCCCAGCAGTGCAAGGCCCAGGAGCGCAAGCAGGATACGGTTCAGTGCACGGTTTGTTTGCCTCATTGCCCCACTGCTCCTTGGTTCAATACCTGGACATCAGATGAGGTCCGGCGGTCCAGCGCAAAGGCGGCCAGTTCGCCGTCGACCACTGTTGTCACGGACTCAAGGTCCAACGGAACGCCCGACGTCGGACGCACCCGGACGCGTACGGACCGTCCACCGACGGTGGTGGTCACCTGCCCGGGGGCCAGGCCGGCGGCGAGCCGGGTGGTGTTGGAGAGAGCTGCGGCGATCACGTCGTCGTCCACCACCACGGCGGCGCGCCGGCTCGCCAGGGAGCGTCGGGCCTTCCGTCCCCTGCCCACGGCAAGTCCCAGCAACAGCAGGCCCAGAATTCCAAGGCCCGCTCCCGCAGCTGCCATTCCCACCGGGAGTGTGGTGACCGGAAGGTCCACGAGCCACTGGAGCATCTGTGCGGGGCTTGCCAGCAACGCCTGGTCCTTAAGTATCCACAGCACGGCTTCCACTGCGAGCCAGAGGAAGACGACCATGAGGATGCAGGCGGAAAGGATGGACGGAAGAGCCCGCGAAGAGTGCGTTTCCCGACGGATCATCCGCCGTTGGGTTCGGTCCTGGTTCACAGCACGCTCCTTTCCTTGAGTCGTTCCGTGGAGTGTTCCTTGGTACGGGGCTGCTCCTTGGCTCCGGCGAGGCGGATATCCACCCGGCCGATCTCGAGCCCGGTCAGCTCCAGGCCGCGGGACACCAGTTGTGTTCGTGCTGTTTGAGCCTGCTGAAAGACGGTGGCTGTGGTTTTCCGCGGGCCCGGAAGCGGCGCGAGCGACAGCTTGACGGAGAGGCTTACTCCGAGCTTGCCGGCATCGTCCTCCAGCTCGGCTGCCACGTTTCCCGCTCCCACCCGGAACGCCTGGGCGGTGACGGCTTCCAGGGTTTTCCGGAGGGCGTGCTGGGTGATGCGGGTATGTCCGGGGCGGTTCGTTCCGGCGCGGTTCATGATGAGGAGCGCTTGCCCCGCAGTGCATCCAGCACGCCACGCAGGTCAAGCTTTCCCTCGGCGGAACGGCCCAGCACAGCCCCGGCGCCCATGAACAGTGCCGTCAGCAGGAGGCCCCAGAAACCAAAGGCCAACCCTGCCAGGGCCAGGACCGCTCCGATGGCTATGCCGGCGATGGTGGGATTCATGCGACCCTCGGCTCGCGCCCGGCGTCGTCTGCGTCTTCATCCTCGGAAGGAACGTGGATGTCGGTGATGGTGATGTTGACCTCGGTCACTTCCATGCCCACCAGGTCCTCGATGGCGGTGTAGACGGCGTCGCGGGCGTTGTCCGCTACTTCCTGGAGCGGGTGCGGGTACTCAACAACCAGGGTGACATCTACGGCCACCTGGGTTTGGCCCACTTCAACGGTGACGCCCTGGGTGAGGTCCTTCTGGCCCACCTTCTCGCGCAGGTTGCCGATGGCGCGGGCAGCACCGCCGCCGAGGGCGTGGACGCCCGGGATTTCCTGGATGGCGATGCCGGCGATTTTGGCGACGACGCCGTCGGCAACCGTGGTGGCCCCGCGGCCATCCTTGCCCTTATTCAGTGCAGGAGTGGTGGTGTCATGGGCCGCTGTGGGGTTGTCGCCCGCCGTGGTGTTCCTGGCCGGGACATCTGCGGGGGTGTGCGTCTGGATCGTCATGGCGATTGCTCCTGTCCGTTGGTTGCAGCGCTTGTTGTGCGCCGTCATGAATAAGACGTGCAGATGCAGGGATTCCTCACGCTCGAGTTTTAGTGATGTGCATCACCCCCACCGCAACTCGCCAATTTAGCTAGATTCACATATAACTAGTTTGTCGAGACACATTCTTACACGGGAAGGCACCAAGTGACTGCAGTAGTTGTGAGGGAATCGCAAGGTGGAGCTTCCCTCGAAGTAACGCCCCCAGTACTGATCACCGAGGCCGCTACGGCCCGAAGAACCGGAGTGTTGGACGAAGTGTGGACAGCTGCCGCCCGGGTGGAGGGGTTGCAGTGGGAAATGGACCAGGCTGAGGATTGCCTGGTACGGGCCATGCGAAACGCGACGGCGGCGGGAGCAGGCCTTCCGGACCTTGCGATTGCCTCGGGCCTGGGCTTTGCCGACATCGAGCGCCTCATGCAGTAGGCCTGGCGTCGGGTTCACTATTGTTCAACTCGCGTCATGCGAAGGATGGAACTCCTACTGTGGTGGGGCTACTACTACGTGCCCCTGCAGGAGAATCATGGCAACCGCAATCACCATGCCCGCCCCGGATTTTAACCTCAGCCCCATCACGGGCTGGACCCGGGAACACTGGGTAGCCTTCGCTGATCAGCAGTTACTCGCGGTGCGCCCCCACTTCTCCCCGCTGAAGGCGGCCATCCGGCTGGGTGGCCGCCCGTCGTCGTCGGGAGCTGTGTCCGATGGCCTGGAGGGCTTCGCGCGGACGTTCTTGCTGGCGGCCTTCCGGGTGGCGGGGGAGCAGGGCAGCGACCCCTTCGGGCATCTGGACTTTTACCGTGAGGGCCTGCTTCACGGCACGCAGAAGAACGGGCCTGAAGCGTGGCTGCCCATCACCGACCGCTCCCAGCCCATGGTGGAAGCCGCCTCCGTGGTCCTGGGGCTCCAGCTCACCAAGCCCTGGTTGTGGGACACGCTGTCCGCTGCGCAACAGGATCGGGTGGCTGCCTGGCTGCGGGGTTCCTCGCGCAGCACCTGTGTGGACAACAACTGGGTGCTCTTCCAAGTGATGATCGCCGAATTCCTGGCCGGTGCGGGCTTTGAGTACAACGCAGCCCAGATAGGGCATGGCCTGGACAGGCTGGACGACTGGTACGCGGGCGGAGGTTGGTACCGGGACGGAGACAACGACGGCACCGGCGACTTCTTCGACTACTACTGCGGTTGGGCCATGCACTTGTACCCCATCCTGTGGGCCGAGTTTGCTGCCGGCCGGCATCCACAAGCCGATCACCGGCTTGAAATCTCCCGCCGCCGCCTCGCCACCTTCCTGGAGGACCATGTCAGGTTCTTCGGCGCCAACGGTGCCCCGATGTTCCAAGGCCGCTCCCCGATCTACCGTTACGCCGCCGTCGCGCCCCTCTTCATGGGAGAGGCGATCTGCGCAACGCCGCTCGCCCCCGGCCAGACCCGCAGGATCGCCAGCGGTGCAGCAAAGTACTTCCTCGACAACGGAGCCTACGACGACGGCCTGCCGTCACTGGGATGGCTCGGCGCTTTTGAACCGATGACCCAGGAATACTCCGGGCCGGCCTCGCCGTACTGGACCTCCAAGGCATTCGTCGGGCTGCTCCTTCCCGCCGACCACCCGGTGTGGACCGCCGTTGAGGAGCCTTCGCCCCTGGAAGCCGCAGACGGCCTAAAGCATGCCGAAGCCCCCAACTACCTGCTCCACTCCACTGCTGCGGACGGCATCGCCCGCCTCCTCAACCATGGCAGCGACAAGTACTATGCGCCCGGCCCGGATGATCCCCTCTACCGCCGCCTCGCCTATTCAAGCCATACGGCGCCGCTGTTCACGGAGCACCCCGTCGACAACCACTTCGCCCTCCTCAACGATGCTGGGACGCCAAGCCGGCGCTCGCGGATCCACCGGCTGCCTGCGGGGCCGGGGCAAGCAGCCAGTTGGCACGCCCCGGTGTGGAACGATGCCGAGGATCCCGCTGATTCGGACTGGCGCGCCGCGACGGGGACCGCCGCTGCAGGCGGATACGAACTACGGGTGCACGCAGTGGAGGCGCCGGACAGCTCCATCCTCGCGGTCCGGGACGGCGGATATGCGCTCGCGGGTGATCAGCCGATGCCAAGCAGCGGCGTCCTTGCTGACGGCCGGCTGCACACAGCCATCTGGCCGCTCCACGGCTACACGGACAGCGGCACGTATCAGGCCCATGGGGTGTCCCCTTTTGGCGCCTTTGCCAGTTGCCGCTATCTGGAGGGCAGACTGTCCGGGGAGCGCAGCTGTTTCGCCTCCCTGGTGTACCTCGGCGGCGAGCCGCCTGCCTGGGTTCCTCCCGCCGTCGGGCCTCCTCCCGCTTTTGAGCTGTTCGACGACGGCGCCAGCGTCAGCGCCCGCCTCGCCTTGGGCCCGGACCAGGTGCTGGAAGTGGAGTTCGCCCTCTGAAGTGCCGGCCCGGAATCTTGAGCGAATCTTGAGATGACCCGGCGCCCTTCTTGAGGGCTCCGTCCGATGGTTGAAACATCAGCCAACCGCTGACGGAGCTTCCAGGAAGGACCACCCAAATGACTGACCAGATCTCCACCCAGTCCCAGAACGCCAGCGTCGTTCATGACGCCCTGTCAGGCACCGCAGAGGCCGTCCGGCATGCCGGCGAGGTTCTCGGCCAGACGCGTGTGGCCGTCCGTGAGCAGTTCAACCCGCTGGGCGTAGGACTGCGCAGCATCTGGCCGCAGTCGGTGGTCGGTTTCTAGAAGGGTCGTACTGACCCAGAAACCTGGAGCTTTAAAGCGGGCAGGCACCTCCCCCATCCGGGAGGTACCCTGCCCGGCGTCCTTTAAGGGACGATGGATGCAGCTCAATAAATAAGGAGGCTTGTCATCAAGGAAGAGATGAGGAAGGCCGCCGAAGTGGCTGAGGAAGCGTCGAATTCGCAGGCCTTTGCCGCTGTTGCGCGCGGCGGGTATGTGGTCAGCGGAATCCTGCACGTGCTCATTGGCGTCATTGCCCTCCAACTGGCGTTCGGAAGCAGCGGCGAAGCCGATGTCAGCGGGGCCGTGACGTCCCTCGCCAGCCAGCCCTATGGGCCGCTGCTGCTCTGGGCGTGCTTCGCTGCTTGCGCCGCGCTGGCACTGTGGCAACTGGGAAACGCCATCCTTGGCCACCGGAACGGCTCGGACAAGATCACCAAGAAGCTGTCCGCCATAGGGCAGGCGATCGTCTTCGCTGCCCTCGCCACCACCATCGTCTCCTTCATTGCCGGCAAGGGCCAGAACAGCCGGGAGTCCAGCAGTGACTTCACCGTCACGCTCCTCAAGGCCCCGTTTGGGGTGTTTCTGCTGGTCGCCGTTGGTGCCGGCATCGCCATCACGGGAATCGTTTTCGCAGTGCGGGGATTCCGCCGGAAATTCACCAAGGACCTGACGTTGTCCTCCAACAGTTCGGTGAAGAAGTTCCAAATGGGGGTAGGCGTGGTGGGGTACATCGCCAAGGGGATCGCCCTCTTCCTGGTGGGCCTGCTGGTGGTCATCGCGTCGGTGCGGGCCCAACCCGAACAGTCAACCGGGCTCGACGGCGGTTTGAAGGCGCTCAGGGAGCAGCCCTACGGGGTGTACCTGCTGGCTGCCGTGGCAGTGGGGCTGATCGCGTACGGCCTGTTCCTGATGGTCAAGGCGCGAACCCTGCGGACCTAGTTTTTCCGGACTGTTATGGCGGGAAGGGCGGATACGGATTCAGCGGTAAGTGCGAGAAGCGGTCAGCGCGGTTAGGCGGCGCCGAATGCGGGTAAGGAACAATCATGACTCATCATGATCCGGACAACTCCGGCCAGCCACAGAATCGTCTCACCTCTCCGCCGGCGGACCCCCGTCGCGGATACCACTCCGGCGAGTTCCCACAACAGGAGCAGGAACAACCGGGCCTGACCCGGCCCTTGGATCCGCAGCCGGACCACGGCGAGAAGAGTTACGTGGGACACGGCCGGCTGCAAGGCAAAACCGCGCTCATCACGGGCGGAGACTCCGGGATCGGCGCCGCTGTGGCTATCGCCTACGCCCGCGAGGGCGCGAAGGTAGCCATCAGTTACCTGCCGGAGGAAGAAGAAGACGCAAGGTCGACGGCGGAATGGATCCGCGAGTGCGGCTCGCAGGTGCTCCTCTTGCCCGGTGATGCGCGGGACGAGGCGTTCGCGGCCGAGATCGTGGAGCGGACCGTGCAGGAACTCGGCGGTCTCAACGTGGTGGTGTTGAACGCCGCTTACCAAAAGAACCGTGAAGGCCTGGAAACCATCCCCACGGAGGAGTTTGACCGCGTCTTCAAGACCAACCTGTACTCACTCATCTGGACTGCGCAGGCGGCCATTCCCCACCTGAGGCCAGGAGCATCGATCATTGTCACGGCCTCTATCCAGGCCTTCAACCCCTCCGCCCAGTTGGTGGACTACGCCATGACCAAGGCTGCCCAGGTGGCCTTCACCAAGGCCATGGCCGAAGAACTGGGGCCCAAGGGAATCCGGGTCAACGCCGTGGCCCCGGGACCCATCTGGACTCCGTTGATTCCCGCTACGGAATGGCCGGACAAGCTTCCCACGTTCGGCCAGGACACGCCGCTGGGCAGGGCCGGGCAGCCTGCTGAGCTGGCCCCGGCCTACGTGTTGCTTGCCTCGGATGAAGGCTCCTACATTTCCGGGGCCGTGCTTCCTGTGACGGGAGGCAAGGGATTGTGAGCCGCTTGGCCGGAGGGCGCCCATGATCGCCGTGCTGGTCATCGACATGCAGAACGCTTACTTCGAGGACCCCGCATTGAAGGCCCGCCAGGAAGAAGTTGTTGCTGCCTGCAACTCCCTGACCAGCGCAGCGCGTGAAGCGGGCGCATACGTGCTCTTGGTGGGAACCGTGCATGAACGGGACAAATCCACGTGGAGCCTGAATATGCTGGACGACGATCAAGGTTTCATCTTCCGGGGCAGTGGGCAGGCGGAGTTCGTAGCCGGCCTGCTCACTGCCGACCTTCCCCGGCTCTTCAAGACCCGGGACAGCGCCTTCTTCGGGACAGACCTCGCCATGCGGCTCCGGAACTGGGAGGTGGACACTGTGATCCTGGCCGGAATCTCCGCCCATAACTGCATCGCGCAGACTGCGGCCGACGCCTTCGCCCACAACATCAGGGTGATCTATGCTGCAGAGGCCACCGGCACGGAGAACGCCGAGGCCGCCGAGTCGGTGTTGCGGGTCTTTACCCGCGAATACCGGCAAGCCGTGCTGCCGCTGGAGGAGATCCTGCGGTTCCTCGAAGCCGGGCCCCCAGCCTGGTCCTAGCGATCGCCTGGTTCTTCCCGCTCCACCGGAATCCAGAGCTGTCCGCGGCCGCGGTTGCCCCCTTCCTCCGCCTGGACGCTGAGCAATTCCGGCCCCGGTGCCCACCTGTACGGGTTGGCCGGAAACCACTCAGTAGCAGCGTCCGCCCACATGCTTTGCAGGACCTCCGGGAAACTCCCCTCGGTTTCGAAAACCACCCACAGGCCCGCTGGAATGTCCAGGACGTCAAACCCCTCCGGTGCCGGCTGGCTGGACGCCACGGCATGCCAGTAGTCCAGCCCGCTTCCCTCGCTCCGCTGCTCATCGATGTTGTCAGTGACGGACAGCGGGCCCGCCGGCTCCATGTCTGACAGCCCCAGCAGGCGCTGGGTGACAGCGGGATCCAGGCCCCGTTGAAATTCGATGATGGCCTGGTTGGGTCCTTCGTGGACCAGGGGGACGCGGGCTTTCAGGCCAATGAGGCGGAAAGCGGATTTGTCTTCTATACGGTGTTTCATGTCGGTATTCCCTTCGACTCGCAGGTGGAACCTCAGCTGAGGTTGGGAATGAAGCACGGCGCCGGCCTGCCTCGCTTCAGACGGCGTGAGGCCGTGCATGGCCTTGAACGCACGGGTGAACGCCTCAGCAGAGGCATAGCCGTAGCGGACAGCAACGGCCAGGACTGTGCCGCCGTCGATGATCTCCGCCGTGGCCGCTGTCAGGCGGCGCCTCCGGATGTACTCCGAAACCGGCAACCCGGCCAAGGAGGAGAACATCCGCCGGAAGTGATACTCGGACGTCAAGGCGATCCTGGCCAAAGTCGCCACGTCAATGTCTGCCGTGAGGTCCTGCTCGATTGCCTCTATTGCCCGGTTCCACTCCTGCATGCTGACCTGTTCCTCGCCTTGTTTCCCTACCGTGTCTTCATTCCTGCCCTTGACACTACGGAGGGCTTGGGACCGATGCCCCACCTATCCTTGCCCGAAAATATCAGGGCCCGCTTCGATGGCCCGTTGCGATCAGAGCCGATCGGACGGCACGCCGCGCAGCGAAGCCCCGAAACGGGGCCACCTCCGCTGCCGGAATCCGATGCAACGCAAGGACCCGGAGGCTGCGGCTGCAGCACTCCGGGTCCTTGGTGTTATTCAGTTACTGCCGGTTAGGTGACAACCGGTTCATTCTTACGGGCGACTGGAGCCGGATGCTTCTTCATCCGGTTCGGATGAGAAGGGCCGGTCCTCAGGGATGTCTTCCGTGTTGTGCTCGTCCAGCTCAGCGTCGGCCGAGGGTACCGTCTTCTCGGCGTAGTCCCCTGCGGTGTAGTCGCCTCCGGCGTCTTCTTTCAGGGTTTCCGGGGATACCCCGGAATCGCCGTAGTCGCCCTCGGAGTACTGGCCTTCGAGGTCGTCGCCGTTGGCGTCGCGGTTCTGGTTGTTAGCCATGGTGGGTCCTGCGGCTGGTGACCAGGCCGTAGATCAGCAGCACGATGATGGAGCCGCCGATAGCCAGGAGCCAAGTGGTCAAGGAGAAGAATTCCTGCAGGCCCGTACCGAAGATCAGGCCACCGATCCAGCCGCCCAGAAGAGCGCCGACGACGCCCAACAGGAGGGTGATCAGCCAGCCGCCACCCTGGCGGCCCGGAAGGATAAGTTTAGCGATAGCGCCGGCCAGAAGACCGAGCAGAAGAAAACCAAAGAAACCCATTTTTGGTCCTACTTTCTTGTTGATGGAAATTCCATGAACGTGATGAAGCGAGTAAGTTCACCGGGTGCCTGTTCCGAGGTATAGGCACCGTAATGGGGCCCCTGGAGGCCCTATGGAATGTGGGGATTGGAACTGTTTATGCAACCCCGATGAATTTATGAAAAGCAGCCAATAAAGCACTCCTGCCGATTGGGTCGGTCTCGGTACTACACCAGTAACGCTAGCGGCTCCCGGGGCTAGTAGCAAGTAACCTGACTATTAGCTCAGCCTTGCTTGCGGGCCCGGAATGCCGGGGATCCGCGCCCCAGTGGCCCTCGGGGGAGTCCACTACGCCCTTAATGGCGGCCTCGATTTTCCCACCCGACTGCTGGAGGTCTGCCTGAGATGGCCCGCCGTGCCCCGGCCTGGAGGCCGCCGTCACCGGTGTTGCTTCCCGCGGTTACCCGCTGGCTGGCTTTGCGGATATTCCAAATGTTCTATTTCGGCAAATTACTATTGAGCATGCCGTAATCAATGGGCAGGTGACAGGTCATGCCCGCCGGGACTAGTGTCGAAGAATACCGCCTCGAAAGGAGTGATTCCTGTGAAAGGGAAAGCATTGTTCGCCGTTGGAGTGGCCGTTGGCTACGTCTGGGGATCCAAGTCCTGGCCGGAGGTGTATCGGCGCCTCCGCGGAGGCACTGAAAAGGTCTGGAAGAATCCGGAAGTCCAGGAGAACGTCCACCATGCAACTGAAGCTGTCCAGGAGTCGGTTCCGGACATCCTGGACAACCTCTATGAGGCCGGCAAAAAGCTGATGGAGAAGGCCGAGAGCATGTTCCCCGGCATTACCTCGCCGAAGGCGGACCAGCGGTCTGGTCCCTCACATACCAGCAACTCTTCCACTGGCCCTACTGTCACCACCGTCCCCACGGTCACGTCCGACGTCGTGTCGGACCCAGCCCGTGATGACACCACCGGAAGTGACTGGGCGGATGAGGGTGGCGCAGTGCCGGAGGGGCCCGCCACGAACACGCCGCCCAAGGCCTAAATCCCTCGAGCGTAGTACCCCTCACGTTGGACGGCCCCGGTCCCTGGGCTTCGGTGTCAGGGGAGGGCCGGCGTCGGGGGCTGCTTGGCGTGCTCCGCAGCGGTCAGGATCGCCTCTCCCAGTTCCTTCGGCTTGGTGAATTGCGGCCAGTGGCCCGTGGGAAGGTCGATGTAGTCCACGTCCCGGATCCGTGCGAGTTCGGCGGTGAATGGGTGCCCGGCGTCCATCCATTCCTTGAGGAGCGACGACGGGAACTGGCACGCGATGATCGTGGCCGGAACGTCGTACCTGCGGACGTCGCTCAGGTGCTGCTGGTCGAGTGCCACTCCCTTGGGCTCGGGGATGGCGCGGGCGCGGAAAGTTTCCTTCAGGTCATCGGTGAGGTCAACCAGGTCTTCGTCTTCGAACGCTTCCCAAGGCGGCAGCGGGATGTCGTCGCCGTCGTCGGGCAGCTCATCATTGATGACCCCACCCTCGCCAAGTGGTCCGCTGTCCACATAGATGGCGCGGGCCACACGGTCCGGGCGGGCGTCGACTGCGCCGTGGATGATGGCGCCGCCGCCTGAGTGGCCCACCAGGATAACGTTGCCCTCCAGCGAGTCCACTTTCGCTACCACCGCCTCGATGTGCGTCCGAAGACCGATGCCGGCGCGTGGAGCATCGGCAGATTCCAGGCCGGGCAAGGTCAGTGGGTGAACTGTATGGCCGGCGGCAACCAGCGGGGGAGTCACCTCCTCCCACGACGATGCGTCCAACCAGAAACCGGGTACGAGGATGATGTCCATGCCGGTACCCTACGGGAGGCCTCCGACAGGATGTAAGGGTGGTCGGCTAAGCGGCCTCCCACTGCCCCCACCAAGGACCAGCATTCCCACCCGCTTGGGCGCGGAAAGGGGGGTTGACGCGGGTCACATATCGGGTTCATAGTTATCGTATACGATTTCGTACCTGATGCAGCTCGAGGAAGAGGAGGCGCCGTGACAGTGGAGTTCCGGACCCAGGAAGTCAGCCAGGACATGCTGGCCCGGACGCGCAAAGTCATTGCCGTCCACGTCAACTACCCCAGCCGCGCGGCCCAGCGCGGGCGCACTCCCGATCAGCCGTCGTACTTCCTGAAACCGTCGTCGTCGTTGGCGCTCGGCTCCGCCGACGCCCCGGGCACTGTTGAGCGTCCCGCAGGTTGCGAACTGCTTGGCTATGAGGGCGAGATCGCGCTGGTGATTGGCAAGTCCGCCCGTCGCGTGGGTCTCGAGGATGCATGGAGCCACGTCGAGTGGGTCACGGCGTCCAACGACCTTGGTGTGTACGATCTCCGCTATGCGGACAAGGGCTCCAACGTCCGGTCCAAGGGCGGCGATGGTTTCACCCCCGTTGGCCCGGCGCTGATTCCGGCCGACGCCGTTGATCCCGCTGCTCTAAGGATCCGCACCTGGCACAACGGCCACCTCGTCCAGGATGACACCACCGAGGACCTGCTCTTCCCTTTCGCGCAGCTCGTTGCGGACCTTTCGCAGCTGCTCACGCTCGAGGAGGGCGACATCATCCTCACCGGAACACCGGCAGGCGCCTCGGTGGCCAAGCCGGGTGACGTCGTCGAAATCGAGGTCACCGGCGGTGACTTCAGCAGTGGCCGCCTGGCCACCAAAGTCACGGAAGGCACGACGCCGTTCGCGGACTTTGGTGCCCGCCCCAAGACTGATGATACTCAGCGTGAGGAGGCCTACGGATCGCGGGAAGCTGCCGGTCTGGAGGCTTCGGGACCGGCAGCTGCCGAGAGTGTCCTGACGCCGGAGTTGAAGGCGAAATTGGAGTCCGTCGCCACCGCCACCCTGTCCTCCCAGCTCCGCAAGCGAGGGCTGAACAATGTGAGCATCGACGGCCTGCAGGCCACCCGGCCCGACCGCAAGGTAGTAGGGCTGGCCCGCACCCTGCGCTATGTGCCCAACCGTGAAGACCTCTTCGCAACCCACGGCGGCGGATTCAACGCCCAGAAGCGGGCCATCGACTCCGTGAACGACGGCGAAATCCTGGTCATGGAAGCCCGCGGCGAGAAAGGCACCGGCACCGTGGGTGACATCCTGGCGCTGCGTGCCCAGGTCCGTGGAGCGGCGGCGATCATTACCGACGGCGGCGTCCGCGACTACTCCGCCGTGGCCGACTTGGAGATGCCCACCTACTTCGCCAATCCGCACCCGGCAGTCCTCGGACGCCGGCACATCCCGTGGGACACGGACATCACCATCGCCTGCGGTGGTGCAACTGTCCAGCCCGGCGACATCATCGTGGCCGACTCCGACGGCATCCTGGTGATTCCGCCGGCCATCGCCGAGGAACTGGTGGACGACTGCATCCAGCAGGAAAAAGAAGAGACCTTCATCTTCCAGATGGTCCAGGAAGGCAACAGCGTGGACGGGCTGTACCCGATGAACAAGGACTGGCAGGCACGCTTCCAGGAGTGGCAGAGCCGGCAAGGAGCCCACAGTGACTGAAACCGCCGTCGGAAGTACCGCCGTCGAAAACGCCGGAGCCCAAAGTAAGTCCCAGCAGGCGTATGCCGCCGTGAAGGCGAGGATCGTTGAGGGCGCTTATACGCCGGGTTACCGCTTGGTACTCGCCAAGATTGCTGAGGACTTGGGTTTCAGCGTGGTCCCGGTTCGCGAAGCGATCCGCCGCCTGGAGGCTGAAGGGCTGGTGAAGTTCGAGCGGAACGTGGGCGCTACGGTGTCCGGAATCGACCCCACCGAGTACCTGTACACCATGCAGACCCTGAGCATCGTGGAAGGTGCGGCCACGGCGTTGTCCGCGCCGCTGATTGACTCGGTCTCCATTGCCCGTGCCCGTGCGGTGAACGAGGAGATGCGGGAGTGCCTGGAGCACTTTGATCCGGTCCGCTTCACCTCCTTGAACCAGGACTTCCACAGTGTCCTGTTTGAGCACTGCCCCAACCCGCACATTCTTGACCTGGTCCACCGGGGCTGGAACCGGCTGGCCTCCATCCGGTCCTCGACCTTCCGTTTCGTCCCTGGCCGAGCGCAGGAATCGGTACGGGAACACGAAGCTTTGCTGCAGCTCATCGAGAGCGGTGCAGACGCCGACACCATCGAAAAAGCAGCCCGCCAGCACCGCGCTTCCACCCTGGACGCCTACCTGGCCCAAGCCAAGCAATAACTACCAACCACTGATCGCTAGTTAGGACTTCAACGATGACGACCTCAGTAGAGACCGCCAAGCACTACATCCCAGAGAACCTGCCGTCCCACATCCAGCACTTCATCAACGGCGAGTTCGTTGATTCGGTATCCGGCAAGACCTTCGATGTCCTGGACCCGGTATCGAACGGCAACTACGCCACCGCTGCCGCCGGCCAGAAGGAAGATATCGACCTCGCCGTCGCCGCGGCACGTGAGGCATTCGTCAATGGCCCGTGGCCGAAGATGAAGCCGCGCGAACGCGCCCGGGTGCTGAACAAGATCGCCGATGCCGTCGAGGCACAGGAAGCCCGCCTCGCCGAGCTGGAGACGTTCGATACCGGTCTGCCAATCACCCAGGCCAAGGGCCAGGCACTCCGGGCTGCCGAAAACTTCCGCTTCTTTGCTGATCTGATCGTGGCGCAGTTCGACGACGCCATGAAGGTCCCGGGCTCGCAGATCAACTACGTGAACCGGAAGCCGATTGGCGTCGCAGGCCTGATCACGCCGTGGAACACCCCGTTCATGCTTGAGTCCTGGAAGCTCGCCCCGGCGCTGGCCACCGGCAACACTGTGGTGCTGAAGCCGGCCGAGTTCACGCCTTTGTCCGCCTCGCTCTGGGCGCAGATCTTCAAGGATGCGGGCCTGCCCGACGGTGTGTTCAACCTGGTCAACGGCCTGGGCGAAGAAGCCGGCGATGCCCTCGTGAAGCACCCCGACGTGCCGCTGATCTCCTTCACCGGCGAGACCACCACGGGCCAGACCATCTTCCGCAACGCCGCCGCCAACCTCAAAGGCCTGTCCATGGAGCTCGGTGGCAAGTCCCCGTGCGTCGTGTTCGCCGATGCCGATCTGGACGCCGCAATCGATTCGGCGCTGTTCGGGGTATTCTCCCTCAACGGCGAACGCTGCACCGCTGGTTCCCGCATCCTCGTGGAACGTGCCATCTACGACGAGTTCTGCGAAAAGTACGCCGCCCGGGCCAAGAACATCGTGGTGGGCGATCCCCACGACCCCAAGACCCAGGTGGGTGCCTTGGTTCACCCGGAGCACTACAACAAGGTGGCGTCCTACGTGGAGATCGGCAAGTCTGAAGGTCGGCTCCTCGCCGGCGGCGGCAGGCCCGACCACTTGCCCGAAGGCAACTACATCGCACCGACGGTGTTCGCCGACGTCGCGCCTGACGCGCGGATCTTCCAGGAGGAAATCTTCGGTCCCGTCGTGGCCATCACGCCGTTCGAGAACGACGACGAAGCCCTCGCCTTGGCCAACAACACCAAGTACGGCCTGGCGGCCTACATCTGGACCCAAAACCTGACCCGGGCCCACAACTTCTCCCAGAACGTCGAAGCCGGCATGGTGTGGCTCAACAGCCATAACGTCCGTGATCTCCGCACCCCGTTCGGCGGCGTGAAAGCCTCCGGACTGGGCCATGAGGGCGGCTACCGCTCCATCGATTTCTACACCGACCAGCAGGCCGTGCACATCACCCTCGGAGCTGTTCACACTCCCAAATTCGGCGCCTAGCGCTTCCCACCAGACCTTTCAACGAAGAGAGAATCCCATGAGCAACTTCACCGGCCCCATCCCCACCCCCACAGTCCCGGCACCGGACATCGTCCGCTGCGCCTACCTGGAACTGGTGGTCACGGACCTGGCCAAGTCCCGCGCGTTCTACGTGGACCTCCTCGGCCTGCACGTCACTGAAGAGGACGAGAACACCATCTACCTGCGCTCCTTCGAGGAGTTCATCCACCACAACCTGGTCCTCCGCAAGGGCCCGGTCGCAGCCGCTGCAGCCTTCGCCTACCGCGTAAAGTCCCCGGCGGAGGTGGACGCCGCCGAGGCCTACTACCGCGAACTGGGCTGCCGGGTGGAGCGCCGCAAGGAAGGCTTCACCAAGGGCGTGGGCGACTCCGTCCGCGTGGAGGACCCGCTGGGCTTCCCATACGAGTTCTTCTACGACGTGGAGCACGTCGAACGCCTCACCCAGCGCTACGACCTCTACTCCGCCGGTGAGTTGGTCCGCCTGGACCACTTCAACCAGGTCACCCCGGACGTCCCACGCGGCCGCAAGTACCTGGAGGACCTGGGCTTCCGCGTCTCGGAAGACATCAAGGATTCCGACGGCGTCACGTACGCCGCGTGGATGCACCGCAAGCAGACCGTGCACGACACCGCCCTGACCGGAGGCAACGGACCCCGCCTGCACCACATCGCCTTCTCCACGCATGAGAAGCACAACATCATCCAGATCTGCGACAAGATGGGTGCCCTGCGCATCTCCGACAGGATCGAACGCGGACCCGGACGCCACGGTGTGTCCAACGCGTTCTATCTCTACATCCTGGACCCGGACGGCCACCGCGTGGAGATCTACACCCAGGACTACTACACCGGCGACCCGGACAACCCCACCGTCACCTGGGATGTCCACGACAACCAGCGGCGCGACTGGTGGGGCAACCCCGTCGTCCCGTCCTGGTACACCGAGGCCTCCTTGGTCCTGGACCTCGACGGCAACCCGCAGCCCATCATCGAGCGGACTGATGCTTCTGAGATGGCTGTCACCGTCGGCGCCGACGGCTTCTCCTACACCCGACCCGAGGGTGCTTCAGATACGGCGGAGGGCTTCAAGCTGGGAGCCCAGGTCTAAACCATGCTGGACGCGAAGACGATCGAAGCCATTGCCGACGAGCTCCTCGAAGCCGGCCGGAACCGTAAACCGGTCCCGCGCCTGACCGCGCGCTACCCCGACATGACGGTGGAGGACTCGTACGCCGTGCAGCAGCTGTGGATGCGGCGGAACGAGGAAGCGGGGCGCACGTTGGTGGGGCGCAAGATCGGCCTCACGTCCAAGGCCATGCAGGCCGCCACGGGCATCACCGAGCCGGATTATGGTGCCATTTTCGATGACATGGTCCTGGAAACCGGCTGTTCCGTGGAGTGGGACAAGTACACCCATCCCCGGGTTGAGGTGGAACTGGCCTTCGTGTTGAAGTCCGGCCTCAAAGGGCCCGGCTGCACGATTTTCGATGTCCTCAACGCCACCGATTACGTGGTTCCGGCCCTCGAGATCCTGGACTCCAGGATCGAAATGGAGGGCCGGACCATCGTGGACACCATCTCGGACAATGCCGCGATGGGTGCCATGGTGGTGGGTGGCCGCCCGGTTCGGCCCGACGCGGTCGACCTCCGTTGGGTGTCCGCCATCCTGTACAAAAACCAGACCGTGGAGGAGACCGGAGTGGCCGCCGGGGTGCTGGATCATCCGGCCAACGGCGTGCACTGGCTGGCCAACAAGATCGCCGCGCACGGGGATTCCATGAAGGCCGGAGATATCATCCTGGCGGGCTCGTTTACGCGCCCACTCTGGGTGTACAAAGGTGATACCGTGCACGCTGACTACGGACCGTTGGGAGTTGTGACATGTCACTTCAGCTGAGCCCCACCTTCTATTCGGCCCTCTCCGAGGCTGGCCGTCCGTTGGCCGGCATGTGGGTTTGTTCCGGTAGTCCCTTGGTTGCGGAAATTTGCGCCGGTTCCGGCCTGGACTGGGTCCTGATCGACGCCGAGCACAGCCCCAACGGACTGGAATCCATCCTTGCCCAGCTTCATGCCGTGAGCGGATACCCAGTGCAGGCCATGGTCCGGCCACCCGTCAACGACACCGTGGTCATCAAGCAATACCTTGACCTCGGTGTGCAAAACCTCCTCATTCCCATGGTGAACTCGGCTTTCGAGGCCGCGTCCGCCGTCGCCGCTGTCCGCTATCCGCCGCATGGTGTCCGCGGTGTTGGCTCGGCACTCGCCCGGGCTTCGCGCTGGAACCGGGTCCCCGACTATTTGGCGTCGGCGTCGGAATCCATCAGCCTCACGGTCCAAATCGAATCCGAGGCTGCGGCGTCGGCTGTGGAGGAGATCCTGGCCGTCGACGGTGTCGATGGCATTTTCCTCGGCCCCTCGGACCTCGCCGCTTCCATGGGCCTGCTGGGACAGCAGGAGAATCCCTTGGTGAGGGCCGTCGTCGAGCATTGCCTGGCAGCCGCCAAAGCGGCTGGAAAGCCGGCGGGCGTGAACGCCTTCAACGAGACAACCGCGCGGGCGTATCTCGACGCCGGTGCCTCCTTCGTGCTGGTCGGCGCGGATGTTGCTGTGCTGGCCCGCGCGTCGGAAGGGTTCGCGTCCACGTTCCTTCCTGTGTCCGAAACGGCTGACCGCGAAAGCTACTGACCGTCCCCAGTGGGTTAGGCTCGACGGAACGAGAGCCTGAGGGGGCAGAGCCATGAATCGTCGTGTCTTAGCCGTGCTTGCTGTTGCAGCCGGTATTGGACTTGCCGGCTGCTCGGCGCCGGCGGGGCTGAAAGCGCTGGACAGGGAAGCGACGGCGGAGGACAAGCTTCCGGAGTCCATGAGCCTTACAGGCGTGGATCTGGACGTCGACGCCGGGACAGTCCGGTTGCTGGCAACCGACGACGGCGTGAGGTACTTCGCAGCCCGTGGTTCCACTGCAGGGACCGTCTGCTTGATCGTGGCCCCCGAAGCTGTCCCGGAACGGTGGCGTGCTGCCTGCGGCGGAGCGGCGACGGACGAGGAGATCCTTGCCCTGACTGGCGTTGACGGGTCCACGACGAAGTTCATCAGGGACGGAGTCGACGCCAGCCAACCGAAGTATGAGGGCTGGAAGCAGATTCACGAGAATGTGCTGATCGTCGCCCGCTGAACCGTGGAAGGCTACTTCCGCGCCATGAACCATTCAGTGAATTCGCGGGCACGGCCATCCTCAGCGAAGCGGATGACCCACAGGTTGTCGTAGGTGGGGTCGCCGTTCAGGTACGTGGTCAAGCCTTGGACGAAGGCCGTGTCACCGTCCTTGCCCAGGAGCGTCCATTCGAAGGTCCAGTCCTCAGGCTTGTCACCGGCGGCGGCCCATGCCTTCACGATTTCCTCGTGGCCGTTCCATGGTTTCGCCGTGTTGGGGCGGTCGTTGTAGACGGCGTCCTCGGTGAAAAGTGCCCTGATTTCCTCAGGGTCATTCGAGGTCCACGCCCGTTCGTACTGGTCCATCCAAGAGTTCACGTCGCTCATTCCTCCGTTCTACCCTGCTGCTGGGCCGGGTTCAACGGGACGCTGCCATGAAACTAAGCAGGACGCGCGATTCCCCGGGTGGACCTGCGGATGTGGTCCGGTGTCAGCCCTGTCAGGGAAGCCAACTCAAGGTCATCACAGACCTGGTTCCGCAGGGCCATGACGATCAACGCTTCCCGGCGGTCAGTGATCTGGTCCCGATGCCGTTCCGCAGCTGCCAACTCGGTGCTTTTGGCCCTCAACGCCGCGACGTGTGCATCGCGGGGGAGTCCGCTTGGGTGGAGATCGTCATAAGCCAAACCGATGGTCCGGACGGCGCGCAGATTCTCTCCAGTCACCGCAGATACCGTGGTCAGAGTCAGCCCGTCCTCCAGGGCTTGGGCGATCAGCTCGTTCCTCGCGGCTGTCAGGGTCCGGATGGCGCTTGACGCATGGGAGAGGAGTTGCCGGTGCGCGGCGAGGGCACGCGCGAGCCTGGCATGCTCCCCGTCGACCTGCGACCGCGGCGCCTTGGCCCGGTAGGTGTACCTGCCGGTTACTGAACGGCCTTGCCGTGGCTGGACCGGGGAGGGCAGGGCGGACCGGTTGCGGGTTGGCATGGGCTCCCCTTCGAAACTCTTTGACTGACTCTTCTGACACCTCGAATCTAGGCAGCGTTCACCGCACCAAGGAAATACCAATACCGCGTGAACCCATAAGCAAAGTGCATGGAAGGGTACCCATATGCGCACAGATGTGCCCGTTTGGGAGCAGGGAACCCATAAAGGCCCCCGTGTCATAAGACCCCCTTATAGATCCACGCACATTAGGTCTTATCCAGCGCGCGAACCAATCCCTAGTCTCGAAAAAGGGGATACGCGAATCCGCGCGTCCTGAGTTCCACATTCCTGGAGGAGACATGTCCGACTACCTGCCGGCGTCGAGGGTCACCCGCATCAAGTCCTCAGCGAGCGTCGCCGCGGCCGCCCGCGTCCGCGAACTGAAAGCTGAAGGCATCCCGATCATCGACCTCACCGTCGGCGAGCCGGACTTCGACACCCCTGACCACATTAAGGCCGCCGCGATCGACGCCATTAAAGCCGGCGAGACCAAGTACACCTCGGTGACCGGTACACCTGAACTGCAGACCGCCATCCTCCGCAAGATCGAAGGCCACACGAGGCAGCACTACGAGCGGAACCAGCTGACCATCGGCGGCGGCGCGAAACAGGTCCTCTACGTTGCGCTGATGGCTTCGCTTAACGAGGGCGATGAAGTGATCGTCCCGGCCCCGTACTGGGTTTCCTACCCGGACATGGTGCTCGCCAACGACGGCACCCCTGTGATCGTCCCCTGTGGCGAAGACACCGGTTTCAAGCTGACCCCTGATGCTTTGGCCAAGGCCATCACCCCCAGGACCAAGTGGCTCATCCTGAACGCACCATCCAACCCGACCGGTGCCGTCTACTCCCGCGAAGAGCTCCAGGCCCTGGGCGCGGTCCTCGAGGAGAACCCGCATGTCTTCATCCTGACCGATGAGATCTACGACGAGGTCTACTTCGGTGACGGCCGCGTCACCAGCCTGGTCACCGCGGTACCCGCCTTGAAGGACCGCATCCTGCTGGTCAACGGTGTGTCCAAGGCCTACGCGATGACCGGCTGGCGCCTCGGCTACGGCGTCGGACCTGCCCCGCTGATCGCGGCCATGAACAAGCTGCAGTCCCAGACGTCGTCGTGCCCGTCGTCGATCAGCCAGGCTGCCGCCACGGCGGCGCTGAACGGCGACCAGTCCTTCGTCCGCGACAGCGCGGAGGTGTACCGCAAACGCCGGGACACCGCCGTCGACGGTTTGAACGCCGTCAACGGCCTGTCCGTTGCGCCCGCGGAAGGCGCGTTCTACGCGTACGTGAACTGCAGCGGTGCGATCGGCAAGACCACGCCCGACGGAAATGTCATCGAAAACGACCAGGACTTCACGCTCTACTTGCTGGACGCTGCGCGCGTCGCCGTCATCCAGGGCTCGGCTTACGGACTTGGCCCGTACTTCCGGATCTCCTTCGCCACGTCGCTGGAGACCATCAACGCCGGCGTGGACTCCATCCGCGACGCCGTTAACGCCCTCACCTAAGCCCTCACCAGGCCCCCACAGAAAGATCCGACCATGATCCACGTCAAAACCAAGTTCGAGCGCCCCGACGCTGACGTCGTCAGCCGCCTCGCAAAGTTCTCCTCTGCCACGATCCACGAAGCCCAGGGCCGCCGCGGCGCGCTGAGCTCCAAGATCAAGCCGATCGACCGCTCCATGTCCTTCTGCGGTCCGGCAGTCACTGTGGCCTGTGCTCCGCAGGACAACCTCATGCTCCAGGTCGCCATCCACTACGCCCAGGCTGGCGACGTCGTCCTGGTAGGGGCGCAGGAGATGGCCGAGGCCGGCACGTTCGGTGACGTCCTGGGCAACGCCATGAAGGCCAAGGGCGTCGCCGCCATGGTCACCGATTCAGGCGTCCGCGACACACAGGACCTGATCGAGCTGGGCCTGCCTGTCTTCTCGAGCAGCGTCAGCATCAAGGGCACGGTCAAGGAAACGCTCGGCCCCATCAACCACCCCATCGTCTTCGGCGACGAGATCATCTACCCCGGTGACATTCTCCGCGGCGATGCCGACGGCGTGGTGGTGGTCCGCCGCGAAGAGGCTGAGGAAGTCATCGCCCTCTCCCAGGCGCGCGACGACCACGAGCGCGAGCTCATCAAGCTCTACCATGACGGCGGCAACACCATCGAGCTCTGCGGCCTCACGGAAAAGCTCAAGGAAAAGGGCCTCCTGGTCGAGGACTGACTCTCCAGCCAGGGCCGGTCACTGCGGTGACCGGCCCTTTGGCGTGCTCTTGTTCCCGGTACGGCGCGTTGGGGCCCTGTCTGGTGGGTACGGCGCGTGTGCCCGGTGTCGCGGCGGTGCCGAGGGCGCGGAAAGGCGCGGTGCCGAAGGCACGGAAAAGGCGCCGTGCCGGGTGGCAAGGCGCCTTAGGGTGCTGCAGGCTCAGTTAGCGTTCGACGGCGGACGGCCGGGTCGGCGGGTCGGTGCGAATCCGGCGTCAGTCCAGTCCGGAATGGCCGGGGCGCGTGTCCACCAGATGCCATTCGATGCTGTTGCCGGCATGCGTGGGTATCAGGCTGCCTTCAAAAATGAACAGGGGCTCGCCGATGCCGCCAACAGGACGCCAGAAACCATTTCGTGGGCAGTGAAATCCTGTCCGTGCGCTGATCGTTCCGCGGGTTGGATTTGAAACCCATCCGGCCGTGCTGATCTTTTTCACCGTTTTATCCTTTGAATATGCTTCCGGTCCGCCGGAGGCTGCTTTCGAATTACTTCTTAATTCGATACTAGGAAATTAAAACCGGCTTGAATAAGACCAAAGCTGTTTGTCCGGATAAGACTTTGTTATGGATGGGCGGGCAGCTGGACGGGGTCCGTTCCGTACTTGTTGATGAGCTGTTGATGCAGCATCTCCTTGACCACCAGCAGCACAGCCGAGGCCGCCTCGGACAGGGGCTCATGATCCGGAGTGCAGAGGGCGATCTTGCTCTGCAGGCCCGGTTCGACGATCCGCAACACTTTGAAGTCCTGCTCCGGGAAGAGCGCGTCGGCGGCTGACTTCGGCAGTACGGTGCCACCCAGGTTGGCCCGGATGAGCCTGGTCAGCGAAGGGACAGACTCCACCTCGCCCACCAGCCGCAACGGCAAGTCCTGCTCCGACAGGCCTTTCTCTATGAGCTGGCGCAGGGTGTGGTTCTTCTCGGGAAGGAAAAGCCCCACGGTGCTGGCTTCCTTCAGCGTGACGGTGTCCTGGCTGGCGCTGCCTTGGGCCACGTCCATGTCGGGGTGGACCACCAGGTGAAGGTCCTCCACGATCATGGTGGTGAACTGGACGCCGCGGATCTTTCCCGGCTCGTAGATCAGCGCCATATCAAGGCGGCCGTTCTTGATGGCCTCGCTCAGGACGCCGCCAAAAATCTCGGTCAAGTGGACCACGATGTCGGGGTAGCGGCGGCCTACTTCGCTGATGATGTGCGGTGTCAGGCTGGATGCCATGCTGTAGGGCGCGATGGCGATGGAAACCCTGCCCGATGGCGCAGCGCCGGAGGAGGCAACGTCCTGACGGGCCTGCTCAACCAGGCGCAGGATCGACTGCGCGTGACGGTAAAGGGTGTGTCCGGCGGCTGTAGGTTCCACGCCTTGCTTGCTACGGATCAGCAGGCGCTGCTTGAGGTCGTTCTCAAGCGCAGACACCTGCTGGCTCAGGGCCGGCTGGGCTACATGCAGCGCCGCAGCGGCCTTCGTTATGCTCCCCGAGTCGACAATTTGCACGAAGTACGAGAGCTTCCGCGTGTCCATGGATCCACCTTTCTGGTTGTTCAAATATAGACGCACCCGCCGTAGGCCACCCTCTGCGACTACCACCACAGGCCTCAGTGGCCCACGTCATAACGGAGAGCTATCACGGGATAGTGAATAGGTCTTTGTGCAAGGCAGTTGGAGGGTGCGAGACTTTTGGAAAGAACTTCAGGCGATGCTTTGGATATCCAAAAGCGCCAGCCATTTCCCGGAAATTCAACTTACCTCCTGAGGGTGATCCTTGAATTCCGAACCATGAATGCAAAACCACGGAAAGAGAACCACGTGAACCCGACAATTGATCTTGTAGCGGATCTTGGAGAGGGATTCGGCGCGTACACCATCGGCGACGATTCCGAACTCCTGGAGATCGTTTCAAGCGCAAATATCGCATGTGGGTTCCACGCCGGTGATCCGGACATCATGGCCGCCACTGTTGCCGAATGTGTTCGCCGCGGAGTCGGCATCGGAGCACACCCGAGCTTCCCTGATCTGCGCGGCTTCGGCCGCAGGGACATGGGCCTCTCCGCAGCAGAGGTTCAGAACGATGTCCTCTACCAACTCGGCGCCTTGAACGGTTTCGCCGCATTCCACGGGACAAGGGTCACGCACCTCGCACCGCACGGCCGGTTGGGCAACCTCGTCGCTGTCCGCGCCGACTACGCCAAAGCAGTGGCAGAAGCCGCAGCCCGCGTGGACAACGAACTCATCGTGGTGGCACAGGAAGGCGAACTGGCCAAGGCCTCACGCGAAGCCGGCTTGAACGTTGCCATCGTTGGCATCGTGGACCGGGCGTACCAGGAAGACGGCACGCTGGTTCCCCGCAGCCAGCCCGGCGCTGTCCTGCACGATCCTGCTGAGATCGTGGAGCGGACCCTGCGCATGGTGGTTGAGGGCAAGATCCGCTGCGCCAACGGTGCCGACATGGATATCGACGTCGATACCGTCCTCCTCCACGGAGACAACCCCGGCGCCGTTGAACTGGCCCGGCTGATTCGTTCGGAGCTCATCTCGGCCGGCGTCCGCATCGCCCCTCTGGCAGAGGTCATGGACGCCAAGAGGAAGGCAGCCTGACATGCCGGTACTCACAGCAGCCCCGACTGAGATCTACGAGTCCGGCGATTCCGCGCTGCGTGTCGTGGCGATCTCGGAGGCCCGCGAAGACAACTGGCTCACCGTGCACCGGCTGGCAGACTGGCTGGAAAGCTGTGGCGCAGAAGGTCTTCACGGTGCTGTCCCCACCTACGACTCCGTGCTGGTGGAGTTCGATCCTGTCCTCGTTTCAGCCCGCCAGGTCCGCGCGTTCGTGAAGCTGGGGCTCACCGAGCTTGGCCGCTCCGAGGGTGCCCATTCAGCTCCCCGCGAGTTCGACGTCCCCGTAGTGTACGGCGGAGAGTACGGACCGGACCTCGGGAAGGTTGCCGAACACCAAGGCATTTCCACCGCTGAAGTCATCCGCCTGCACACGGAAAAGACCTACATTGTCCGCTGCCTGGGTGCCCCCGCAGGCTCGCCCATGTTGGACGGTCCCGCATTTCCCCGTCCCGTACCGCGGCTGAAGGACCCCCGGCTGAGCGTGCCTGCAGGTGCGGTGGCCGTGGCCGGCCGCCAAGCGGTCATCGCTCCGGCGGTAGCCCCTGGGGGATGGTGCGTCATTGGCCAGACTCCGCTGTCCGTGTTGAACATCCGACGCGAGCCACTGGTGCCGTACAAGCCGGGCGACGTCCTCCGTTTTCGACAGATCCGTACCGAAGACTTCGGCCAGTACACCGGGATGGAATTGGAACCACGGGAGCTTCGGCCATGACCGGCGAAATCCTGATCCAACAGCCGGGCAACTCCGTCGTCACAGACCTCGGCCGGACCAGGGGACCCCGCTTCGGCCTTCCCGTCAACGGTGCACTGGACCAGTACTCCGCCCGGGCAGCCAACATCCTGGCAGGCAACCTTGATAACGATCCGCTGGTGGAAATCACAGCACTGGACTTCCGGATGAAGGCCACCGCTGACATCCTGATCGCGGTCACCGGTGCTCCCCTCACGCTGACCGTGGGCGGCCGTCCGTCCAGCCAGTGGGAACCTGTCTCCGTTCGCGCAGGAGAAACCGTCTCCATCCGCGGCATCCACCGGGGACTGCGCGCCTACCTCGCGATCCACGGCTCCATCGAAGCGGAGACGCTGCTGGACAGCGCCGCCCCCGACACGGTGGTGGGCTTCGGACTTCAACTGCGGGAAGGAACCACACTCGTCACACGCCGCAGTGTGGGACCGGTACGCCAGCCGTACTTCGACCTTCCCTTGTTCCGGCTCGGCCTTGAGCGGCCAAGCATGGACTCAGACTTGTCGGTCGATGTGACCGACGGGCCGGACGTCGCCGAATTTGGCGAATCCGGTGAACTGCTCTTTACCTCCGAGTACACCGTCAGCGGACGCAGCAACCACATCGGCCTGCGGCTCGGCGGAGAACTTCCGGAAAGAACCTCAAGCGGTGAGGTGCTTTCCCGCGGTGTCCCAGTGGGCGCCGTCGAGGTCCCCTCAAGGGAAGAGCTGCTGGTACTGCACCGGGGACGCGGCGTCACCGCCGGGTATCCCGTACTCGCAGTGGTCACCAGCACCGGACTGGATGTCCTGGCCCAAGCACGGCCAGGGGACAAGGTCCGTTTTCGGAAAACCACAGTGGCAGAAGCAACTGCCGCCCATCGGCGCTCGCGGGCCCAACTCGAAACACTCCGCGAATCCGTCAATACCGTCTTCGGACTCCTCGGCATCGGATGCCGTCCCCAGTGGCAGGACCTACCGGTTGCGGCATGCAGCTAAAGAACCTGTCGTAATACCCAGTAGGCGTTGCTACGCTCATCTCAGTAAGGAAAAGTCATGACCGCAAGCACCAACGCTGCGCCAGTGCAGCATGAGCGGCTTACGAGCCGTCAAACCCGCAAGGTCGTCACCGCAGGTTGTGTTGGCATCTTCGTGGAACTGTACGACAACGGCATTTTTGCCTTCATGGCGGGAACGCTGGCGCTCGTCTTCCTGGCCCCGGGCAACCCGGACAACGCCCTGCTTTTCGTGTTCGCAGGCTACGCAGTCTCGTTCTTCGTTCGCCCGCTCGGCGCTGTTGTGTGTGGCTACCTTGGCGACCGGATCGGCAGGCAAAAACTCCTGGTCTTTGTCATCCTCCTGATCAGTGTCGCCACCGCCGGCATCGGCCTGCTGCCCCCGTACGCAGCCATCGGCATCGCCGCTCCCATTCTTTTGGTCCTCATGCGGCTCCTGCAGGGCTTCTCCGTTGGCGGTGAGGCCGCCGGCGCCATGACCTTCCTCGCCGAGCACGCCCCCGAAGGCAAGCGCGGCATCATCACCTCCTACGCACAGATCGCATCCTTCGCTGCACTGCTCACCGGTACCCTGGTGGCTTATTCCATGTCGCCGTGGCTCACCCAGGCAGCTATTGACGGCGGCGGCTTCGGCTCCTTCGCATGGCGCATCCCGTTCCTGGTGGCAATCCCCATGGGCATCATCGGCTGGTACATCCGCAAGGCCATCAGCGACACCCCCAACTTCGAAAAGCTGAAGGAAGAGGGCGGCCTCTCCAAGAACCCCCTCAAGGAAGCCTTCCAGTCCAAGGAGCACCGCCGCGCCATGCTCCTGGCCCTCTTCATCCCGCTGATGAACGGCTCCGGCTACTACGTCCTCTTCTCCTACATGCCCACGTTCCTCAAGGGCAAGCAACTGAACTTCACCATCGGCGAAGCCCTCCTCGTCACCGCCTGCAGCCTGGTGGTCATCTGCATCGCCATCCCGTTCATGGGCGCACTGTCCGACCGTGTTGGCCGCAAGAAGGTCATCGCCGGCTCCGCTATCGCCATGGCAGTCCTTGGCATCCCGTCCTACGCCCTCATCGCCACAGGCGAAATGGGCCTGGCCATCCTGGGTGCCTCCATCATGGCCGTCGTGTTCGCCGGCCACACCGCAGTCATCCACATCCTGATCGTTGAGCTCTTCCCCACCCGTGTCCGCTACTCGGCATACGGCCTCGGATACAACATCTCCTCCGCGCTTTTCGGTGGCACCGCCCCGCTGCTCATGACTTGGCTCATCGGCAGCACCGGCAACATCTACATGCCCGCGTTCTACGCAGTCGTCACGGCCCTTGGCACGCTGATCGCGGTCAGCACCGTCAAGGACCGTGCACACGAACCGCTGCGTGACGCCTAGCCACCACCGACCTCCGGGCAATGCGCCGGGCTTCCGGGCCCGGCGCACTGAGCCCCACCGAGTCCCCACCTTTGGAGAAACCAATGTCTTTTTCTGACTACACCACAGCCTTCGTCACCGGAGCTTCAACCGGCATGGGTGCAGCCATCGCCGAGCGCCTGACCAAGCGCGGACTGACCGTCCACGCCGTGGCCCGGAACGAGGAACGCCTCGCCGAACTGGCCGACCGAACCGGAGCAGTCCCGCACGTGGTGGACCTGACCGACACGGCCGCGCTGGCCGCCGTCGTGAGCGACCTGAAGGTGGACGTCCTGGTGAACTGCGCCGGAGTATCCCGGCCCGGCAACATCCTGGACTCGTCTGAAGCGGACATTGACGAACTGGTGGACGTCAACCTTCGCGGCCTGCTGCAGCTTACGCGCCTGGTGCTGCCGGGCATGGTGGAGCGCGACCTCGGCCACGTCATCAACATCAGCTCGATCGCCGGTACCTACAACTTCTACGGCCACACGGTCTACCACGCCACCAAAGCCGCAGTGCACCAGATCTCCCGGCAACTGCGCAACGACACCGTCGGCAAGCGCATCCGTGTCACCGAGATCTGCCCGGGCCGGGTGGAGACCGAGATCTTCGGCCGCAACATGGGCGGCACGCCCGAGGCCATGAAGGAAGCATGGGAGACCTACTACGAAGGCTACGAGTCCCTCACCACGGACGACATCGTCAATGCCCTGGACTACGCCATCGAAACGCCGCGCCACGTCAACGTGGGCATGCTCGAACTCATGCCGACGTTCCAGGTGCCCGGCGGCCTGACGTTTGACCGGCGCTGACGTTCGACCGCTGCTGATCCTACCGGTCAGCACCCCACAGGTTCCGGTGGCATCACTCCCGTCACCGGAAATACAAGCTGGCGGCCGCGTTCCCGCGGCCGCCAGCACCCGTTTTAACCGCTGTTTACGATCGAAAGCCACCGCAGATGAGAAGGGCACTGTGCCTCGCCGACCGGAAGGACTGGGACGCCGAGGACTTCGACAACCTTGATGAGTACCGGCAGGAACCGCGGCGGCAGCAATTGGTCTGTTTGGCCTGCGGAGGCAAGGCCATGTTCCGCTCAGCCGGTGTTGGCCGCAAGGCAACTTTCAGCGCGCGGCACTCCGCCGACTGCTGCCTGAATTCCAGGTCCTGGACCGTCTTCCGGTACCTGCAGTAGGTTGCTTCCGACCACACGCCATCCTGCCCCGTGACCTTGATCCGCGTGACGTCGACCAGCACCGGACCGGGCGCGCACCTTGGCATTGTCCCGCGTTGCCGGAGTCAGCAACGCGACTGAACGCTGTGCCGCCATCCCAGCGTCCGTACAAAGAGCACGACGCCGGGTGGTTCAGTCCTCGTCGAGCGTTTCCGTCAGGTGATGCGTGGGGATGCGGTCCCGGTCGTAGGTGATTTCCGTGTAGCCGTGCGGCTGCGGCCGTCCGTCGGTGCCCAGGTTCACGAAGACTATTTCCTCGATGGTCAGGATGGCCTGGCGGGTGATCATGTTGCGCACTTCGGCGCGCATGGTCAGGGAGGTGCGGCCGAAGCGCTTGGCTGTCAGCCCCATCTCGATCAGGTCGCCTTGCACAGCCGAGCTCACAAAGTTGATCTCGGAGATGTACTTGGTCACGGCCCGGCCGTTGCCAAGCTGGAGGATGGCGTAAATCGCGGCCTCTTCATCGATCCACTTCAGCAGGCTGCCACCAAAGAGCGTGCCGTTGGCGTTGAGGTCCTCGGGCCGCACCCATTTGCGGGTGCGAAAGGTGATGTCTGCTTTTTCCATAATCCGAGATTATCGAACTGCGGCGGCGGCCGCTTGATGTTGCGACGCAGGACCGCCGCCCGGCTCCGACGCTGCCGTGTTCACAACGCCCAGTGGGGGCGTCCCGGCGCGGAATTCGCAACCCCGTACACCAACTCCAGCCACGCCGGCCTTGCTACGCCATGGCTGTGTGCGAAGCGCTGTGGGAGTCGATCCTCTTGGAGTAGCAATACGATTCGGTGGCGCCAACATATGGGCCAAAATTCGGTACCGCTGCAAAACCGGCGCTCTCGTAGAAGCTTCGACCGTCAGACTGGGCCGAACCCGCCTCCGCAGCGATGACACTGAACCCGTGGGAATGCGCTTGGGCTTCCAGCGCGGCAAGGATGGAGCTCGCGACTCCCGAACCACGGGCATAGGGAACCACGTACAGCCTCTTGATCTCCGCAGTCTTCTCGTCGAGCATCCTGAGTCCGCCGCACCCCAGCGGTTGACCTGAGCATTTCTCGTACGCCACAACAAATACGGCGGTATCTGCTTCCGACGGCGGAGGCCCCGGCTCATGGTCCTTGCTGCCGAACCGGGCATCGAGTTCAGCCTGCTGTGCGGCCCGGAGGTCAGCACCCACGGGGTTGGCCCATGTGACCTGCCGGATGTTGAGCCGTGGGTTGGTCTGCATCTTGCCTCTTTTCGCCGGTTTTCGGGGAGGTGTCTATGCCTCTCAAGCCTAGGGAGCAGTGGTTACCGCGGTGTTTCCTGCGCGTAAGCGTCCGGAGAATTGCCGGCCTTTCCCGCATTGTGGGGCCCGCTCTGCGCACTCCGGAGGCGTTATGGGGTGCAGAGCCGGCCTCACAACGCCAAGAATCAGAATCCGCCCGCAGCGGACTCGCGCCGATCAGGGCTGACGGGCCTCGCCCGTGGGATCCTCCGCGGTTCGGTCGGCCAAGGCCATTCCGCCCACGGGGATCTGGTCCCAGTGCAGCACTTTCCAGCCATTCCGGGGGTCGCCTTCGAGAGCCACGATTCCGGTATTCGGGAGTTGATGGGTTTGAGCGAAAACAGTGTCGATGTCCGTCGCCCGGCGTCCCGCCCAGCAGCGGATCGCGGCACCATGGCTGACGATCGCGGCCGTGGAGTGTCCAGCGGCCGCAACTTCCTCCACGGACGCATCGAACCGGGCGAAGAAGTCATGTCCAGTGAAAGCGCCCGGCATCCGGACGTCCAAGTCGCCGTCCGTCCAGGCAAAGACTGTGCTCATGTAGCGGAGGTGCGACTCATGGTCTGTTTTCTTCTCCAAGGCGCCCGCCTCAATCTCGTGGACCCCCTCCAGAATGGCTGGCTTCAAGCCTGTGGCCTTCGTCAAAGGAGCGACAGTCCGTTGGGTGCGCAGCAGCGTGGAGGTGTAGAGCACCTCGATGGCATCGTCCGCCAGCGCATCCGGGAGGGCCGCTGCTTGGCGCTCACCGAGTTCTGTCAGTCCCGGTCCTGGAAAAGCTGTGTCCAGTTGGCCGGCAACATTTCCGGGCGTTTGTCCGTGCCTGATCAACAGGAGCTTCATAAGTGCTCCGCTCCTTACGTCGTCACTGATCCTTTTCCAGAGAGGGTCGCGCGGTCACATGAACCGCCGCACTGGCTGCGCCGGCTGTGCTGGTTTCCACTGGCTGCACCGCGAGTTTCCTCCAGTCTTCCCAGCCAATCAGCCACTCAAGCACCGGAGGGACCCGACACGCCGTGGCCCGGAATTCCGCGCTCGATCCCGGGAGGGAAGCTGGGAGAAAGCACGATTAACGCCGACGGCGGGCCGAGGCACCAGGCGGTTTCTAGGAGTCGTTGCAACACCTGTTGGTTAGGTGGTTAGTAGTAAATCACGTAGGCGCTCGGCTGGGGTTTTCCAGCCGAGCGTTTTGCGTGGGCGGCCGTTGAGTTCCTGGGCGACGTGTTCGAGGTCTTCGGGTCCGTAGGCGGATAGGTCGGTGCCTTTGGGGAAGTATTGGCGTAGCAGGCCGTTGGTGTTTTCGTTTGAGCCGCGTTGCCAGGGGCTGGCGGGGTCGCAAAAATAGACCTGCATGTCGGTGGCGAGGGTGAAGGATTTGTGGGCTGCCATTTCGGCGCCTTGGTCCCAGGTCAGGGAGCCTCGCAGGTGTGCCGGCAATGTCGCCATTGTTTTGATGAGGCCGTCGCGGACAGTTTCGGCGGTGTGGTCGCCCGGGAGGTGGACGAGCATCACGTATCGGGTGGTGCGCTCGACTAAGGTCGCGATCGCGGACTGGTTCAGGGCCCCGGTGATGAGGTCGCCCTCCCAATGGCCGGGCACCGCGCGGTCCTCGATCTCGGGTGGTCGTTCGGAAATCATGATCATCGGGTCGACGAATCTGGGGGTGCGCTGCTCGTCCGTGCGGTGGGGTTTCCGGCGGGTCCGGCCGGTGCGTAGCGCTGCCTGGACCTCGCGTTTGAGTCCGCCCCGTGCCTGGAGGTAGAGGGCCTGATAAATGGTCTCGGTGCTCACGCGCATCTCCGGTCTGTCGGGGAATTCTTCGACCAGGGTGTGGCTGATCTGCTCTGGAGACCAGCGTAGGAGCAACTTGTCTTTCACGTAGTTGCGCAGGCCCGACTCGATGGCCAGTTTGGCGGACTTGGGCCGCCTCCGCCGGGTAGCTGCCTTGCGATGCGCTCCGTGGGGCAAGTAGCCCAGGAGGGGGTCGGTATTTCGTGCCAGCTCCCGGCTGACTGTTGAAGGCGATCTGCCGATGGTGCGGGCGATCGCCCTCACCGAGGAGCCAGCTGCCTGCAGATCCCGGATCAATTCCCGTTCCTGAACATTGAGGTATCGCGGGTCAATAGGTTTCTCTAACGCTGATACTTCCACCGGCACCACTCCTGGTGTGCCGGTGGAAGAGGTCTTAGTGGTCACACCACGTTTGTAATCGACCACCCGGCCATCCGGATAAATGCGTCGCCCACCAGACTTCCTGATCCCGCGTTCCCACTCCCGGGCGGTCTTAGGATTGACACCTACGGCGGTGATGGCTTCGCTTCGGCTCATTCCGACCTTCCGCAGCCGGAGGAATTTTTCCCGCCGGTCGGATCCTGGGGCTTTGCTGGCAATTCCCGCTTCCGAGGCCCAGCGGTGGCAGGTATTGACGTTCAAACCAAGTTCGGCAGCGGCCAGAGTCACGCTCTCCACGCGCCGGAGGACCGTGAAGAACTCTTCTTTCTGCTCTGGCGCGTACTGCGTCCTGACGACCTTCTCGTTCCGGACGCCAGCCTTCCGGCACCACTGGTAACAAGTCACCCGATTCAGTCCAAGTTCCGAAGCTGCGGCAGTGACGCTGCCAAGACGATCAAGGGCTTGAAAGAACTGAGTCCTTAGCTCAGGCGCGTACATCCGCCGGTTTACCGGTACCTTCTTTAAAGACGACACGGTCGTTGCAACTCCCAAAAATTCTGGGTGTTGCAACGACCGCTAGAACCGGCCCCAAGCCCCGGCCCGCCGTCGTCGTACTTCTGTTCTTATTGCAGGTGGTCCACCAACTTGTCGGCGATGCCCGTGTACTTGCCCGGGGTCAGGGCGAGCAGGCGGGCCTCGGCGTCGGCGGAGAGGCCAAGTCCCTGCACGAATTCCTGCATTCGGGCACCGTCCACTCGCTGGCCGCGGGTGAGGTCCTTCAGCCGTTCGTACGGGTTTTCCATGCCTTCGACGCCGGCAATGGCCTCTGCGCGCATGACCATCTGGATGGCTTCACCCAGGACTTCCCAGTTGGCGTCGAGGTCGCCTGCGAGGACTTCCTCGGCGACGTCGAGGGCTTTGAGGCCCTTGGCGACGTTGGAGATGGCCAGCAGCGAGTGGCCGAAGGCAACACCGATGTTGCGCTGCGATGAGGAATCCGTCAGGTCGCGCTGCCAGCGGGAGGTCACCAGCGTGGCACCCAAGGTGTCCAGGAGACCGTTGGAGATTTCAAGGTTGGCTTCCGCGTTCTCGAAACGGATCGGGTTGACCTTGTGCGGCATCGTGGAGGAACCGGTGGCGCCGGCAACCGGGATCTGGCGGAAGTAGCCGATTGAGATGTAGCTCCAAATGTCCGTGCAAACGTTGTGCAGGATGCGGTTGAAGCGGGCGATGTCGGCGTAGAGCTCGGCCTGCCAGTCGTGGCTTTCGATCTGGGTGGTGAGTGGGTTCCAGGTGAGGCCCAGGCCTTCAACGAACGTCTTGGCGACGGCTTCCCAGTCAGCATTCGGGACCGACGCGACGTGTGCGGCGTAGGTGCCGGTGGCGCCGTTGATCTTGCCCAGGAACTCGGTCTTGGCTATGCGTGCAAGCTGGCGGTTCAGGCGGTGGGCGATGACCGCCAGTTCCTTGCCGAGTGTGGTGGGGGTGGCGGGCTGGCCATGTGTGCGGGACAGCATGGGCACAGCGCGGTTCTCTTCCGCCATGGCCTCGATCTGCTGGACGAGGGCGGCGGCGTTCGGGAGCCACACGTTCTCCACTGCGCCCTTGATGCCGACGGCATAGGAGAGGTTGTTGATGTCTTCCGAGGTGCAGCCAAAGTGCACCATGGCGGTGAGGTTCTCGATGCCAATGGCGGGCAGGCGGCGGCCGATGTAGTACTCCACGGCCTTGACGTCGTGGACAGTGACAGCCTCGATCTCGGCGAGTTCGTTGACCGATTCGGCATTGAAATCGGTAACGATGGCACGCAATTGCGCGATCTGCTCGTCGGAGAGAGGACCGGCACCCGGCAGTACTGACTGGCTGGTCAGGTGGATGAGCCACTCGACCTCGACGTGAACGCGATCGCGGTTAAGTGCAGCCTCGGACAAATAATCCACGAGGGGCGCGACGGCGGCACGGTAGCGGCCGTCAAGGGCGCCAAGGGCGAGGGGTTCGGAAGCGAGGGACACGCGAGGGGATTCAGCCATGGTCCCTATTCTTTCATGTTCCGCAATGGTGCCCGAGTCGGTGACGACGCTATGTGGACGACCCCCGGGTTATCCACATACGCAACGTCAGCGCTTTCGTCGGGCTCTGGCACTCCGTAGCGTCGAACCTACCGATCAGCAGAACAATCAATGGAGTATACGGACATGAGCGTCGGCTTGATGCCTGCAGCCAACCCGCCCACTTTTGGCCCCCTGGAGTGTGCGTCCAGAAGCCACGAAGTCCAACGGCTCGCTTGGCGCCTCAAGACGTGCGTGGACCAAGTGGATGCTGTTCTGACGTCCTTGCGAAGAACCCAAATGGATGACTGGCAGTCTCCCGCCGGACGCGCCTACCGGACAACCGTTGCCCTGCATGCTTCAGCGCTGATGCGTGCCCGTGAGGCCATGGACGCCGCAGCTGCCTTGGTGTTGCGTCATTCCCGGAACGTTTCAGTTTCCGGTGAGAGGGGCCAGTAATGGCCGATTCAGCTCCAGTGGGAGCCGGGGAAGCGCCACGACCCTTACCACCGGCGCCGGACGGAATTCTCACCATACGGGGCGGGGTGGGAGGGATGTCTTTCCAGTTGGAGGAACTTCTGCGGGGCGCAACCCAACTCGATGACGTAGTCCAACAGCTCCTTGGTATCGAAGACGAGGCACGTCGGGTCCAAGACGATCTGGAACCGTATCTATACGAGTCCCTCGACTCGGGCCGCAGTGCCGCCGACGCCATTGCCGGGAGCAGGAGGGACGTGGCGCAAGTGCGTCAGGAGTTGATTGAGGTCAGCGCGGGTGTTCGGGCCAGCCACCGGGATTACGAGCTAATGGAAGCAGGCAACGGCTTCCGGCAGCAACTGCGTCTCGATGAGCTAAGGGTCTCCGGAACAGGCTGGTTCCCTGGCCGCGACATGACGCACAACGTCCTCAGGGGTGTCGTGGTTCCACCTTGGACGAACACGAGGGATACCCTTCACGGAATTCTGGAGTCGCCGCTCCTGGAAGTCCTTCAACCCAGAGACGTCAGGGTCGGAAAAGTTGAGCAAGCAGTAGAACATGTGGAGCCTTCAATGGCAGAAAGCCTTCGCCGGCTCGAGAGGCTTCACGCCCGGAATGACGGCGAGATCGAGGTCATCCAGTTCGAACAGGACGGCTCGTCGTCCTGGATGGTGCTGATACCTGGAACCCAACCCAACTCACCCAATACGAACCCGCTCGATATTCAAGGGATCGGCGAGGCTGTTGCCTACGATTCGGAGGAAGTGATCCCGGCTGTTGGCCAGGCCCTCCGCGAAGCCGGAGCAGAAGCCGGAGACCACGTCGTAGCGGTGGGGCACAGCCAAGGCGGTATACACGCCATGAACCTCAGTCGGAACCAGGCCTTTCTCAGAGAGTTCGACCTCAAATACGTGTTGACAGCCGGAGCCCCTGTCGGCGGCATTACCCCCGAGCCGGGCATTACCTCACTCCACCTGGAGCATGTGCAGGACTGGGTCCCGGGAATAGACGGCCAAGTAAACGCCGATACGAAAGACAGGGTGACGGTGTCGCTGACAGACGAGGTCAGGACGCCCGAAGGCCAGGACTCTGGCCTTGGCCCGGGACACGATCAGGAGAATTACGCGGCAGGTGCAGAGTTGGTTGCCGCGAGCCACGACGAGTCACTGGTCGCTTCGACCGCCGTATTCGCGGGGGTTGTGGGGGCCGGTGGGGTAGCAAGAGTGACGCGGTTCAAGATGGAAAGGGCGCCGATGCCGGTCTCGCGGTTGGCAGTTTTGCCGTTGGCGGTGAAGCCGGATTCGCCGCCGACAGTCCAGGACACGAGGAAGGGGGCCGGAACGCGGTAGGTGCGCTGCTCCTACCGCTTGCGGGCTCCAGGTATCAGGCCCGCCACCATCGAAATGATGCTGATGATGAGCGAGGCCAGAATGGCTGTCCAGAAGAACGAGTCGAGGGTGAGGTGCACCGGCGTGAAAGAGCTCAGCCAGGCAGTGAGGTACAGCATCGCCGCGTTGATCACGATGGTGAACAGACCAAGCGTGAGGATGGTTACCGGAAGGGACAGCAGCCTGACCAGAGGGCGGACGACTGCGTTCACTACACCAAAAATCAGTCCTATGAACAAGTACGCCAGGATGATGCCGGCGGTGTCTGCGCCCTGGGTGAGTCCTGCATTGGTGGCGGCTGTCTCGGTGGCACTTGTGGTGATATCCATTCCTTGCAGGAGCCAGGTGGCCACCCACAGGGCAAGCCCATTAATGAGGACGCGAATGATGAATGAACCCATGGGCCCATGCTTTCACACGGAGCTGTTAATCAGCTCAGCATTAGCCATAAGCAGCCAAGTAGGCTTGAAGCCATGACTACTACTGACAACGCACCGGAGGGCGTACTCCCTCGACCGGTCGTGGACAGGCTACCGAAGTACGCGGCAGGTAAACCCCCCGCTGCGATTGAGGGCCTCACCAGCTACAAATTGTCGTCCAACGAAAACCCGCTGCCTCCGATTCCTGCAGTGTTGCAGGCAATTGCTGACCAGTCCGATATCAACCGTTACCCGGATCCACTCGCCACCAAGTTGCGAACCGCGCTTGCCGGCTTCCTTGATGTCCCCGCCGACGATGTCGTCACTGGTGCGGGCAGCCTTGGAGCGCTGAACCAGATTCTCGCAACGTTTGCCGGGCAGAACGACGACGGCAAGCAGGACGAGGTCATCTACGCCTGGCGTTCTTTCGAGGCATACCCCATCTGTGTCGGCCTTGCAGGTGCCGCCAGTGTCCAGATCCCATTGCTGGCCGACGGACGGCACGACCTCGAGACCATGGCCTCGGCCGTCACTGTCCGCACCAAGGTGATCCTCCTGTGCACCCCGAACAACCCCACAGGGCCCATCCTCACGGCAGAAGAAACTGAGCGCTTCATCCAGTCTGTACCCCCACACGTGGTGGTGGTCATCGATGAGGCGTATCAGGAGTTCGTTCGGGATGCAGACGCGGTGGACGGCATCAAGTTGTACCGCGATTATCCCAATGTGGTGGTACTGAGGACCTTCTCCAAGGCACACGGACTGGCCGGTTTGAGGGTTGGATACAGTGTCTCGGGCCCCGCGCTCACGCAGCACCTCCGCGTCACCGCCACTCCTTTTGCAGTTTCCCAAATCGCAGAACGCGCCGCCGTTACCTCCCTCGAGAATTTCGATCAGGTTGTGGAAAGGGTACAAAGCCTGGTGGACGAGCGGGACCGTGTCACAGCCGGTCTGCGGGACCTTGGGTGGTTTGTTCCTGAAGCCCAGGGCAACTTCATTTGGCTGAATCTTGGTGAGCACAGTGGCGAGTTTGCGGCCTTGGCGGCAGAGCAAGCATTGTCCGTGCGGGCCTTCGCCAATGAGGGTGTTCGGGTGAGCATCGGTGAGGTCGAGGCCAACACCCGATTCCTGGAACTCTGTGCAGGTTATACAAAGGCGCCGCTGGGTTCCTAGCGGTTAACAAATGCGCCAACCCAACTTACTGCCGATAAAGTAAGGGACGAAAGCCAATAATATGCCCGTTCCGGAATACATTCCGGAACGGGCATATATCCCAGCGACAGACATTGCCCGGCACCCGCCGTGGCAAGCAAGGAGACGGAATGGGCTCGACACAACTGCCCCCCGGGACGGAAGACACTCTCGCGGCAACCTCCGCGGCAGCAGCCGCGCCAGGCGAACCGGTGGAAATGGTTCAGTTGCTAGGCCCTGACGGAAAACTGGGTTCAGATCCAGTGTTCTCGGATTACGCCAAGCGCATCGATCCGGAGAAGTTGCGTGTTTTCTACACAGATATGGCGAGGATCCGTCGTTTTGACCAGGAAGCCACCGCCTTGCAGCGCCAAGGTGAGTTGGCGCTGTGGGTGCCGCTGACAGGCCAGGAAGCTGCGCAGATCGGGTCCGGCCATGCAAGCCAGCCCCAGGACTACATCTTCCCCACCTACCGCGAACACGGTGTCGCGCTGGTCCGCAATGTGGACCTTGCTGAACTGCTCAAGCAGTTCCGCGGCGTGTCCAACGGCGGCTGGGATCCCCGTGAGAACAACTTCCACCTGTACACGCTGGTTCTTGCAGCCCAGACGCTGCACGCAGTTGGCTATGCGATGGGTATCCAGAGGGACCAGAAGCTTGCCGCAGCAACTGACTCCACAGACCCCAAAGCCGCAGTCATCGCTTACTTCGGTGACGGAGCCAGCTCAGAAGGCGACGTCCACGAGTCCATGGTCTTTGCAGCGTCCTACGACGCACCGGTCGTGTTCTTCTGCCAGAACAATCACTGGGCCATTTCCGTGCCCACCGAAGTCCAGACCAAAGTGCCGCTGGCCAATCGAGCCAAGGGCTACGGCTTCCCGGGAATCCGTGTGGACGGCAATGACGTCATCGCAGTTCACGCCGTCACCGAGTGGGCCTTGGAGCATGCCCGTGAGGGCCGCGGCCCGGTGCTGATCGAGGCGTACACCTACCGGGTGGGTGCGCACACCACCGCTGATGACCCCACCAAATACCGCGAATCCGCCGAGGAAGCTGCCTGGCGCGAGAAGGATCCCCTGGACCGCCTGGAGACCTACCTGCGCGCCGAAGGGCTTGCGGACGAAGCTTTCTTTGACCAGGTCAAAGCCGACGGCGATGAGCTGGCCAAGTATGTCCGCAGCACCACGCATGGCCTTGAAGTTCCGGACATCCGGGATGCGTTCGCCAGCGTCTACGCCGAACAACACCCTCTGATTGCGGAGGAACTGGCCTGGTTCGAGGAGTACTCGGCCGGATTCGAAAGCGATGAGGAGACAGCTAACTGATGGTAACCATGACCATTGCGAAGGCCATCAACGAGGGTCTGCGCGCATCGCTGACGGATAATCCCAAGTCCCTGCTCATGGGTGAGGACATCGGCCACCTTGGCGGCGTCTACCGCGTCACCGATGGCCTCATCAAGGAATTCGGCGACGAACGCGTCCTGGACACGCCGTTGGCCGAATCGGGCATTGTGGGTACGGCAATCGGCTTGGCCCTGCGTGGGTATTCACCGGTGTGCGAGATCCAGTTTGATGGCTTTGTCTACCCGGCCTTCAACCAGATCACCACGCAGCTTGCCAAGATCCACGCCCGCAGCCTCGGCAAACTCACCGTGCCTGTTGTCATCCGCATTCCGTACGGCGGCGGCATAGGTTCGATCGAGCACCACTCCGAGTCTCCGGAAGCGCTGTTCGCACACACTGCCGGCCTGCGCATCATCTCGCCGTCCAACGCCCACGATGCTTACTGGATGATCCAGAAAGCCATTGAGTGCCAGGACCCTGTCATCTTCTTCGAACCCAAGCGCCGGTATTGGCTCAAGGGTGAAGTGGACGTCGAGAATGCCGGCCTTTCGGAGGATCCCTTCAAGGCGCACGTTGTGCGCGAGGGGACCGATGCCACCATCGTGGCTTACGGACCGCTGGTGCCTGTGGCCTTGGCAGCCGCCAACGCTGCCACCGAGGACGGACGGAGCATCGAGGTGATCGACCTCCGTTCCATCTCGCCCCTGGACTTCGACACCGTGGAAGCCTCGGTCAAGAAAACCGGCCGGCTGATCGTCGCCCATGAGGCCCCCACCTTCGGCGGCATCGGAGGTGAGATCGCGGCACGTATCAGCGAGCGGGCGTTCCTGCACCTTGAAGCTCCTGTGATCCGTGTGGGCGGATTCCACATGCCCTATCCCGTTGCCAAGGTGGAAGAGGACTACTTGCCGGACATCGACAAGATCCTCGAAGCGCTCGACCGCTCCCTGGCCTACTAAAGCCCAGAGGCCTACCAGCGCCCACTGGCCTACCAAACCGCCCTGATCCTGCCCGGCTTCGCTGCCAGGTAACCGGAAACCGAGGACCACTGTGACTGTAAAGAAATTCAACCTGCCGGACGTAGGCGAGGGCCTGACCGAGGCCGAGGTAGTGGCTTGGAAGGTCAAGCCCGGCGACGTTGTGGCGATCAACGATGTCCTGTGCGAGATCGAGACCGCCAAGTCCCTCGTCGAGCTGCCGTCGCCCTTCGCGGGCACAGTTACCGAGTTGCTGGTGGAAGAGGGCATCACAGTGGAGGTCGGCACGGCAATCATCGCTGTTGCCGAAGGCGTGGAAGGCACAGAGGGTACAGGCGATGTCGCGCCGGCAGCTCCCGCCATCGAGATGCCGTTGTACGGCAAACTGCCCGCCGATGACGACCACGATGACAACCGTCCAGCCGGTGGCCCGCTGGTCGGTTCGGGACCGAAGGCCGACGCCGTCAAGCGCCGCGCGCGTAAGCGGCCGGCAGCTTCGGTAGAGGCAGCCACGGTCGCCGAGAATGCCGAAGGTACCGTTCAGGACCACCAGGCAGTTCTTGAAGCCAGGGCGGCCGAAGCGCCGGCTTCCCACCGCACGACGCCGGCACGCACCGTCGTCGCGCCTGTCTCCGAAGCGCCTGTCGCCGAAGCGCCTGTCGCCCAGGCGCCGGTTATCCAGGCGCCGTCCGCACCAGCAACCCAGCCCGCGGGCACGCCGACGGCCGCTTCCCGGGGTGCAGCCATCAGCGGCACCATCAGTGGCCTGGTGAACAAGGTCCTAGCCAAGCCTCCTGTTCGCAAGTTCGCCCGGGATCTGGGCATCGATCTCGCCGACGTCGTGGCCACGGGCCAGCGCGGCGAGGTGACCCGTGAGGACCTGGTCAGCTACCAGGCGCAACGCGATGCCGAACACGATCAGGCTGACTCGTTCTGGGGCGCGTCCAAGAAACCGCAGGACCAGCGCGTTGAGCGTCTACCCGTCAAGGGTGTGCGCAAGGCGACCGCCAAGGCCATGGTGGAGTCAGCGTTCTCAGCTCCCCACGTCAGCATTTTTGTGGACGTGGATGCCAGCCGCACCATGGAGTTCGTCAAGCGTCTCAAGGTCTCGCGCGACTTCGAAGGCATCAAAGTTTCGCCGCTGCTCATCCTGGCCAAAGCGGTCATCTGGGCCGCTGCCCGCAACCCCAGCGTCAACGCCACTTGGGTGGATAATGCTGACGGGAACGGAAACGCCGAGATCCAGGTGAAGCACTACATGAACCTGGGCATTGCAGCCGCCACCCCGCGCGGCCTCATGGTCCCCAACATCAAGGACGCCCAGGACCTCTCGCTCAAGGAATTGGCCTTGGCGCTCAACGAGTTGGCCACCAAGGCACGTGCAGGCAAGACCCAGCCGGCGGAGATGCAGGGCGGAAGCCTGACCATCACCAACATCGGTGCACTGGGCATTGATACCGGAACGCCCATCATCAACCCGGGCGAGGTTGCCATCATCGCGTTCGGAACCATCAAGCAGAAGCCCTGGGTCCTGGACGGCGAAGTCATTCCCCGCTGGATCACCACGCTGGGCGGTTCGTTCGACCACCGCGTGGTGGACGGCGACCTGTCGGCGCGGTTCATGGCCGATGTTGCGGCCATTCTCGAAGAACCGGCGCTGCTGCTTGACTGACAGGCACGCCTCACCGCGTCCGGGTGCAGCGTCTCAAGCGGACGCTGCAGCGCCCTACCCGGACGCCGCGCCCTACCCGGACGCCGCGCCCTACCCGGACGCCGCGCCTGTCGCTGAGGTGTCCGCCAACGTCCCAGGCCACGTGCCCCCTCAACTGGTGTCGGGGCCGTGGCGCACGGTTGCCCGTGCCCTGACGGAGGTGTTCCAGCCGCCGGTTGTGGTGTTTGGGCTGTTATTGATCAGCCCCGCGATCGAGCCCGGATTTCCTGGAACCATGTGGTTCGGCCTCCTGGCCGCGTTGTTCGTTTGTGTCCTCCCGCTGGCCTATGTGCTGGTGATGGTCAAATTGGGCCGGATCACGGACCACCATGTCAGCGACCGGCGCCAACGGCCGGCCCTGCTGCTGATGGCCTTGGTGTCGGTGGTGGTTGGCCTGGTGGTGCTGCACCTGATGAATGGTCCGGTCAGCGTCTTGGTAATGATCATCGCGCTCATCGGTGGTATCGGGATCCTGGCGGTGGTCAGCGCCTTCTGGAAGATGAGCGGGCATGCGTCTGCCCTTGCCGCGGCGGCCGTCATTGTGGTCGCCATGTTTGGGCCTGCATGGCTGCCTGTACTTCTCCTGGTGCCAGCAGTGGGCTGGTCACGACTGGTCCTGCGTGCCCACACCTTGGGCCAGGTCATCGTCGGCTCGCTGTTTGGTGGCGTGGTGATCGCCGGCCTGTGGTGGTTGTTGCAGGACATGATGCTCTAGCACTGCTGGCTTGCCGCCTAGATCACCACTTGTTGCCCATCCCGGATAACCCTCAGCGGTGATGGCCGGTCGACCACCAATTCGGGGATTGAGTTTGCTGCGAATTCGAGACGGTCACCTGATTCCGCACCGGAGAAATCGCTCACAGCCGCCGATCCCACAAGCTCTGCGCCTGCAACCGTAGCGATCCTGAAGCAACGTTCCAGCTCAGCATCGGTGGAAGCACCAGTGCGGTATCCGAGCAGATGCGCGCGGTCCATCATGCTCCCCGTACCAAAGGGTGACCACGCGTCCCGGACTCCGTCGGAGCCGAGCGCAACTTTGACCCCGTGTCTTTCCATGACATCCAGAACAGGGACCGGATCGGCACCCAGGGCACACGTCGCCATCCACATTCCGGCCTCGGCCATGGCATCAAGGGTGGCTTCGAGCCCGGGTTGCGCAGGGTCGCAAAGAGCAAAAGCATGTCCAATGGTGACGCGGCCCTGCATGCCTTCCGCCCGCGTGCGCTGTGCGATGTCCCGCAATTGTGCCAGTCCGTCCGGTCCGGCGTCGTGGAGGTGGATGTCCACGTCCCTGCCATGCTTGTTCGCCAGTCCGAAGACCGCCTTCAGATGGCCATCCAGATCACCGTCCAGCGAAGCAGGGTCAAGGCCGCCCACCAGGTCTGCCCCCTCAGCCAATGACGCTTCCATGAGGTTGAGCGTCCCCGGATTACTGAGGAGGCCGAACTGCGGGAAAGCGACGATTTGGACGTCGAGGAAGGGTGCAAGGCGTTCCGCGGCCGCCCTGACGCCGTGAATGTTCCTGAGCCCGATCTGGGTACCGACGTCAACGTGCGCCCGCATCGCCATGGTCCCCTGGAGGACAGCTTGCCTCATCAACGCGAAGGAACGTTCCTCCACGCTGTCCTGGAACGAGAGCTGTGCACGGAGATCGTTTTCGATGAGGTCGGCCAGCGTGGGGGCGGATCGGCGGGGCAACCATGCAGAACCCACTGTGGTCTTATCCGGGTGAATGTGTGCGTCCACTAAGCCCCGCGTCGTGAGGAGAGACGGGCCGCCGGACCAACGGCTTTGGCCTACTTCGCGGGTTGGTGAATGTGTTGTCATAAGGCCTCCCAAGTAATGTCTCAACGGTATACCAAAGTGCCACCACGATGGAGTTTTGCAGGAAAAACGCTTGAAAATCAGCTTACAAAAGAACGAGACAAGCTTTTTGGAATACCAAATCTATACAGAACTCGATCGAGCGCCTACTCTAATGATCACCATTCATTTATGTGATGTGAATCGCATCGAGGAGAAGCCCATGGACACTACCCCAGCAAGTGCTACCCAAATCCCGCCCTCTGGGCCAACGCTCAAGAGGGTCCTTGGCTTGCCGTCATTGGTCGCCTTCGGGTTAACGTCCATGGGTATCTTGTCCGTGGTGGCGGTCTACGGACCCGGTACGGAGATCAGTGATGGACATCTTCCAGCAGCCTACATAGCTGCCCTGGTAGCCATGCTCTTTACAGCTCATAGCTACGGACAAATGGCACGCAATGTTCCTGTCACCGGTGGCGCGTACGCCTACGCGTCAAGGGCTTTTGGCAAGCCTGTGGGCTTCATGGTGGGTTGGGCCATGATGCTGGACTACCTGTTCCTGCCCATGGTCAACTTCCTGCTCTTCGGCCTCTATCTCAACAGCCTGCTGCCTGCCATACCATCACAGCTCGCAGTCCTGGCTTGTCTGCTGGTGGTGGGCCTCTTCAGTGTGATCGGTGTTGCGTGGATCAAGAAGATGAACTTTGTAGTGGTGGCGGCGTCCGTCGTCGTCATTCTTGTCTTCCTCGTGCTGGCGGTCCTCAACGCTCCGGACCTGACTGTGGAGAACCTCATCCGGCCCCTCACTCTTGGGGAGGGTGGGCTGGCGCCGGTCATGGCCGCCGCTGCAATGGTGTCCTTTGCGTTCCTGGGGTTCGACGGCGTCTCCACGCTGTCCGAGGAAGCGCGCAACCCGAAGAGGGACGTGCCGCGGGGCATTATCTTGTCCACGCTGTTCGCAGGTGTTGGTTACGCGCTGTTTTCCGTAGCCGGCAGCCTCATCGCTCCCGAGTGGAGGGCCATTGAGAACCTTGATGCAGCAGGAACGGAGCTCATGCAACGTGCCGGCGGCGATGTCCTGATGGTGGTCTTCGTGGTGGTTAACCTCGGCGGACTTGTTCTCTGCGGCACGGCGGCCCAGATGAGTGTCAGCCGGGTCATCTATGCCATGGGGCGGGACAAGATCCTGCCCGGGGCCTTCTCCACGCTGAACCTGCGCTTTCGCACGCCGCATGTGGCGGCGCTGCTGGTATCCGCAGTCTCACTGGTTGCTTTGTTCATCACTTTGGAACAGGCGGTCTACATGATCAACTTCGGGGCTTTGTTCGCCTTCGCCGCGGTCAACCTGGCCACCATCAAGGTGCTGTTCTTTGACTTGCGTAAGCGCGGTCCCCAAAGCGCGCTGCGGAACCTGATCATGCCGCTGCTGGGATTCGCCTTCATCGCGTGGCTGTGGACGTCACTCGCCTGGTTCACGTATCTGCTGGGAGCAGCGTGGCTTGCGGTGGGTGCAACCATCTACGTGGTGAGCCGCAGGAGGGCCGGAGGCAATATCGCCCTGGATTTCGACGACGCAACCCCTCTTGAGGAGCCGCATCCCGTCTCAGCTAAAACGCCGGGTAGCTGACCAGCAGCGCCTGGAGTTCGGTGGTGGACATGTGGTTGGCCATCTCGACGCTGATGCCCATGGCAACAGCGGCGACGGTGAGCATGGCAACGCATGCCACGGATAGGAAGCGCCAGTCCTTACGGAACACGCTGCCGAAAGTCTCCGGCATATCAAGTCCCGGAGTGATCATGTTGGGGGCGCTGTCCCAGGAGCCGTCGTCGAGCATCGCGATGATGCGATCGTTACTGCGGTCGTAGCGCATGGTGCTGATGTTGTTGCCGTGGCGGGCAAGCAGAATGTCGTGTCCCACGCGCTGGCGCGGCTGCAAAGTAAGCAAGAAAATGATCCCCTGAAGTCGGATGGTGGAGGCGGCACGCGCCATTGGGGGCATCTCGATTTTATAACGATGACTTCAGGGGAATGGCTCGAAAGACGCCAAACGCCGGGTGAGGCTCCCCACCCGGCGGCGTGATTCAGCTCGCTTTACGGCTGGTCGGTCTTGGCGATGTAGACATCGCAGGGTGCCGTGTGGGCCACGGTGTTTGCCACACTGCCCAGAACCCTGCCCAGGCCCTGCATGCGCCGGTTGCCCACCACGATCAGCCGGGCATCCTGCATTTCGGCTTCCTTCACCAAGGCTTCGCCGGGCTTGCCACGCGCCGCGGAGTAGGTGATGTCCAGGCCCTCATGGGTCAGTCGCTCCGCTACGGTACGGGCCACGGTCTCCGCTTCGGCGGCGTCTGACACGATCCACTTGTCGGTGCCGATCTCAACCACCTCAGTACGGTTGCTGTCGAAAGCGCTGACAACGCGCAGGCTGGCTCCGAGTCCGATGGCCAGCTGCTGGGCGGCCTGTGCTGCCCTCATTGCCGTCTCGCTGCCGTCTACTCCGACAATCACAACTCCGGTCATTGTGCTGCTCCTTCATTGGTGGCTGTGATGGCTTCTGCCAAAACTGGGGCCAGGCGGCGGACGCCTTCGGCAATCGTATCGGGCGGCACTGCGCTGAAGGCCAGGCGGAGCTTGTTGGAGGGGCCGTCGACGGGGGAGAAGGCTGCGCCGGGGATGAAGACGACGCCGGCGTCGATGGCCTTGGCGAGCAAGGGGTACGTGTCCACGCCTTGGGGCAGGGTGACCCAGACGAAGAAGCCGCCGTCCGGGCGGGTCCATGTAAGCCCGGCGGGCATGTACTCATCCAACGCGGAGAGCAGGGCCTCGCACCGCTCCGCGTACAGCGTGCGGTACGTATCGATCTGGCTTTTCCAGTCATAGTCGCGGAGATATGCCGAGACCAGCATCTGGTTCAGTGGCGGCGGGCAGAGCGTCACGGCTTCGGAGGCCAGGTAGAAGCGGCGCTGCAGGTGCGCGGGAACCAGTGCCCAGCCGATCCGGAGGCCGGGAGCGAAGATCTTGGAGAAGGAGCCGAGGTAGATGACATCGTCCGGGTTGGCCGCGCGCATCGGGGCGATGGGATGGCCATCGAAACGCAGGAGTCCGTAGGGGTTGTCCTCCAGGACAATGATGTTCGCGTCCCGGCATATATCGACGATCCGTTGCCTGCGTTCGGCGGCCAGGGTGATCCCGGAGGGGTTGTTGAAGTTGGGGATCGTGTAGAGGAATTTGATGTTCTTTCCCTCTGACTGGAGCGCAGCGATCCTGGCCTCAAGAAGCTCAGGTACCAGGCCGTCGTCGTCCATGTCGATCGGTGCCACCTCGACTTGGTATGCCTCGAACGTGTTCAAGGCGCCCACGTAGGTGGGGTTTTCCACCAGGACCACATCGCCGGGGTTGCAGAAGACCTTGGTGGCCACATCCTGCGCCGACTGTGAGCCGGCGGTGATGACCACATTGCCGGGATCAGCGTCGGTGATGCCCTCTGCCGCCATGATGTCGCAGATCTGGGCACGGAGCTCTTCGGTGCCCTGGCCGCCGCCGTACTGCAGGGCCGTCATGCCTTCCTCGGCGATGATGCGGGCTGCGGTCTGGCCGAGCTTCTCCAACGGCAGCGACTGCAGGTAGGGGTTGCCCCCGGCGAGTGAGACAAGGCCGGGCCGCATCGAGATGTCGAAGACATCGCGGACGGCGGATTGCTTGATGTTGGCGGCCCGCGCGGAGAACAGTTCCTCGTGCGGGTGGGCGGCCGTGGCGGCCCGCTCAATGGCGTCGATGGCTTCAGCGGGCAGCGTTGCGCCGGCATCCAATGTTTCGTGGGTCACAGTGACAGGATACTCCTCGATGTTGCTAATGAGGCAACAGTTGTTTTCGGATCTCTCCCAGTTTGGCAGTCCCCGCTTTACGTCGTGATCGGGAAGGGCTGGAATGTAGCTATGACAGCGCACCGGGGATCCGTGACCAAGGCCGAACAGTTCCACAAACTCCATGATGCAGGGCCTGTGCCGCTGGTGCTGGTGAACGTGTGGGACGCCGCTTCCGCCCGCGTTGTCCAGGAAGCAGGGGCGACGGCGATTGCCACTTCAAGCTCGGCCGTCTCCTGGAGCCTGGGCTTCCGGGACGGGGACCATGTGCCGTGGGGGCTGGCCATGGCCGCGTTGGGTCGCGTTGTTGGCGCCACTACCCTGCCGGTGACCGCGGACATCGAGACGGGCTACGGACGCACCGATGATGAACTGCGGGCAACCGTCCACGCCGTCCTGGACGAGGGTGCTGTGGGCATCAACATCGAGGACTCCGCGGCCGAACCGCTCACCGACATCGCCGAGCAATCGCGTCGCATAGCCCTCATCCGCGCCGTGGCCGATGACCGCAGGATCCCACTGTTCATCAATGCCCGCACGGACACGTATCTGTCCGGACGGTTTCCGGAGGAGGCTTTCGACGAGACGCTGCGGCGTGCCGAGGCCTACCTCACTGCCGGTGCCGATGGCGTCTTCGTGCCCGGCGTCCTGGATCTGCATGTCCTCCATGAACTATCCAGCCGCATACCGGCGCCGCTGAACGCGCTGGCGGGCGTAGGGGCGCCGTCGCCGCTGGAACTGCACGACGCCGGCGTCCGTCGCGTCAGTATCGGCGGCAACACCGCGAAGGCTGCCTACGCCAAGGTGGCCCGGGTTGCGAAGGAGATCCTGGCCGACGGCAACTGGGCCGGCCTCGCCGGCACGCGCAGCCACGACGAGATGGATGCACTCTTTGCGGAGGGGCCCAAGTACAGCTTGTGAACTGATGCAACGCACGACGGCGGAGCCCGCCTTTAATGTCGGACCTCACCGATAGCTTGGGATCTGTAGCAAAGGCCACCACGGCAGGGGAGTACGGATGGCACGACGCAGTGTGCAGTTTTGGCGGATCGAACAGCTGAACGGTGACGAGCTCAGCCGTCCCTTTCCGGCGCGCCGGGTAGTGGAGGTCCTAAAGAAAGCCCAGGATTCCGCGACGGACCGGCATTTCACCAGTGTGGACGGGACTGTGTTGCTCGCGCAGGCGGTGGCATCCTCGCCTCATCCTGTGCTGTTGCTGGACCGTGTCCGGGATACCAACCTGCCGAGTGTCGGCGACGCCCTTGGCCGGCGTAAACCACTCCCGCTGGCTCCCGGCGACCACCTCCTGGAGACCACCTATTTCGCTTTCCTAAAAAGGAACGTCATCGCCGTGCTCACCAGCGGTAACGGGCCCCGGGCATCCCGGATGGGGGAGTACCTCGGAGGGATGCTGGGACTGGAACCCGCACTGGTTCCTGTGGTGAGGGAGGACATCGAGGAAATCCTCACCCGGCTTGAAGTAAGCCGTTTCGAGTTTGCGCTTCCCGCGGAGCGCCTTTCAGGGAAGCTGATGGAAGGTGAATGGGCCGACGTCCTGGAGAGCGCCTCGCGCCTCATGAACGAAGGAACGTTCCGCATTTCCCTGAGCGTGGGCCGTTCCGGGAGGGCGGAGGATAAGCAGCGGATCCGGGATCGTATTCAGCAACTCATCGACCTCTTCCGCCGGGCTGGGTCCGTGGAGCACTTTGACTACGTGGTGGCGGAGGGCAAGGACTCGCTGACAGGTGACCGGGAGGTGGTGGATCTCCTGAAGGAACGGTTCGTTTCACACATCGAGGTTGACCCGGACGTGTTCAACGATCCTCAGAAGTCAGTGGCCGAGGCCATTGCCATCCTCAACAAACAAGCCCGGGACAACGAGGCCTTCTTTGCCAGGACCCTGCCGGACGTCAAGGGCCCTGCTGACTCGAGCCTGGTGCCGGACATCGTTGCGGGCGGAATGACTGCTGTGCGCGAGGCTCTCGCCGCCGCGGCACTCGCTGATGAAGCCGCGGCAGGCGGTGCCGGCCATGAGCTTGTACGAGGTTGATATCGAACGCTCCGGAAGGCGACGGACCCTGTGGCGGTGGTTCCTGCTGCATCCCACTGCCGACTACCTGTGGGCGGTTCTTGCCGTCCTGATCTGGTGGGGCATTACATTGCTGGCGCGTCAGCCGTTGTTGCTGGAAGGGGTTGATGTCGGAACCCGGCGAACCCTCTTCCAAACGCTCGCCACCTTGGCCGGCGCCACGGCCGGGCTGACACTCACCAGTGTTTCCATGCTTATCAACGTGCTGGGCAAGAAAGCCGCGCCGGGCCAGCGGGAACTTCCCCTGGAGAAATTATCGGCAACCCATCGCCGCCAGATCGGTGAGGTGTTCCTGTTCGCCATCCCCGGGCTTGGCCTGCTGCTGATCGCTGCGCTGGTCACCATGGTGCTGGAAGGAGGCGCGCCCACTGGCTTGTGGATTCCTGAGGGTGTGGTGTTCGTACTGGCGTTCGCTTCTGCCTTGGCTTTGTTGCGGGTGGCCTGGGCCCTCCGGAGGGTGCTGGCGATCGCGACTGCGTGATGAAGGTGGCCGATTCTTCGAGGACCGGTCCGGCTCCTTTACCGCCGCGACCACTTCCACGGGTTCCAGCACCCTGAAACTGAAGGTATGTGCGGTAACCAGCACCCGATCACCACGAGACACGGGATTCGGTGAATCGACTTGCGGTCTTCACTCCCCACCGCAGCACCTGCTCCGTGGCGCGTTCCCAAACACCGATGGCTCCCGTGCTCGGAGATATCACCGCAGTGATCTCCGAGCGGCGGTAGCCCGTCGCAGCAGCGGGCCAGACCTGTTCGTCAGGACATGTCATCAAGCGTTTTCCCCCAAAGAGTTGCTCTCCAAAGACTCTGCTCCTCGTACCGCTGCTCACCGTACGCTGAGGGCCTCCGTCAACGTCCTGCCGTTCACATAGATCTCGGCCCGCGACGCACCGCTGGCCGCCACGATGGTCTGCGTCAGTTGCGCCTGGATGCGTGGAATGTCGCATACACCCCCGGGCCGCAGTGACCCGCTGAGGTTCACCACCACGGTGGCCCCGCTCATGTAGCCGGACAGGTAGCGCAGGGAGGAACCGGCCAGGGCATCGTAGAGGGCTGCATCGCTGTCCACCGGCATTCCTGCCTCCAGCAGCCGGCCCAGCGCCACGGTCAGCGGATCCCCGGGAACGGCCATGCCGCGGACGGGAACAAGGCTGTCGTTGCAGCCGAACCGCACGCCACGGGCGCCGCCGTCGTCGATTGCCACGTAGTACACCGCCGGACCGGAGGCATCCACGGTCTTTACCGTGCCGGTTTCTGCAGGCTCCGGAGCGCTGGTGCCCGGTTCGGGTGAAGGCTCGACGGCGGCACGGGGCTGGGTAGGTGCGGCTGCGGAAACGTCCGGGGTGCCCGGGGGAGCGGATGAAGGTGCCGGCGGTGTTGGTGTTGCCGGCGAGGGCGGCGCGGCGGATACGGAAACGGACGGCGTGCCGGGGACTGCGGGGGCAGAAGCCGAGGCAACAGGGCGCGACGCAGAAGGCGTTGCACTCTGTGAGGGTGCCGTCGGCGTCACGGAGACGGTCGGCAAAGGGGCTGCGCCTTCGGGGACAGCAGGATCTGCGGGGACAGTGGTGCAGCCAGCCACTCCCAGGCTGAAGAAGAGGCAGGCAGCCGTGATCGCCGTCGTACTTTTTAGTCCCCGTCCGGCATACATGACAGCCCCGCGCTCCTGTCCACCTGTATCTCCAACGTTAGGCCGGGTGGACGGAACACAACATGCCGCTACGGTGACGGTTCGGACAAGAGTTGGTCACGCTGGGGCTGTCCGGCAGGCCGACAGTCGGCAGGAACGCGAACGCCCCCGCCCCGCACAAAAGCGGAACGGGGGCATTGAAGGCGAAAGACTAGGCTGCTGCTTCTTCGTCCTGGGCGGCGGTCAGCGGCTCGAAGATGCCCTTGATCTGCTCTACGACCTCGGCGTCGTCCTTCGGGTGCAGTTCGGCGAAGCGGATCATCGAACCCGGGACGGCCAGCTTGACGTCTTCCAGGACCTTGGCACCTGCGATGCCGGCTGCTTTGCGGGCCTCGTCCTGGGCCCACACGCCACCGAACTGGCCAAAAGCGGTTCCGACGACGGCGGTCGGCTTGCCGGAGAGGGCGCCGGCGCCGAACGGGCGGGACAGCCAGTCAATGGCGTTCTTCAGCGAGGCGGGCATGGTGCCGTTGTGCTCGGGGGTGACCAGCAGGATGGTGTCGGCGTCGGCTGCTGCGGCGCGGAGTGCGGCGGCTTCGGCGGGGACCTGACCTTCGACGTCGATGTCCTCGTTGTAGAACGGGATGTTGCCCAGCGAGCCGTGGATCTGCACATCAACATTCTCAGGCGCGTTCAGCTGGATGGCTTCGGCGAGCTTCTTGTTGTGGGAATCGGCGCGGAGGCTGCCGACGAGGGTAAGAACGGTGCTCTTGGACATGGTGTCTCCTTGTGTCTGGCCGGGTACCTTGCGGAACCCGACCTGCGGTATCTGGGCTTTGGAGCCTTCATCGATACTAAACGGACTATGGTCCGCTTTCTATTCCCGGGGTCTAGAATATTTCTGTGAGCTCCATCCCTCTTCGGCCGGACGTGCCCCTGGGCGCGCCCCACGAGCGCAGCGATGCCGCCCGAAATCGTGAGCGCCTTCTCAACGCTGCCCGGGACCTGGTGGCTGAGTTCGGCGCGGAAGCACTCACTATGGACGCGCTCGCCTGTAAGGCCCATGTAGGCAAGGGCACTGTCTTCCGCCGGTTCGGCAGCAGGGCGGGGCTCATGATGACTCTGTTGAGCGATTCTGAATCCGAGTTTCAACACGGCTTCATGTTCGGGCCACCGCCGCTGGGTCCAGGCGCCGCCGCAAAGGAACGACTGATTGCGTTCGGCGAAGGGCGGATCTTCTTCGTCCTGGAAAACGGCGAACTCCTGAAGGCGGCGGGTGCTGCCACCCGCAACAGGTTCGATGTCCCCGCAACCAAGCTCTCCCACCGCCACATGGAGATCTTGCTCCGCGAGGCCGGGATTGCTGATCCCTGGGTGATGGCCATGTCCCTGACCTATGCCCTGGACCCTGAGCGCATTGTCGATGACGTCCGAGTGCGCGGCATTTCACCCACGCGCCTCACGGACTCCTGGCGCGAACTGATCACGCGGCTGCTGCCCGCCACCTGACTGCCCGCGGGTGGGCCGCGCTCCGCCACTGCCGGCCGCGCTCCGCCACTGCCGGCCGCGCAACCCGCCGCCCCGCTCTGTTAGCGCCCCCATTGCCGCTACTTCAGGCGCATAAGTGCCATTGGCGTCGGTAACGTGACGCAGTCTGCACATAACAATCTGGCTGCAGGCGGGAAACTGGACGCGAGGAAGCAAAACGTGAAGCAGTTATTGTGGTAGTTTCCTCTTGAATGTGACGCATGCCATACAGGGCTGGTGATCACTGAAGGGGTGTGGGGGACCCAAGAACCCGCTGCATCAATTCGTAGCTGACGCCGGCCACAGCCGGGAACCGCGGAAGGACGAGCATTGAGTTTTGCCACGATTCGGGGCAGCCGCCCGACATGCTGAAATATCTGATGAAGCGGTCGGGCATCTACCTGATCATGATCTTCCTGACCACCAGCGCCGGGTATTTCCTGGCAGTCTCCTCCCTCAAGCCGGCGGTTCTGGAGCAAGAGAAAATTCCGCGGCCAACCCCGGAACAGGTAGCAGCGTCATTCCGTGGACTGGGACTTGACCCGGAGTTAAACCCCTGGGAACGGTACATTCAGTGGCTTGGCGGCATCGTCACCCGCTGGGACTGGGGACGCAGCCCCAACGGCGCATTCGTCAACGCCGAGTTCGCGGACCGCGTGATGGTCTCCACCCGGCTGTTCATCGCCTCCATCATCCTGACCCTGGTCATCGGCGTCGCACTCGGTGTCTATTCCGCCGCACGCCAGTACAAGTTCCAAGACCGTGTCATCACGTCCTACAGCTACCTGGTCCACATCCTCCCAGCGCCCATCGCCTACTTCCTGGTGCAGCTCGGCGCCATCAGCATCAACGAGGCCGTTGGGGAGCGCATCTTCTTCGTGACGGGAATTTCGACGCCGGGAATCGACCCTGGCTGGCCGGCTTTCGTGGACTTGGTTGCCCACTACGCCGTGCCCACCTTCGCGATGACCATCTTTGGTTGGGCCGGTTACCAGATCGCCCAGCGGCAGTACCTCCTGGACAACGTCAATGCCGACTTTGTCCGCACAGCACGGGCCAAGGGGCTCACCCGCAACCAGGCCATCCGAAAGCACGCCCTGCGCGTCTCCTTCATCCCGGTCGCCCAGAGCATCGCGTTCACCATCCCGGCGATCTTCACCGGCGGCTTCTTCGCCGAGGCCATCTTCGCGTGGCCGGGCATCGGCCTCTGGAGCATCCAGGCGATCAGCCTGCAGGATGTCAACGTCGCCACCGCCACGCTGGCCTACGGCTCCGTGATCTTCGCGATCGGGGCCATCCTTGCCGACTTCGCCACCACGCTGGTCGATCCACGAGTGAGGGTCCAGTAATGACCAACATCATCGATCCCATTGCGGAAATCGACGAATCCCGGGTCGGCGACCAGGACGTCGTCATCGGCAAGTCCCGCATCATCTTCCGTCGCTTCATGCGGAACCGTACCGCCGTCGCCGGGTTGTTCATCTTCCTCGCGTTGTTCCTCTTCTCGATTTTCGGCGGGTTCCTGACGTCGTGGGACAAAGACACGCTTGATCCGTTGAACATTGGTATGCCGCCCTCGCCGGACCACCTGCTGGGCACCACGCAGGCCGGCATCGACCTCATGGCGCTCATTGTGGACGGCACACGGACTTCCATCCTCATCGGCTTGATCGTGGGCGGCATTTCCGTGCTGATTTCCGCGGTGTATGGCTGCACCATGGCCTTCTTCGGCGGCAAGGTGGACGCCACCATGCTGTTCATCCTCGAAGCACTCATCATGATGCCCGCCATCCTGGTGGTGGCCGTTGCAACCAGCGGCAGCGGTGGTCTGAAGGACCTCCCCAGCTGGCTCCTGCTCGTCGTCGTCCTGCTGTTCTTCAGCTGGATGGGAACTGCCCGCCTGGTGCGTTCGCTGTCGTTGTCGCTCATGCAGCGCGATTACGTCAAAGCCGCCAAGTACATGGGCGTCCCGTCCCGCCGCATCGTGTGGCGCCACCTGGTTCCGAACATTGGCTCATTGCTGGTGCTCGATTTCACCCGCGGCATCACCGGCGCAATCCTGGCCGAAGTTGCGTTCTCCTTCATCGGCATCGGCATCAAACTTCCAGACGTCAGCCTGGGTGTCCTGATTGGCCAGGCCACGGGCCAAGTGTCCTCCTTCCCGTGGATGTTCTGGGTGCCGCTGACTGTCATGTTCCTGCTGACCGGATCGTTGGCCATGATGAACGACGGCCTCCGCGACGCCTTCGACCCCAGCTCCAGCTCCATCGGCCGGGCGAAGACCAAGACCGCAAAGAAGGTCAACAAATGAGCACCAACATCTCCCACACGCCGGCCGAACGCCTCCGTGACGCTGGACTTTACGCTCCCGGCGACGCCGTCCTCAGCGTTCGCGACCTCAACGTTCGCTTTAACTCCGAAAACGGCGTGGTCCATGCTGTCCGCGGAGTGGATTTCGACCTCATGCCCGGCAAGACCCTGGGCATCGTGGGTGAGTCCGGCTCCGGCAAGTCCGTGACGTCCATGGCCGTCATGGGACTGCTCCCCGAAACCGCGGACATCACCGGCTCCGTGCGCTTCAAGGGCAAGGAGCTCCTTGGCCTGTCTGACAAAGCCATGTGCAAGCACCGCGGCAGTGACATTGCCATGGTGTTCCAGGATCCGCTGTCCTCGCTGACGCCCGTCTACACGGTGGGCAACCAGATCATTGAGGCGCTGACGGTCCACAATCCCACCATGAGCAAGCAGGCCAAAGAAGCCCGCGCCGTCGACCTTCTACGCATGGTGGGCATCCCGAGCCCTAAGGACAGGCTGAAGGCCTTCCCACATGAGTTTTCCGGTGGCATGCGCCAGCGCGTCATGATCGCCATCGCGATTGCCAACGATCCTCGGGTGCTCATCGCTGATGAACCCACGACGGCGTTGGACGTCACCATCCAGGCGCAGGTGCTGGAAGTCCTGCACACGGCGCAGGAGGAGACCGGCGCCGCCGTCGTCATGATCACCCATGACCTCGGTGTCGTAGCGGGCATGGCCGACGACATCATGGTGATGTACGCGGGCAAGCCGGTGGAGACCGGCACTGTGGAGGACATCTACTACAACCCCCGGATGCCATATACCTTGGGCCTGCTCGGGGCCGTGCCGCGTGTGGATACCTCGGGCAAGCAGTCGCTGGTGCCCATCGAAGGGACCCCGCCCAACCTGGCGTTGCCCGTCACTGGATGCTCCTTCGCCGCTCGGTGCCCGATGGTGAGCGATGCCTGCCTTCAGGGCGAACCGGAACTGTTCCCGGTGCCCGGAGTTGAAGGTCAGACTTTGGGTCACAAGGCAGCCTGCATTAAGGCAGACCAGCTCAGCGGCGACGCTGACGCCCACAAGATTTTCCACGCGCCGCCCAAGCCGGTGTCAAAGTTCGACGGCGTTGCCCGCGTCGAGCGCGACAAGGTCCTGGAACTCAAGGATGTAAAAAAGCACTTCCCGCTGCTCAAGGGTGCCCTGATCAAGCGGCGGATCGGCACGGTCAAGGCCGTGGACGGGCTGAGCTTCGACATCCGCGAGGGCGAGTGCGTCTCCATCGTGGGCGAGTCCGGTTGCGGTAAGACCACCACGCTCCTGGAGATCATGGAATTCCACCCGGATCAGATGGGCGAAGTCATCATCGGGGGCGTCAGCAACAAAGTGGCTACCGACCACAAGACCAAGATGGCCATGCGCAAGCAAATGCAGATGGTTTTCCAGGACCCCACCGGCGCCCTGGATCCACGCTTCACCGTGTATGAAGTCCTGGCTGAGCCCTTGGAAAACCTCGGGATGCCCAAGGCCGCCATCAAGAAACGCATCATGGAACTCATGAAGCTGGTGGGCCTGCAGCCTGACCACGTGAACCGCTTCCCCAACCAGTTCTCCGGCGGCCAGCGCCAGCGTATCGGCATAGCCCGGGCTCTGGCGGTCAATCCCAAGCTCGTGGTCCTGGACGAGCCGGTTTCTGCCTTGGACGTCTCCGTCCAAGCCGGAGTTATCAACCTGTTGGACAAGCTCCGGGCCGAGTTGGGGCTGAGCTACCTGATGGTGGCCCACGACCTCTCCGTGGTCCGCCACATTTCAGACCGGGTTGCCGTGATGTATCTGGGCAAGATCGTGGAGACCGGCGACGTAGACGATGTCTTCGACAATCCGCGCCACCCTTACACCCGGGCGCTTTTGTCCGCCATCCCGGTGCCCGACCCGAACCTGGAACGTACCCGCGAACGCATCATCCTGCAGGGTGACCTTCCCAGCCCGCTTGATGCTCCCAAGGGATGCAATTTCGCCACCCGTTGTCCCGTGTTCGCCGCACTACCTGCCGCAAAGCAGGAGAAGTGCCTTACTCTGGAGCCGCCATTGGCTTCTGAGAAGGAAGGCGCGCAGGACTTCGCCTGCTTCTTCCCGGACGGAGAGCTGGATGCCGACATGCTGGTGGTGCATGCCTGACGACATATGAAGCATTGAATACATCCCTGGTCTCAACTCGCAAAGATATTTCAGTCGTAAACACGAAGGGCAAACCATGAAGAAGTACACGACGATTGGCGGCGTAGCGCTCGTAGCAACGCTCATGCTGACCGCTTGCGGCGGGGGAACGCCGTCGGGTCCGGCCTCGCAGAAGGCAGAAGAAAGTGGCGGCGACATCAGCAAGCTGATCAGCGTCAACGCCAAGGAAGCAAAAGATCTTGAGCAGGGCGGCACTGTCACCCTGGGCGTGGGCAGCATTGGACCGGACTTCAATGGTTTCTCCAATGTCGGCAACAGCGCGGATACTTCTGCACTGCTGACACCGGTCAACCCGGCTGCCATCAGCAGCGGTGGAATCGGTGGCTGCTGGAAACTGGATTTCAGTGGCAAGGCAGAGCCCAACAAGGACTTCTGCGAAGAGGTCAAGAGCGAAGTCAAGGATGGCAAGCAGACCATCACCATCAAGGTCAACGAGAAGGCCACCTGGAACGATGGCACACCGATCGACGTCAAGACGTTCCAGAACACTTGGAACATGTTGAAGGGTGAAGACAAGGCCATCGACATTGTCACGGCAGGCAACTACGCCTTCGTTGATTCGGTCGAGGCCGGCGCCAACGACAAGGAAGTCGTTGTTACCACCACCCAGCCTGTCTACCCGCTGGACTCACTCTTCTTCGGATTGATCCACCCGGCCAATAACTCCGCGGAGACCTTCAACACCGGTTTCGCGGGCAACATGCACCCCGAGTGGATGGCCGGCCCGTTCAAGGTTGAAAACTACGACACCACCGCCAAGACGGTCACCATGGTTCCGAACGAGAAGTGGTGGGGCCAGAAGCCGGTCCTCGAGAAGGTCATCTGGCGCCAGATGGAGCCGAGTGCAACCATCGCCGCTTTCAAGAACGGCGAAATCGACGCAGCCAACGGCCGCACCCTGGGGCGCTACAAGCAGCTCGAAGGGACCACCGACTCCGAGATCCGTCGTGGCCAGCGCCTGTTCGCAGGTGGCTTGAACCTGAACGCCAAGCGCCCTGCCCTCACCGACGTTGCCGTGCGTAAGGCGATCTTCACCGCCGTCGACCGCAAGGCCATCCGCGATGTCCGCTTCAACGGCCTGAACTGGTCCGAAGAGAGCTCAGGTTCCATGATGCTCATGCCGTTCTCCGAGTACTACCAGGACAACTACCCCGTGAAGGACACCGGAGCAGATGCAGCCAAGAAGGTCTTGACCGACGCTGGCTACACGGCCAACGACAAGGGCATCATGGCGAAGGATGGCGTCCCGGTCGCCTTCAAGATCACCAACTTCGGTGACGACCCCACTACCGCTGCCACCTCCCAGACCCTGCAGAAGCAGCTCCAGGCCGCCGGCATGGATGTTTCCATCGACCAGCGCGGCGACGCTGACTTCGGCAAGGTTGTTGGCTCACGCGAGTTCGATGTCACCATCTCCGGGTACACCGTTGGCCCGGACGCTACCGACGCTGTGAAGCAGTACTACGACTCCGAGACCAACGAAAATGGCTTGGGCGACGCTGAACTTGATGCCGAGATCAAGCGACTTTCGAGCATCGCGGATGACGCCGAGCGCAACAAGGCCGCCATGGAGGTAGAGAAGAAGCACATGGAGAAGTACTTCTCCATGGGCGTCGTGATGAACGGCCCGGAGATCCAGTTCGTGCGCAAGGGGCTGGCCAACTACGGCCCGTCCCTGTTCCAGAGCCTCTCCAACGTTCCGGACTGGACCACCCTCGGCTGGGAAAAGGGCGCCAAGAAGTAGCCTCCCCGCTGTAGTTGTCCAAGATGTAGTTTCCAGAAGGCCGGGAACATCCCCAACCTGTTCATCGGGTCGGGGAGGTTCCCGGCCTTCGCCGTCCCCACGCTCTCTCACGTCCCGCGTGCTTGGGTCGGACTCTCTCTCACCCGGTGATAGAGGGTTGGCGTGAAAGGGCTGTTATGTGAGAGAGGGTCGGTAGCCTAGGGTCATGACTTCCCAGCCGATCCGTACCGCCGTGGCAGGTTTTGGCCTGTCGGGCAGCGTCTTCCACGCGCCCTTCATTGCCAGCAACCCTGCATATGAGCTTGCCGTCATCTCCACCTCGGACGAGTCGCGCCAAGCCAAGGCCAAGGACCGCTACCCGCAGGCCACCATTGTCAGCACGCCGGAGGACATCCTGGCGCTGGCTGACCAGCTGGACCTCATCGTCCTGGGCACACCGCCCGCAACCCATTTCCCGCTCGCGAAAGCCGCGCTGGAAGCCGGGCTCGACGTCGTCGTGGACAAACCGTTCACGGTCCGCAGCGCCGAGGGCGAGGAACTGATCCGACTGGCGGCGAAATTGGGCCGTGTCCTCACCGTGTACCAAAACCGGCGCTGGGACGGCGACTCGCTCACCGTCAGGAAATTGCTCGACGCCGGAACGCTGGGGACAGTGACCAGGTTCGAGGTGGGAATGGAGCGTTGGGCGCCGGAGATTGCCAAAGCCTGGAAGGCCAGTGCTACTGCGGAAGACGGCGGCGGTGTCCTGTTCGACCTCGGCACCCACGTTCTTGACCTGTGCCTGCAGTTCTTTGGTCCAGCCACCGTCACCTACGCGGAAATCCAGGCGCGCCGTCCCCAGGAAAGCGTCGATGACGATGTCTTCCTGGCACTCCGGCACCAGTCCGGCGTGGTCAGCCATGTCACCATCAACCTGACCAGCCACCTGCACGGCCCGCGCTTCCGCGTCCTCGGCACCGAGGGTGGCTTCGTGAAGTTCGGCACCGACCCCCAGGAGCCCTACGTGCTGGGAGGCGGGCTCCCTACGGACGCGCGGTACGGCGTCGAACCCGCAGAAAACCATGGCACGCTGGAACTGAACGGGCAGCGCATCCAAGTCCCCACAGAGCGTGGCGCCTACCCCGAGTTCTACCGGATTCTGGCGGAAAAGCTCGACGACGGCGGCACAGCCTCGGCGCTTCCCTTGCCTGTTGATCCGGACGGCTCCGTTGCGGTGCTGAAGCTGATTGAGCAGGCTAGGACGCTGGCGTAACGTCCGCGCTGGCAACCAGCGAGTAGATGGCCTTGAGGTCGTCGTTGCCTTCAGTGGGCTGGCAACTGCCCGTCAGCTGGACAATATCCGCTGCGGTCTCGTGGTGAACTACCGTGACGGCGGTGAACTGGGCCAGCGAGCCGGCCTGCGGATGCGTGTAGCGTGCTTCGCGTACGTGCCAATCCCGGCCATTGATCACCACCGGCTCCGTGCCCAGCAGAACTGCATCCGGCAAGGCGTCCAGGAACGAGTCCACGGACGCGGCGATGTCCCTGAGCTGATAGCCGGGCAAGCGGCGCGACACGGAAATCACCACATTCGCCGTGTAGCGTCCTTCCGCAGCGGGTGCCATCAGGGCGCCCACCGCATCGGGGACAACTTGCTGGGACCATCCCGCGGGCGCGTTGAGTTTGATGGAGGGGTAGGCGGGGAACTCGGCGGATGGGAAAACCTGGTGCGATGTCATGGGAGCCCTTTCGGAGCGCTGTCAGTGCAGGAAGCTATTTGCTGAGGAAGTCGACGAACCCGGTCACTGAATCAACGAACCCGGACGGGCTGATGGTGATCTGGCCACCTGCTCCCAGTCCCAGCTCCGCAGTGATCTTGGCACCCGCGCCGAGGGTCAGTCCGTCTTCGTCCATGGAAGCCGTAAAGAAGTGACCCTCCCCGGCTCCGGCGGCAACTGTCGCGTTGAGGGTCAGCGTCTGGCCCAAAACTTCGACGTACCGGCTCCCGGTCAGTTCCGCTCCGGCACCTGCGCTGAAGGCTGTACCGGTTGTCTCGCTGCCCTTGACGCTCAGCTCGCCTTCGCCGGCGCTTGCCCAGGCACCGGCGCGCAGTTCTCCGCCCTGCCCCAGGGAGAACAGCCCTCCGGCGAAGTCGGTCTTGTTATCCATCGTGACCTTCTGACCGGCAAAACCCTCACCGCCCGCAGAAAACAGGAATGGGCTGGTCGCTTCGGCGTGTGCGCTGGCCTCTACTCCGGTCATCATTCGCGTGGTAGAGGTGTTGGTGACCCAGCCATCGAAGAAGTCGGACCGCACGGTGGTGGTGTTCTCGGCCCCTGCAAAAGCTTCGCCGGTGGCGCTGGCATGGGGGAGTCGCAGCCCGGAGGGCACGCTTGCATCGAACTCGCCGTTGGCGCGCGCTCCGATGAATGTTTCGTTGGTGACAGTGGTGTCCACCGGCCCGTATCCGGATTCCGCTGTCCACGTCATCTCACCGCCAGTGGACGCGTCACCGGAGCCACCAATCGCGATTCCGCCCGGCCCCATGGATCCGTGCGTTTCGCCCGATGCCTGACTGTCGAATCCGCCATTGCCTTCCACAGTGACCGGACCGAAGGTGGTGGGATCAAAAGTGAATCCCAGCGGCCCTGAGGGGCTTCTGCCCTTTCCGTCGCCAAGCCCCCGTCCCGCCCCGCCCAGCGAGGCTTGCTCCTGCTGGTCGGCATTGAGTTTCAGGGCGCGGGCGTTGTCCTTGAGGCAAACCGCTGCCGCACCGAGCCGTCCGTACAGCTGGCTGTGCCAGTTGCTGCGGAATTGCTCGGCATCGTTTCCCCGCCAATAGTGGCCATTCTGGATGAGCACATTGAGCTGCTGTTGAAGTGTGGTGATCTTCTCAGCTTCGGAGTCCATCACTGCCGAGAGTCGGCGGAGATCACCGACGTCGGCGCCTACCAGTCCCTGCCCCATTATGTACTCAGCCCCATCACGCATCCCCTGAACGTAGCGACATTGGTAAAAACCTGCGGACCAGTCGTGGCACCAGGCGTCTCCCGAGCATAACTACTGCGGAACAGGGCTGCCATGGGGAGAACTACCGGGGTGGATAACGGTGCGGGTTAAACCGCGACGGCGGGGTGCGGCTTCGTGTGGAAGCCGCACCCCGCCGTCGTGTTTGTCAGGCCTTGGAACTACGCGGAGACCAGGGTGTGCCAGTCGTTGACGAGGGGCAGGTTGTGCGCCTCGGAAACGGAGTGGTGTGCCACGTGGCCGGCGGCGATATTGAGGCCGGCAGCCAGCGCGGGGTCGCGGTCGAAGGCAGCCTTGACGCCCAGGTTGGCCAGTGCCACGGCGTAGCGCAGGGTGACGTTCGTCAGTGCGTACGTGGAGGTGTTGGGAACAGCGCCAGGCATGTTGGCAACGCAGTAGAAGATCGAGTTGTGGACCTTGTACGTCGGTTCCTGGTGGGTGGTGGGGTGCGTGTCCTCGAAGCAGCCGCCCTGGTCAACAGCGATGTCCACCAGGACCGAGCCCGGCTTCATGCGGGCAACGAGCTCGTTGGTGACCAGCTTGGGAGCCTTGGCGCCCGGGATCAGGACGGAACCGATGACGAGATCTGCATCGATGACTGACTTCTCGATCTCGTAGGCGTTGGAGGCAACGGTCTTCAGGCGGCCCTGGTAGAGGGCGTCGAGTTCACGCAGCCGGTTGATGTTGATGTCCATGATGGTGACATCAGCACCAAGGCCCAGCGCCATGGCAGCGGCGTTGGTTCCTGCAACGCCGGCGCCGAGGACAACAACCTTGGCCGGGCGGACACCCGGTACGCCGCCCAGGAGGACGCCCTTGCCACCGGCGGGAGCCATCAGCGAGGAAGCGCCCACCACGACGGACAGGCGGCCTGCTACCTCGGACATCGGAGCGAGCAGCGGAAGGGTGCGGCCTTCCTGCACGGTTTCGTAAGCGATGGCCGTGACGCCGGAGTTGATGAGCTCGGCGGTGAGCTCCGGTTCTGCGGCGAGGTGCAGGTAGGTGAAGAGGATGAGGCCCTTGCGGAAGCGGTGGTACTCGGCCGCGATGGGCTCCTTGACCTTCATGACCATGTCCGCACGGCCCCAGACGTCGTCAGCTTCGTTGACGATTTCGGCGCCGGCGATCGAGTATTCCTCGTCGGTGATGCCCGAGCCGAGGCCTGCGCCACGCTCAACCAGAACGGTGTGTCCGTGGGTGCGGAATTCGTGGACACCTGCGGCCGTGATGGCTACGCGGAACTCGTTGTTCTTGATTTCTTTGGGGACGCCGATGATCATCTGTGGGCTCCATCGTTAGCGGCCTTTTCGGCCGAAAATGTGTTGCGGGCTGTGATTCCAGAATAAATCCGGCTGTGAGGCAGGCGACATGGGTTTTGCCGCGGACAGGCGGAGGCGCCCCGGAAACTCAAGGATCTTCACCTCTGCAGCTCGACATTTGTCGAGCCCTGGAGCGTCAGGTGTCGCCTGCTGTTGGTACGCTTTCCTGATGCAGCAGGACGTGGAACAGATCGTTGAACGCGTGGCGTTGAAGCTGGGCCGCGGCCTGTCCCTCGAAGACCTCGACGGCGTCCTCCTCGCGTACAGCTCCAACCAGTCGCACGCCGACCGCGTCCGCGTGAACTTCCTCCTCAGCAAGCGTGTCCCCAGCGACGTCAGCGTGTGGCAACTGTCCCACGGCATCGCCACGGCGGTGCGTCCCGTCGTCGTTCCCGCCAACGAGGAACTCGGAATGTTGGGCCGCGTCTGCGTGCCGCTCCTGGTGCGCGGCTTCCGCGTGGGCTACTTGTGGGTCCAGCTGGACGTTGAAGAGCAAAGTCCGACGGCGATACTCGCCGAGTTGCCCGGCGTGCGTGATGAGTTGGACCTGTTGGCGGGTTTGCTCCTTGATTCCAACACTGCAGAGTCGGAATTCCGGCGCAGGCGTGAGCAGGAGTTCCTCTCGGCCTGCAGTGGCGAATCGAATGCCGTGGCGGCCGTGGCCGGGTGGAAGGAGATCCAAGGCCGCGGTCCATGGCAACTGGTGACCATCCTGGACGCGGACGGCGCGAGGTCCGACGTCGATCCCCTCGCCGCAACCCTGACGCACCGAACAGCTGCACTGCAGTCCACCATCGGCGTCAACGCTGCGTTGTTCAGCGCCGGAACGGAGACGCATTCCGTGGTCCTGTTTCGAGAGTCCGGTGGTCGGGCGGACCACGCCCAGGTGCTGGTCCACTATCAACTGGAACTCGCCAAGCGCTCCGGCAGGGCGGTGGACCGGGTGATCCTGGGCATCAGCGAGCCGTTCCAGGTGATCCGGCAGCTCGCAGGAGCGTACCGGCAGTCCAAGGTTGCAGCGCAGGCTGCCGCCGTCGATCAACCCCTCGGCGAGCTCGTGGACAGCCGGTCCGTAGGCGTCTATCAGCTCTTCGACCGCTTGCTGGCACCCGGAGGTTGGGACGACACAGGTTCCGTGCACTTCCGAACGCTGGAGGACCAGGACAAGAACGGCGAACTCCTGCCCGTCCTGGAACTCCTCTATGACAGTGATGGTTCAGTGCAGGACGTCGCGGCCAAACTCCATCTCCACAGGAGCAGCATCTACAACAGGCTCGGCCGGATCCGGCAGCTCATCGGCGCTGACCCGTTGAGCGGAGCGATCCGCGTCGAATTGCACGCTGCCTTGAAAGCCCGCCGCTGGGCCGGCCGGCCGCGGATCTGAGGTTGTCAAGAACAATGAGCAGGCGCCCGGTGCGGGCGCCTGCTCATTGGCATGGTCTTGCTTTACGGCCGCCTCAGCCGCTGGCAGCTCCAGCGGCCCAATCGACGCCGGAACGTGGCCGTCCGGCTGCTGCTGCAGTACCGGCTGTGCCATCCCACATGCGTGGTGGTGCGTGGCAAGCGGGTGCTCATTTGAGGGTGTCCTTTGCCGCGTCAAGGATTTCTTCAAGTGCCGTCCCGGAGGGCTGCGGCGCGGTGGCCGCACTGGGCTTGCCCGAGGGCTTGGGTTTGGTGGTCTGCGTGGGAGTCCCCGTCGGCGTGGGGGTAGGAGCCGGCGTGGGTGTGACCGTCGGTGTGGTTGTGGGCGTCGGCGTCGTGGGTGGCGTGGTGATCGTGTCCGACGGCACCTCGCTGGGTGCCGGCGCCGGCTGGGTTGGGATCGGGCTGGCGGTGGCCGGGTCCGCGGCGATGGTTGACGGCACTGCGGACGGGACCCATACGGGGTCGGCCAAGGAAACTTTCGGGGTGGGAACCGACGACGGCGCCCCTGGTGCGGGTGCCTCCGGAACCGTGGCCGGTTGGCCGCCTGCCGACGTCGCAGCAGCTGACGCGGAGGGCGATGATGCCCTTGAATAGGAGGCGCTGGGCGCGGGAGCCGCGGAGCCTGAATTCCGGTCGGCGCCGCTGGCTTCCTGGGAGGGGGTCTCCTGGCCGAAGAATGGCAGCTCGAGGGCCTGCCCCAGGGTACCGGCTGTCAGGACCAGCCCGAGGGCGCCGGCCACCACGGCCATGCGCTGGCTCATGTGTTTGACGGATGCAGCTTTCCGCAGGACCGTATGGGGTTCCCGGCCCGGCGAAGAGCCGCCAAAACCCGACTTGGCGGCCGTGGGCGCAGCTGCCGGTTTGCGTAGGTCCTTGCGGCTCGCCAGTGCTGCCGAGGCCGTTGCGGCCGCCGCGACCTGGGCAGGGGACTTGCCCCGCGGTGGCTCAGTGCGGGCGGACTCGGCCACCACCGGAATGGCGGCAGTTACGGGCTCCGGGGTGTCGGGTTCCTGAGAACCGTGGTTCGGGGCGGCCTGCTGCACGATGGGAATGGCCGCGGTAGGAGGCCCTGGCGTAGTGGAGGCCGGAGCTGCAGCCTGTGCTGCCTCCACGACGGGAATCGCCGCAGTTGCGGGTTCCTCCTGTGCGGCCGTTTCCGGTGCCGGCTGCGAGGCCGGTGCTTCAGGCGCGATCACGGCCCGTGCCGCACGCTCCCGCTCGGCCGCGCGCGCGGCTGCACGCGTGGTGGGTGTTGCGACGGCTGGGATAGCCGCGGTGGCGGCCTCCGGCGTCGTGCTTGTCGTTCCGGGTGCGGCCACAGTGTCTGGCTGCGCGCTGAGGGGGGATCCGCTGGGGTGGGCCCGACGGCGTCCGGTTGGCTTGGTGCGCCCGCGTTCAGTCTCGGCGCGGCGCGGCTGATCCATGGTTGGGGACATGGTGGTTGCCTCTCAACGCCTTCGAGGTTAGCTGTCGGGTTCGGACGAGGCCGTCCGGCCGCCGTAGCGGCTTCACCCCAAGGACTTGGGAAAGTCCGGGAACTTTTGGGTCCCCCGCCTCTGCCGCGGGTCTGGCGGATTCCGGAATGCGGCAGAGCTCGGCGTCATTCCGGAAGCGGCCCAGCGGAGATACGGGTCGCCCTACGACGGTACATGAGCCGGAAAGTAAAGTCACATTAATATAACGGACGGTAGGCCTCCCCGGATGAGAGGGTCCTGGCGCTTAGGCTTCGGGGCCGGCGCTGGGAGCTCCCGGTGCGGCAGCCACCACGGCCAAGATATCCATCGCCTGGGACTAGCTTCCGCGTGCACCGGCAGGTAGACATTGTCTATGGACCTGCCTGTGATGCCACCCGTCTCGCCCATGCTCGCCAAATCCGTTCCGGCCATCCCCGATGTTGGGCACTACGAGCCCAAGTGGGACGGCTTCCGGACCATAGTCTTCAAGGACGGCGATGAGATCATTCTGGGCAGTCGCAACGAGAAACCCATGACCCGCTACTTTCCCGAACTGGTGGAGGCGCTGCGGAAGAACCTTCCGGACAAATGCGTGATCGACGGCGAGATTGTCCTGATCGAGGGCAACCGGCTGGAGTTCGAGGTGCTGCAGCAGCGGATCCACCCCGCGGACAGCCGGGTCCGGATGCTCGCCGAGAAGACTCCGGCGTCCATGATCGCGTTCGATATCCTTGCCCTCGGCGATGACGACCTGATGGGCACTCCCTTTTCGGAGCGTCGGGCCATCCTGGAACATGCGCTCGCCAAGGCGGAGCCGCCCGTTTACGTCACCCCTGCAGTCACGGACCTTGAGCGTGCAAAGGAATGGTTCGTGCAGTTGGAAGGCGCAGGCCTGGACGGTGTGCTGTCCAAGCCCCTGGATGGGACGTATTTGCCCAACAAGCGCGTGATGTTCAAGACCAAGCACGAGCGCACTGCGGACTGCGTGGTGGCCGGCTTCCGCTGGCACAAGACCGCGAAAGTTGTGGGGTCCATGCTGTTGGGTCTTTATAACGACGCCGGCCGGCTCCAGCATGTGGGGGTGGTGGCCTCCTTCCCCATGGCCCGCAGGGAAAGCCTGGTAGCTGAGCTCGAGCCGTATCAGGTTGAACTGGGCGAGCATCCCTGGGGTGAGTGGGCCAGCCAGGGCGACGGAGCCGGCGGTTCCAGGATGCCAGGTGCCCAAAGCCGGTGGAGCGCGGGCAAGGATTTCTCGTTTGTACCCCTGCGTCCCGAGCTGGTCATCGAGGTGGCCTACGACTACATGGAGGGCGAGCGGTTCCGGCACACCACGCAGTTCAGGCGGTGGCGGCCGGACCGAACGCCGGAGAGCTGCACTTACTCCCAGTTGGAAGAGCCGGCGGATTATGATCTTGGGGAGCTCCTGGGGCTGCCCTAGCTTGGCGCCCGCAGTTGCTTACTCCTCGTGTCCTTGGTCGCTGCTCATGCTGCCCTCGGCCGGCGGGGTTTCTCCCGGAGGCACTCCTCCGCCGGGTTCCAAGCCCGTGACGTTCCCGTCGAGGGGATCGGGGTTGGAGGATGCGGCGGGGTCCTCGTCTTCGTCCTGGCGCAATTCGGGGTCGGCGTTGACGTCATCCTTGGTGGTGGCCGGGGGCGTTGCGGCACCGTAGGGGCCAGTGGCGCCGGTTGCGCCGAAGCCTTGCTCGTCCTTGTTATCTCCAGTGGTCACGATCAGCCCTTTCATAAGCAAACTTACTAATGCGATGGCTTCGCCAGCCTAGCCGGGACGCGTGGACTCATCAAGGCGCCTGGCCGTGAAGCGCTGTCGCTGCAACGAAACTCCGGATGGCGTCCGCCACGGCCTGGGGTCGCATGTGTTGCGCTACATGCCCGACGCCCGGGATCTCCACCAAGCGCCCCTGGTCAACGGCCCTCGAAAGCCGAAGCGACCAGTCCGGGCCGGCCACGTTGTCGCGGCTTCCCCTTAGGACCAGCACAGGGACCTTGATGCCAGTCAAGCGTTTCTCGGTGGGGTACGTCATCATCACCGGCAGTTCAGTAAGGTACCAGCGCGGACCGCAGCGGAGATAGTCCGACGTGACGATCAAATTGGAGGAGGGGCTTTCGCGGAGCATCCCGTCAAGGAGAAGAGCCACGGACTGGCGCCTCACGTTTTTGTGCCGCGAATCAACCACTGGCCCCATCAGCACCACCTGGCGGACCCGATCCGGTGAATGCAAAGCCGCCTCGATAACAAACTGCGCACCCATCGAATGGCCCACCAAAACGTACGAACCGATGCCGCGGGAAGCGAGGGCCTCCGCAATGAAGGCGCCGTAGTCCTCCACCGAAAGCTGTCGATCAGGCTTTGGAGTCCCTCCAAACCCCGGGAGGTCCAAGGAGTAGGTGGGTGCGCTCGCTGCAAGGACTGTGTGCAACCGGGCCAAATAACGGTGCGAGACCCCGATGCCGTGAACCAGGACATAGACGGGCCCGGTGGGATCGGCCTCAGAGCCGGCAGCGGGGACAGCGGCAGGCTCAGGCGTGCCCCCAGCCCACAGGATCCGCCCCTTCAATCCCAGAACTTCTACGTCTGCAGACAGCATTGCTGCCGGCCTGCTCCGCGCCCTCATGATGGTGTCCGCCGCAAGAACACCGGAGCCCCGGGGCCACTCAGCTCGTCCTCTGCTATTGGTCGGCCGGACACCGCCAGCAGCAGGGCAATGGCCGGCCCTTCCACAGCAGGGCCATCCCCGTGATCGAAGGATGCATCGGTGGCCACCAGGCGCCAGCCTCCTGCCACCTCCTTGCCTCCGCCCATCTTGGTGCTGGTCCGCACCTGATAGTGCAGGGCAGTGGCCACGTGCGCGGCGGGGTAGTCGCGGCGCATCCCCAGCGGGCGGCGGATGTCCTCGCCGTGGACGAACGCCTCCACCAACCGGGTCCCCAGGCCTGCAGGCGGCCCCGATGTCCGGGAGAGCACGGCTTTCAACTGACTCAGGGTCGTAGCCGGGTCAGGGGTCCTTTCGCGCTCAACACCTACGGCGTTGTCGCGGTCAAAGTCCATCCGGGAGGCAATCATCCGGCGAATGAAATTAAGGCGCGTGGTTTTGGCGCTGTCGATCACGTGCGCCAGGACATCATGGACGTCCCAGCCAGGGCACAGTGACGGGGTCCTCCATTGGGAGGGCTGAAGTGGTTCAAGGTCCCGGATCAGGGCGCGACGTTCCTCATGCACCACGGGCCACACAACGGAGGGGGAAGTCGAAGCCATACCGCTATTGAACCCCATGCCTACTCCCTTGTGGCGTCGTCGGACCTTGTGGCGTCATCGGATTCGTTGGGGTCGCCTGCCGGGCGTGCCGATTCGGCGGCGGCGGACGCCTCAGCCGCGTCCCGGCGTCGTGCAATTTTTGATTCCGTCCACATCGCAACGGCCACGAACACTGTGCACGCGAACATGAAGGTTGCCACAAAGTTCAATCCCATGGCAGAGCCCAAGGGTGCGGCAAGGGCCATTGCGGCCAACCCGGCCACGATATGCCACCCTTTGAAATTGCCCACCGATCAAGCGTAACCCCGGCTTTAAGGGGTGCCCGCCTGTTGGCTGGGATCGTTGCTTGATCCTTATCACTGTCGACCCTATGAGTCGGCGTCGGCGTCACTTTCGCCGGCTTGGCCCTCCGCCGCGGCAGCCTGTTTCTTCTTCTGGGATTCCAGCCAAGCGATGATGGCAGCTTGCCGGATCCGACGATGTGTTCCGCGGTATTCCACGGGGATCTCGCCGCGGTCGGTCATATTGCGCAGATAGGTGTGCGAGATCCCGGCGAGCTCGGCGGCCTGCGAGGTGGTAAGCATTTCCTCCACGCTGCTGACCGTCACGGTTTCGCCGCGGCCCAGCCGTGCGAGAAGGTCGACGACGGCATCCCTCGCCTCATCAGGCAGGCGGTGGACTGTGCCGTCCACGAACACGGTGATGTCGTCGCTGTCCTGGAGGGAGCGCGCCAGATTCCGGGCGTCGTCGGCGGGGAGTCCTGCGGTGACGCGGGGAGCTATCAATGCCATGGCAGAAGCCTAGCGTGAGCCGTGCGTTTGAAAGCGCTACCCATTTCGATGGTTCGCTGCGCGTTGGGCGACTCCTGCCGTCCAACACGCAGCAAACCATCTAACCGGGACAGCCCAGCTAAAACTACTCCGCGTCCAGGTCCGTCTCCAGCAGCTTCACCAGTGCGTCCAGCGCAGCGTCGGCACCGTCACCCTCCGCCCGAAGCACCACGACGTCGCCCTTCGCGGCGCCGAGCGTCATGAGCGAAAGGATGCTGGCGGCGTCGAGCGCGTCATCGGCAGGGTCACCCTGCATGGCGATGGTGACCTCAACCGGCTGCTCGCCTGCGGCCTCGGCGAACAGCGCGGCGGGGCGGGCGTGGAGGCCGGAGCGGCTGGCGATGGTGGCTGTGCGTTCGGGCATGGTTTCTCCTAAGGTCGGAAGTGAAAATTAGAGGCCGAGCTCTTCGAGCACGGGGAGCTTGGCGCGGACCCAGTCGCGGGCCTCGGTGGCGCTGGGCGCAGAAAGGGCCAGGCGGGCGAGTTCCTGCGCCTGCTCCAGGGTCACGGTCTTCAGGACAGTCCCGACGGCGGCCAGCGACCGGGCGGTCATGGACAGTGTGGTGACACCCAGCCCGGTAAGAACGACGGCGAGGGCCGGGTCGGCAGCTGCTTCACCACAAACACCCACGGGTTTGGCGTCACCTTCACGGCCCGAGCTTTCCTGCGCCGCGCCTTCCACGGTGAGCTGCACGAGCCGAAGTACGGCGGGCTGCCAGGGGGTATTGAGTTCGGCGAGGGGGCCGAGCTGGCGGTCGGCGGCCATGGCGTACTGGGTGAGGTCGTTGGTGCCCAGGGAAGCAAACCCCACCTCGCGCAGCACGGTGGCAGCGGTCAGGGCGGCAGAGGGAACTTCCACCATGACACCGGGCGTCCGGATTCCGGCAGCTGCACACAGTGAAGCGAAGCGTCCGGCTTCGGCAGCCGTGGAGATCATGGGTGCCATGACCCACACATCAGCGTCGGAATCGGAGGCAGCCCGGGCGATGGCTTCAAGCTGGCGCTCCAGGACCCCCGGCGTGGTGAAGTCGGTGCGGTAGCCGCGGACACCCAGCGCAGGGTTGGGTTCGGTGGCGTCCGTGAGGAACGGCAGGGGCTTGTCGGCGCCGGCGTCCAGCGTGCGGAGGACAACTTTCTTGCCCGGGAACGCGTCAAACACGGCCTTGTACGCTGCGGCTTGCTCGTCCACGGAGGGCTCGGTGTCACGTTCCAGGAAGCAGAACTCGGTGCGGAACAGGCCAACACCCTGGGCGCCCAAAGCGGCGGCCGCCACGGCATCCTTGGCTCCACCAACGTTGGCGAGGAGCGGCACCAAGTGCCCGTCCGCCGTCGTGCCGTTTCCGTCGAATTCGGCGAGGGTGGCTGACGTTTCGGCCCATGCGATGGCAGAAGCCCGGTGCTCGTCAGAGGGCGAAGCCGCCACGAAGCCAGCCGCACCATCGACGTAGATCTCGGTTCCGTCGGCGATGTCGTCAACGCCGTGAGCCGCGACCACTGCAGGCAGGCCGAGCGAGCGCGCGATGATGGCCGTGTGGGACTGCGGTCCTCCACCTGAGGTCACCAGCGCCTGCACCACCGCGGGATTCAGTGTTGCGGTGTCTGCCGGCGCGAGGTCCTCGGCAACCAGGATGAAGGGCGTGTCCGAAGCGGGAATGCCGGGTGCGGGCACGCCGCGGAGTTCAGCCACGATGCGGGCGCGCACATCCAGGACGTCAGTTGCGCGTTCGGCCATGTAGCCGCCCAGGTTGTGCAGCATCTCGGAGACGGACGCGCCGGCTTCCCAGATGGCACGCTCAGCAGAGGAGCCGGCGTTGATCAGCTTCGCCGCCGACTTCAGGAGCATGGTGTCCTTGGCCATGAGGGCGGTGGCTTCGAGCACGGCCTTGCCGTCGCCCGAAGCGCTCTCCGCACGTCCCTTGAGCTCGTCATGGACGGACTGCGCGGCAGCCTTCAAGCCTGCGACGGCGTCTTCCGGGGCAACGTCCGCAGCCAACCGTTCTCCCGACGGCGGTTCGCTCACCGGCTTGGGCATCTGGCGGACGGAACCAATGATGCGGCCAGGGCTTACCCCTACTCCTTGGAAATTCTGCACTGAATCCTCTGTTCCTGCTTGTTGGTTCAGACCCGCCGGCGACGGCACCGGGAGCCTCGAAAACTAGCCTACAAAATTCCTTTGTGAGCCACCTCATATAGCAACGCTATAGGTGCTAGGGTAGCGGTTATGAGTTTCGATGACCAGCTTCCGCCTAAAATTCGGTTGCTTCGCGCAGCTGCCGAGTTGCTGGCGAATTCGGAGGGGTCAGCGGTCTCAACGCGCCAGATCACCAAGCTGGCCGGGGTCACCGCACCAACGCTTTACCACCACTTTGGCGACAAAGAAGGCTTGTTCGACGCCGTCGTTTCAGCCGGATTTGAAGAGTATGTGGCGGGGGAGCGGGATTTTGCGCCGTCCGGGGAGCCTTTGGAAGACGTCCGGCGGATGTGGGATAACCATGTCCAGTTCGGGCTGAGCCAGCCGCATCTGTACCTGGTGATGTTCGGCAACATCAGGCCGGAAAGCCGCCCTGCAATCGTGGCCGATGCTGAAGCGCTTCTGGAGGAAATGCTGAACAAGGCCGCAATTTCCGGTCAGATCAACGTGCCGCCCCGCGAAGCGGCCCGTAGCATCCTGGCGGCCAACGTGGGCGTCACGCTCATGCTGATCGCAGAACCGGTGGAAGAAAGGAACCTCGAGCTCTCAACGATGACCCGGGATTCCATGATTTTTGCCGTCTCCACGGACACCGCCCGTGGCGCCGCAGCGGACGACTCCGGTAAATCGTCCGTGGTTGTTGCGGCAATCGCCCTGAATGCGGCACTGCAGGCCTCACATTCAGACCAACTTTCCAGCTCTGAACTGAAGCTTTTCCTTGAATGGCTTCACCGCATTTCCAGCAGCTCCTAAGGCTGCGTTCTCTCGATCTTTATCGACTGACCCCGCGCCGCCGCGGGACACACGTTAGGAATTCACATGGCAACAGAGACAGTTGCGAAGCCCCGCACCAGCGTGCGCGTTGGTGTTCAGAAGTTCGGAACATTCCTGTCCGGCATGATCATGCCCAACATCGGCGCCTTCATCGCCTGGGGCCTCATCACAGCCCTCTTTATCGAGAAGGGCTGGATTCCAGTACCCGTCCTCGGCGGATTCGGTACTGATGCTGAGGGAGTCAAAAACCTGGGCCTCGTTGACCCCATGGTGAAGTACCTGCTGCCGCTACTTATTGCTTACACAGGCGGCAAGATGGTCCACGGCGTTCGTGGTGGCGTGGTGGGTGCCATTGGCACCATGGGTGTGATTGTTGGTGCCGGCATTCCTATGTTCATCGGCGCCATGATCATGGGCCCGCTGGGCGGCTGGACCATGAAGAAGCTCGACGCCCTGTGGGATGGCAAAATCCGCCCCGGCTTCGAGATGCTGGTGAATAACTTCTCCGCCGGTATCTGGGGGGCGCTGTTGGCGTTGCTCGGTTTGTTTGCCATCTCACCCGTGGTCAAGGTGTTCACTGATAGCGCTACCGCGGTGATCCAGTTCCTGATCAACAACAGCCTGCTGCCGCTAACCTCCATCTTCATTGAGCCTGCCAAGGTCCTGTTCCTCAATAACGCCATCAACCATGGCGTGATGACGCCGCTCGGCATCCAGCAGTCTTTGGAAGAGGGCAAGTCCATCCTGTTCCTGCTTGAGGCCAACCCAGGCCCGGGTCTCGGCATCCTGCTGGCTTACATGTTCTTTGGACGCGGTGCGGCCAGGGCTTCAGCGCCCGGCGCTGCGATCATCCACTTCTTTGGTGGCATCCACGAGATCTACTTCCCGTACGTGCTGATGAAGCCCATCCTGATCCTCGCTGCGATCGGTGGCGGCATGGCAGGTATCGCGACACTTACAATCACAAACGCAGGTTTGGTGGCTCCGGCTGCTCCGGGCTCCATCATTGCTGTGCTCGCCCAGACCGCGCGTGACAGTTACCTGGGGGTCATCCTGGCCGTCATTATTGCAACGGCTGTTTCCTTCCTGATCGCCTCGGTGATCCTCCGTGCCTCCAAGAACAAGGGCGAGGATGATCTCTCGGCAGCGACATCCCGCATGGAAGCCATGAAGGGCAAGAAGAGCTCCGTCTCCTCCGCGCTTGTTGGTGACCGCGCCGGCGAACCGGCAGGCTCCCAGCCCGGTACCGTGCTCACCCGCCCGGTCCAGAACATCGTGTTTGCCTGCGACGCAGGCATGGGTTCCAGCGCCATGGGTGCCTCAGTCCTCCGCAACAAGATCAAGGCCGCCGGCTTCCCGGACGTCAAGGTCACCAACTCGGCCATCGCCAACCTCAACGACAACTACGATGTGGTGGTCACGCACCAGGACCTCACCGAACGCGCCCAGCCGCGCACGTCCAGCGCAGTGCACTACTCGGTGGACAACTTCATGAACAGTCCCAAGTACGAAGAGATCGTTGAACTGGTGCGGAGCAGCAACAGCACTACCCCCGCAGCCAGCGCACAGCCCGCGGCCGCAGCAGCCGCCACCCACGGTGCGCATGCCGCTGAACCGGCCCCCGCCGTCGATGGTCAGGCAGCCGGGGGCAAAGGTGTCCTCCTCCGCGAAAGTGTGGTCCTGAACGGCACGGCCACTGACCGTGACGCGGCGATCGACGAGGCCGGAAAGCTCCTGCTGGACCGCGGCGCCGTGGATGTCAGCTACGTCCACGCGATGCACGAGCGCGAGGAATCCGTATCCACCTACATGGGCAGCTTCCTGGCCATCCCGCACGGCACCAACGATGCCAAGGAACACATCAACCACTCGGCCGTGTCCATCATCCGCTACCCAGAGGGCATCGACTGGGGCGGCAAGCAAGTGAAGTTCGTGGTCGGTGTCGCCGGCGTCAACAATGAGCACCTCCACATCCTGTCTTCCATTGCCAAGATCTTCACCAACAAGGCACAAGTTGCCCAGTTGGAGGAGGCCACCACGGTTGACGAGGTCCTGGAGCTGTTCAGAAAGGTCAATGCATAGTGAAGGCAGTCCATTTTGGGGCAGGAAACATCGGGCGCGGCTTCGTGGGGCTGCTGCTTCATGAAGCCGGCTATGAGGTGGTGTTCGCGGATGTCGCGGACGCGCTGATCAGCCAGCTCGCGGTGGCCGGCAGCTACGACGTCCACGAGGTTGGTGAGAATCCAGCGGTCAAGACCGTCACTGGTTTCCGAGCTTTCAACTCCGCATCGCAGGAGGCCGCTGTTGTGGAGGAAATCTCGACGGCGGATGTGGTCACCACGGCGGTGGGGCCGCACATCCTGAAGTTCGTGGCACCGGTGATCGCCCGTGGTCTGGCGGCCCGTCCCACAGACCTGCCGCCTCTCCACGTGATGGCCTGCGAGAACGCCATCAACGCCACGGACCTCCTGCATACGGCGATCCTGTCGGCTTGGGACAATTCCGCAGGTGATTTGGACGCCATCGCGGTTTTTGCCAACACGGCTGTGGACCGCATTGTCCCCAACCAGGCTCCGGGCCAGGGCCTTGACGTCACGGTGGAGACCTTCTACGAGTGGGTCATTGACCGCACGCCGTTCGGTGACAAGGTGCCCACGATCCCCGGCGCCACGTTCGTAGACGAACTGGGCCCGTACATTGAGCGCAAGCTGTTCACGGTCAATACCGGGCATGCGTCGGCAGCGTATTTTGGTTACCAAGCCGGGCTGGAGAAGATCTCCGATGCCATGGCCGATCCGTCCGTGGCCGCGAAGGTCCGGGCGGTTCTGGAGGAAACCAAGGAACTGTTGGTGGCCAAGCACGGCTTTGTCGAGGCCGAGCAGGAAGCGTACGTGCAGAAGATCCTGTCCCGCTTTACCAACCCGCACCTGCCGGACACGGTGGTCCGCGTCGGCCGTGCCCCGCTGCGGAAACTGGGCCGGCATGAGCGGTTCGTTGGTCCTGCCGCGGAGCTCGCTGAACGCGGTGTCACCCCAGTGGCACTCCTTGAGGCGATGTCCGCAGCGCTGCGTTTCGACGACGGCAACGATGACGAAGCCGTGGAACTTGCCACGCTGCTGTCCGAACTGGACGCGGCTGCCGCCGTCGAACGCATCACGGAACTGACGCCGTCGCACCCGCTCTTCCCGGCGGTCCAAAAGCTCGTGGAGGATCGGCAGGCCGAGGCGTAAGCGCCACTCGAAAGTAACAAAGGCTCTCCAGCGGGAGAAAAAAGGGTGACTTCAGTCACAAATTCCCGCTGGAGGGCCTTTCGGTTTTGAAGTTAGCCTCACCTTACTAATAGAGTCAAAAAGCAATTAGGCAACACATCTATGACTTATTAGTGAGTGGAGTACTGGCGTGAAAAAGAGGCTGTCGAGCTACATTGGGGCATTGGCTGCAGGCGCTGCTTTGCTGGCCGTTACGGCCTGTGGCGGCGGGGCAACGGCGTCTTCGCAACCCGAGGAGGCCAGCACCATCACCATCGAGCACGCCCAGGGTTCAACCACCAACGTTCCCGTGAATCCGGCCAAGGTTGTCACCTTCGATCTCGGCGTCCTGGACACCATGAACGCGCTCGGCGTCGAGCCCACCGGAGTTCCCGAGGCCAGCTACCCGGAGGCACTCAAGAAGTTCTCCGAGGCCAAGTACGCCAAGGTGGGTTCGCTTAAGGAACCCGACTTCGAAGCCGTCAGCTCCGCAGCCCCGGACCTCATCATCGTCTCCGGCCGGACTGCCGGCGCCTATGGGGAACTGAGCAAGATCGCCCCCACCATCGACCTCTCCGTTGATGCGGCCAAGCCCATGGAAAGCTTCAAGGCACAGACCGAGAAGCTCGGCAAGATCTTCAAGAAGGAAGACGAGGTCGCGTCCAAGCTCGCAGAAGTGGACAAGACCGTTGCCGACACCAAGACCAAAGCCGCTTCGGCCGGCAAGGGCCTGATCGTTTTGACCTCCGGTGGCGAAGTCACCGCATACGGCGCGGGCTCACGCTTCGGCATCATCCACGATGTCCTGGGCGTTCCGACGGCCGCTGACGTCAAGTCCGAGGGATCCCACGGCGAGGCTGTCTCCTTCGAATACATCAAGGAAACCAACCCGGACATCCTCTACGTCATCAACCGCGACACCGCGATCGGCACCGCAGGCTCCACCGCCAACCCCATCCTGGACAACGAGCTCGTGAAGTCCACCAACGCCGCCAAGAACAACAAGATCATCAACCTGGATCCCGCAGGCTGGTACATCGTGGGCTACGGCCTGAACAACGTCCAGGCCATGGTCACCGCAGTGGCCGAATCGGTCGCCTGACAACCGCTCCACCTGAAATCCTGACGTGACAACTACCGCCGTGCGCCCCACGGTGCCAGCAAGCCGCAACCGGACTGGCGAAACTGCCCGCCTGGTTGCGGCCGCTGCCGTTGTGGTGGTGATCGCCGTGGCCAGCATTTTTGTGGGTGTCAGCGATGTTTCACTGCCCGCTCTGTTGGCGAACGACGCCGGTGCCTGGGAAATCTTCTGGGTCTCGCGGGTGCCGCGCACCGTGGCCGTGGTCCTGGCCGGCATGGCCGTCGCCGTTGCCGGGTTGATCATGCAGCTCATGGCCCGGAACCGATTTGTTGAGCCGTCCACTGTGGGCACCGTGGAGTCGGCGACACTCGGGATCCTGGTGGTCACCGTGCTGGCTCCCGACTCTCCGATTCCCACCAAGATGCTGGTGGCTTCTGTGTTCGCCGTTCTGGGCACAGCCCTCTTCCTGGCGATCCTGCGGCGCCTTCCTGCCCGTAACACCCTGCTGATTCCGCTGGTAGGCATCATGCTGGGTGGCATCATCGCAGCCGTCACCACATTCTTCGCTTACCGCTTCGATCTCCTCCAGACCCTGAGTAACTGGATGATCGGAGACTTCTCCGGCGTGCTCCGCGGGCGGTATGAACTGCTGTGGATCGTGGCTGTCCTGGTGTTGGTGGGCCTCTTTGCTGCCGACCGCTTCACCGTGGCCGGCATGGGGCAGGACTTCACCACCAACCTTGGTCTGAACTACGCGCGCACCATGCGGTTGGGGCTGATGATCGTTTCGTTGATCTCGGCCGTTGTGGTTACCACGGTGGGTGCCGTGCCGTTCCTCGGCTTGGTAGTGCCCAACATTGTGTCCCTGCTCTTCGGCGACAACCTCCGCCGGGCTGTTCCCTGGACGGCGTTGTTCGGAGCAGCGTTCGTGCTGGTCTGCGACATCATCGGCCGGACCATCCGGTTCCCCTACGAAGTGCCGGTGGGCATGGTCATGTCGGTCCTGGGCGCCATCCTGTTCCTCTTCCTGCTGTTGAGGAAACGCAATGCCTGAAACACTCCTGACCGCACCCCGCCTGTCCGCCCGCACCCGTTGGCGCGACGCCATCCGAAGCACCCCGCCGGGACTGGTGATCGCCGTGTTGGCGATTGCCGCCGTCGTGCTTGTTGCCGTTTTCCTGACCATCGACCTCAAGGGCAACATCGCCTACGTCCTGCCGCGGCGGGTTATCAAGGTTTCGGCAATGCTCTTGGTGGCCGCGGCGGTGGGTGTTTCCACGCTGCTGTTCCAGACCGTCACGGCCAACCGGATCCTGACGCCGTCCATTATGGGCTTCGATTCGCTGTACATCCTGGTGCAGACGGCGCTGGCGTTCGTGGCGGGTGCTGCGACGCTGGCCACGGCTCCGTCCACGCTCAAGTTCGGGCTGGAAATCGTACTGATGGTGGGGTTCAGCGTGCTCCTTTACCGGTGGATGTTCACTGGGGCCACGCGATCACTGCATTTGCTGTTGCTGGTGGGCATCGTCCTGGGGACGCTGTTCCGTGGCTTCTCCTCCCTGCTGCAGCGGCTTATGGAGCCCAGTGAATTCATCATCCTGCAGGATCTGTTCTTCGCCAGTTTCAACAACGTAGACCCGGGACTTCTGGGTGTTTCTGCGGTGCTGATCGCCTTGGTGTGCGTTGGGGTGTGGCGGATGCGGCACACGCTGGACGTGCTGGCGCTGGGCCGGGAAGTGGCCATCAACGTGGGCGTCGACCACAAGCGCGTGGTGATGCGGGTGCTGCTCGCCTGCTCGCTGCTGGTGGCGGTTTCCACCGCACTGGTGGGGCCGGTGACGTTCTTCGGACTGCTGGTGGTCAGCCTCGGTTACCAGCTCTGCCGCGGTTTCCGGCACGCTTGGCTGCTCCCCATGGTGGTCCTGATTGGCGCCATCGCCTTGGTAGGTGGCCAGTTGCTGCTGGAACGCGTGTTCGGGTTCGCCACTGCCCTCAGCGTGATCATCGAGTTCACCGGCGGCATCCTCTTCCTTTACCTGTTGCTGAAAGGCTCACTGAAATGATTGGGAAGTGCCCATGATTACCGTCCGGAACGTGACCAAGCGCTACGGCGGCACCACCGTGCTGGACGACGTCACCTGCGAGATCCCCCGCGGCGGCATCACGTCCATCATTGGACCCAACGGTGCGGGCAAGTCCACTCTGCTCTCCCTGATCAGCCGCCTCCAGCCCATGGACGGCGGGGGAGTGTCGGTGGCTGGCTTGGATGTCACAGCGACGCCCAGCAAGGAACTGGCCAAGACCATGGCCATCCTGCGGCAGGAAAACCACCTGACCATGCGGCTCACGGTCCGCGACCTCGTGGCTTTCGGCCGCTTCCCGCACAGCGGCGGCCGGCCCACGGTGGAGGATCTTGAGCACGTGGACGAGGCCATCCGGCAGTTGGATCTGACGTCCATGGCTGACAAGTTCGTGAATGAGCTGTCCGGCGGGCAGCGCCAGCGCGCGTACATCGCAATGGTCTTGGCGCAGGACACCGAATACTTGCTGCTCGATGAACCGCTCAACAATCTGGACATGAAGCACTCCGTGGAAATGATGCGGCTGCTGCGCCGGCTGGCCGACGAGCTCGGAAAGACGATCGTCCTGGTGGTCCATGACATCAACTTCGCGTCCTGCTACTCGGACACCATCCTGGCCATGAAGGACGGCCGGCTCATCCATCAGGGCACGCCCTCGGAGATCATGCGCGCCGGGATGCTGCACGACGTTTACGACATCGACATCCGCATTGAGGAAATCGACGGGAACCGAATCGGCGTGTACTTCGCCTGACGCTCGCTCACCTTTCGCGTGGTGGGGCCGGACGCTCTCTCGCTTGCATCAAGAAAGCCCGACGTCGGCACCCAGGGTGGGTGCCGACGTCGGGCTTTACTTTTGAAGCGTTAGCGCGCTTCCGCGGTTTCGGCCTCTGACATGGCCTTCCATTCGGCCACGCGGGCCTGGTGGAGCGGGGACTTGCGGACCACGGCGTAGGCGATACCGAGGATCGCGAACCAGATGGGCGTCACCATAAGCGCGGTGAGTGTGTCCGGCTGCGTGGTGAGCGCCCAGACGAGGAACGCGAAGAACGCGAAGACAACCCACACCATCGGGATGCCGCCGGGCATCTTGAACGGCGAGGCCGCGTGCTGCCCGGGCCGGCGCTTGCGGTACACGAGGTAGCTGGCCAGGATGATGGACCAGACGAACATGAAGCAGACGGCGGATACGGTGGTCACCATGTCGAACGCCACGCCAACGTCCTTGCCCGCGTAGAGAAGCGCGACGCCGGCCAGCAGCAGGACGCAGGAGAGGAAGAGTGCGTTCTGGGGTACTTTGCGGGTGGACAAGCGGCCGAAGAGCTTGGGTGCGTCGCCGTCGTTGGCCAGGCCGTAGACCATGCGGGACGTCGAGTAGATGCCCGAGTTGGCCGATGACATGGCCGAGGTGAGCACTACGAGGTTCACCACGGTGGCTGCCATGCCCAAACCGGCCAAGGAGAACATGGCAATGAACGGGCTCTGGCCTGCCTTGAATTCGGTCCACGGCGTGACGGACATGAGGATGATGAGTGCGCCTACGTAGAAGAGCATCACGCGCAAGGGGATGGCGTTGATGGCGCGGGGCAGGTTGTGCTCCGGGTTCTTGGTTTCGGCTGCTGCGGTGCCAACAAGCTCGATGCCCACGAACGCGAACACGGCAATCTGGAAGCCGGCCACGAAGCCCATGAATTCCTTGGGGAAGAATCCGCCATGACTCCACAGGTTGGTGAAGCTGGCCGTGCCTGCGTTGGACTGGAAACCAGTGAAGATCATCACCAGGCCCACAACGATCAGCGCCACGATGGCGATGATCTTGATGAGGGCGAACCAGAATTCGGTCTCGCCGAACGCCTTAACGGTGGGCAGGTTCAGGAGGAGCAGGATGATGATGGTGGCGATGCCCGGGATCCAGAGTTGGATTCCCGGCCAGAGTTCGTTGGCGTAGCCCGCGATCGCGATGACGTCTGCCACGCCGGTGACTACCCAGCAGAACCAGTAGGTCCAGCCCGTGAAGAAGCCGGCCCAGGGGCCAAGGAGGTCGCCTGCGAAGTCGCTGAAGGACTTGTAGTTCAGGTTGGAAAGCAGCAACTGTCCCATGGCCCGCATGACGAAGAAGAGCATGAAGCCGATGATCATATACACGAAGATCACAGAGGGCCCGGCGACGGAAATGGTTTTGCCGGAGCCCATGAAGAGGCCGGTTCCGATGGCGCCGCCGATGGCCAGGAGTTGGATGTGGCGGTTGCTGAGCGAGCGTGACAGGTGGGGCTCGCTGTCCCTGCTGGAGGCGCGGAGCTGCCCCTGTGTTGTCTGGTCGGACATTAGTTCAAGAACCCTTCGAAGGATCCGCCATAATAGTGACGGCCGTTACAAATCTGTTCGATAAAGCTATAGCTAATGCCTGACGAATGGCGAATCGGTCTGAATGGCGAAAGCTCCCGCCCTGATGAAGGGGGAGCTTAGGCCTTTGTTGGGCGCTGGTCCTTATGCTGCGGTGACTAGGCGATCTGGCGCTTGTAGGCGGCAGTGGCAAAGGCGTAGGAGACAACCAGGATCCCCAAGCACCATGCGAGGGCTACCCAGATGTCGCCGCCCACCGGACGCTGCGCGAAGAGATCCTGGATGGTGTTCACAATGGAGGTGACCGGTTGGTTCTCTGCGAACCAGCGGACCGGGCCCGGCATGGTCTCCGTCGGGACGAAGGCCGAGCTGATGAATGGCAGGAAGATCAGCGGGTAGGAGAACCCGCCGGCGCCATCCACGGACTTTGCCGAAAGCCCCGCGATAATGGCAATCCATGTCAGTGCCAGGGTGAACAACGCCAGAATTCCCGCGATGGCCAGCCAATCAAATATGTTGGCTGACGTCCGGAACCCCATGAGGAGCGCCACCAGCACAATGATCACCAGCGAAAGTCCGTTGGCTACCAAGGACGTCAGCACATGTGCCCACAGAACCGAGGAGCGTGCAATCGGCATGGACTGGAACCGCTCAAAGATGCCACTCTGCATATCCGTGAACAACCGGACTGCCGTGTAGGCGATGCCCGAAGCGATGGCGATCAGCATGATGCCGGGCAGTAGGTAGTTCACGTAGTTTTCAGTGCCGGTCTTGATGGCGCCGCCGAAAACGTAGACGAACAGCAGCATGAGCGCGATCGGTGTGATGGCCGTGGTGATGATGGTGTCCACGCTGCGGAAGATGTGCCGCATGGAACGGCCCAGCAGCACGGACGTGTCTGCGAAGAAATGGGTATTCATGACTTGTCCTTTACTGACTCGTTACCAGCCTTTTGGGAGCCGGTGCCGGTGCCAACCAAGGTCAGGAAAATGTCCTCCAGGCTCGGTTGTTTCTCGACGTATTCGATCTTGGCCGGCGGCAGGAGTTGCTTCAGCTCGGCCAGCGTGCCGTTGGCGATGATGCGGCCCTCATGAAGGATGGCGATCCGGTCTGCCAGTTGCTCGGCCTCATCGAGGTACTGCGTCGTCAGCAGGACCGTGGTCCCCTGATGGGCGAGGTTCTTGACGATCTGCCACACCTCAAGCCGCGCCTCCGGATCGAGGCCCGTGGTCGGCTCGTCCAGGAAGATCACCTTGGGGTTGCCGATCAGGCTCATGGCGATGTCCAGCCGGCGACGCATGCCGCCTGAGTAGGTTGCTACCTTGCGTGCCCCGGCGTCGGTGAGGCTGAACTGGGCCAACAGCTCATCCGCGATCTGTGCCGGGTCCTTGAGATGGCGCAGCTTCGCCACCAGGATCAGGTTCTCCTTCCCGGACAGGACCTCATCCACTGCGGCGAACTGTCCGGTCAGACTGATGGACTGCCTCACCTGGAGCGACTCGGTGGCAACATCAAAGCCCTCGACAGCGGCATGCCCGCCATCCGCTGTGAGCAGCGTGGAGAGGATCTTCACCATGGTGGTCTTGCCGGCGCCATTCGAGCCGAGAAGGGCAAAAATGCTGCCCGACGCCACCTCGAAGTCAACGCCACGCAGGACGTGGAGATCCTTGTAGGACTTCTCAATGCCCTCCACCCTGATTGCTGCAGCGGTCATGATTCCGCCTCCTTCGCTGTGTTGATGGCCTTGTTAAGGCGATCGCGTTCCTTGTCGATCCAGCGCTTTCCGCCGTAGGCCTGGGCAAAGCTTTCAGCGAATTCGATGGGGTCTTCGCCCACGATTTCGCTGACGGGCGTGCCGTCGATTGCGGCGCGTTCCCAAAGGTCTGCGAGGTCCGTGAACATCTGAACCATGGTGTCGCCCTCGGTTACGCCGCCGTAGTACATCAAGTACCGGTTGAAGGCGGCGGCCACGGTCAGGTAGGGCTCGGGCAAGGAATCCAACCGCGCCTTGGCTTGCTTGTACTGCTTCTTCTGTTCGAGTGATCCGGTGACCAGTTCGATCCATTTTGCTGCCATGTTAATTTCCTTCCTTGCGGAGCTGTTCAAGCCGTTCGGACAAGAAGCTCCAGGTGTTCCAGAATTCATTCAGTTCTTTTTGGCCCTGGGGGTTGAGCGTGTACACCTTGCGGGGTGGTCCTTTTTCGGAAGGCCGCTTTTCAACGTCCACCAACCCCCTTTGTTCGATCCTGACCAGCAGCGCGTACACGGTGCCCTCAGCAATCTCGGTGAAGCCCTGCTCCCGGAGCAACGTGGTGATCTCGTATCCATACGCTGCCTTTCCGGTCAGGAGGGCCAGCACAATGCCCTCCAGTGTGCCTTTGAGCATCTCCGTCATCTGCTTGCCCATTGGACACCTCCTTCAGTACTCAGTATTACTAGCTACCACTACATAGTAGAACTAAGTACCGGTACTTAGCAATACTGAGTTCTGGTCTAAATGGCATGCTGGGGTGGTGACTGCAGAATCTGGTACCTCGCCCACGTTGATGACCGCCGACGTCGGGCTTGGTACCTTCAGCCTTCGGCGCGCCACCAAAGCCGACCTGCCGCGGATCCTCGCGCTGCTCGCGGATGACCAGCTGGGTGCCACCCGCGAAGATGCCGCCGATTTAGTGCCCTACCAGAAGGCTTTTGACGCGATCGACGCCGACCCGGCCCACCTCCTGGTGGTGGGCGAGCTCGCGGGCGAAGTGGTGGCCACGTTCCAGCTCAGCTACCTGCCCGGCTTGTCCCGTAAGGGTTCCTGGCGTGCCCAGATCGAGGCGGTTCGGGTGTCGGACGTGCTGCGTGGCCAAGGTGTCGGGGCGCTGATGATCGAGTGGGCACTTGAGCAGGCCCGGGAGCGGGGTTGCTCCCTGGTGCAGCTCACCACCGACAAATCCCGTACGGCAGCGCACCGTTTCTACGAGCGGCTCGGCTTTGTAGCCAGCCATGAGGGCATGAAGCTGACGCTCTGAGGGGTGACGCGCGCCTGCGGTAGTTTGCTGGACCCGGGATGCGGTTGTTTTCCACATAGGGAGATTTCGGCCTTATGGCGCCCGTAGCCCGCTGGAAGAGTTGGGCCATGGAGAAGATTCGTGAGCGGCCAGCGATTGATTCGGACGCACATGCCCTGCTGTTGGGGTTTCGCTCTGACGGCTCCGTGCCCAGTGTCTCCGCCCTCACGGGGCTGCTGAAGGCTCTTTGCCTCGGGTCGAGCAGCGGTGAGCTGATTGACCAACTGCGTGGTTTGGAGGATATGAAGTCCGCTATCGCAAGTGTCCAGGCCAGGGCGGCCGTAGCCTTCGACCTCGCGCAGCGCCGCGAGCAAGCGTCGGCCGGCATTCCCATCTCCGAGCAAGGGCAGGGCACAGGGGCGCAGGTAGCGTTGGCGCGTCGCGAATCACCAAGCCGGGGCTCACGTCTCCTTGGGTTGGCGAAGGCGTTGGTGACGGAGATGCCGCGCACCATGGCTGCGTTGGAATCCGGACAGCTCAATGAATGGCGCGCCACTTTGCTCGTGAAAGAGACAGCCTGCCTCTCCTTGGAAGATCGGCGCGCCGTGGACGAGGAACTCGCACCTGACGCAGGCACCTTCGACGGTGTCGGCGACAAAACCCTCATCGCCGCAGCGAAAGCCGCCGCTTATCGGCGCGATCCCCGAACTGTTGCCCAGCGCGCCAGCCAGGCTGCCACGGAGCGGAACGTCAGCCTGCGCCCCGCGCCGGATGCCATGACGTATTTGACCGCCCTGCTTCCGGTCGCCCATGGGGTTGCCGTCTATGCTGCGCTCACCCGGAAGGCAGATTCTGTGCGTTCCGCTGGTGAATCACGGAACAGAGGCCAAGTCATGGCAGATACCCTCGTCGAACGCATTACCGGCAGGCGCGGCGGAATCAGTGGAGTCGACCTCGAGATCATCATGACGGACCGCACGCTTTTGCAGGGGGACAGTGAGCCAGCCCGTCTCAAGGGCTACGGAATCGTCCCGGCGGCATGGGCGAGAGCCTTGGTTGGCGCCGGAACAGCCGCGTCGGACGAGTCCCGTGGGGGGTGGCCGTCTGCAACGGGCGATAGTCCGCCGCCAACGAAGGATCCGGAGTTCACTGTCTGGCTTCGCCGCCTCTACACGGTGCCGTCCACAGGGGAGCTCATCACCATGGACTCCAAGGCGCGGCTCTTTCCCCCTAGGTTGAGGCGTTTCATCGAAGTCCGGGACGATACCTGCCGCACGCCCTACTGCGACGCGCCCATTAGGCATATCGATCACATCGTCCCTTGGCAATCCGGTGGCACTACCACCGTGACCAACAGTGCGGGACTCTGCGAAGCCTGCAACCACACCAAGGAAAACCCTGGCTGGGCGGCGCAGCAGTTGCCTGGCGACGTCCACACGTTGGAAATCAGCACGCCAACAGGGCATAGCTACCGATCAACAGCGCCGCCCCTCCCAGGGCACAGCCGATCAGTGAAGTTGCCGGACTTCGAATCCGGGGCTGGGCGGGAGAATTTGGCTCAAGCAGACCACTGTATTGACTCTTAGGTTACCTAACTATTAGGATGCCTAAATATGAGTTCTTTTGATCCCCGGTTACTTGATCTCGCACAGGAATTTCGCGAGTCACTACGACTCGGCGTCTACATGTTCCGCCGCCTCGATCCTGAAGGCGACCTTACCGCCGCGCAGCTCAGCCTGCTGTCCATGATCTCCGACGGTGGCCTCCGAGTGGGCGACGTCGCCAAGAACCTGGGCATCAAGGTCCCCAGCGCCACCGAGCAAATCATCAAGCTTGAGCGAACCGGCCTGGTCACCCGCCAGCAGGATCCGGACGATTCGCGAGCAGTCCAGGTGGTCATCACCGAAGCCGGGGCGTCCGCCGTCGAGTCTGCCAATCAGCGGCGCAACGCCATGGTGGCCGAACTGCTTCAGGACCTCAGCAGTGAGGAAATCGAGCGTCTCGCCTCGGCATTGCCCGTGATCGCCAAGCTCAACAGCTCGTTCCAGAACTAAGAAAATCCAGCACCACCAGAAAACCAGCACCGACAAGGAGCCATTGAATGTCACGCCAGTTGGCTGACGCTTCAGCAAGCGCCGAAACAACCCTCGAAACCACGCTGGAGGCTGAAAAAGCCTCCTTCCTCAAGCAGCCAAAGGCCGTGTGGGCCACCGCGCTCGCCGCCGTTTTTGCCTTCATGGGCATCGGCCTGGTGGACCCCATCCTGCCGGCAATTGCCAAAAACCTTGAGGCGTCCACCAGTGAAGTGTCGCTGCTGTTCACCAGCTACTTCCTGGTGACGGCCATCGCCATGTTGATCAGTGGTTTCGTGTCGTCAAGGATCGGTGGCAAGAAAACGCTGCTGATCGGCCTGGCTATCATCGTGGTGTTCGCATCGTTGTCCGGCTTTTCCGGCAGCGTTGAACAATTGGTCGGGTTCCGTGCCGGCTGGGGTCTCGGTAATGCCCTGTTCGTTGCGACAGCCCTTGCCGTGATCGTCGGTGTGGCCAGCGGTGGAACCGGTACGGCCATCATCCTTTACGAAGCAGCCCTGGGCCTGGGTATCTCGCTCGGCCCACTGTTGGGCGCGCTCCTGGGCGGGTGGCAGTGGCGCGCCCCGTTCTTTGGTACCGCGGTCCTCATGGCGGCAGCCCTCGTGGCACTTCTGGCCCTCCTGCCAAAGACGCCCGCCCCGGCAAAGAAGTCCCGCTTGCGTGACCCGCTCCTGGCATTGGGCCACAAAGGACTCCGCACCACAGCAGCCAGTGCGCTCTTCTACAACTACGGGTTCTTCACCATTCTTGCCTTCACACCCTTCATCCTGGGCATGGACGCTTACGGAATTGGGGGAGTGTTCTTCGGATGGGGTGTCGCAGTCGCCGTATTCTCGGTATTCGTTGCTCCCGTTCTGCAGAAGCGCTTTGGCGCCGTGAAGGTCCTGACCGGCACGCTGGCTGTCCTCATGCTTGACCTGATCGGGCTGGGACTTGCTGCGGGGCAGTCGGTGACAACCGTCGTCGTGCTTGTCATCGTGGCGGGTGCCCTGCTGGGCATCAACAATACGGTCTACACGGAACTGGCCATGGGCGTTTCTGATTCGCCACGTCCGGTTGCTTCCGCGGGCTACAACTTTGTGCGCTGGATGGGCGGTGCACTGGCTCCCTTCGCGGCTGCGCAGCTCGGTGAGCACTTCGGACCGCAGGTTCCGTTCTTTGCCGGCGCGCTGGCCATGGTGATCGCGATCGTCATCTCCGTCAGTGGTCGCGGGTACCTGACATCGCACGAGCCACACCTCGTGTAGTGGCCTGCGCCTCAACGAAAATCCCAGACACGGAAAGGCCCGGCGGAATCAATCCGCCGGGCCTTTTGTGCGTCTATTTGGGTTCGTCGGAAGCGACAGGCAACGGCGCCACTGGCGCGCCTTTGGGAACGAACAACGTTTCGGCCTGCTCCAGCGACATGCCGTTCGTCTCAGGGACCTTGAACATTACAAAGAAGAACGACGCCGCAGCGAACGCAGCGTACATGGCGTACGTCAGGGGGAGTGAACCTGCTGCCATGATGGGGAAGCTGAGCGTAATGGCGAAGTTCGCGATCCACTGAGCGGCGGCAGCAAGGCCGAGTGCGCGGGCGCGGATGCGGGATGGGAAGATCTCACCCAACAGCACCCACACGAGCGGACCCCACGAGGCGCCGAAGCTGATCACGAACACGTTGGCGGCAACCAGGGCAACAGGGCCCCAAGCGCCGGGAAGAGTAATCTCCGAGCCGGAACCGGTTGCCGAAGAGAAGGCCAGCGCCATGACGCCCAAGGAAGCAGCCATGCCGATGGAGCCGGTGAGCAGGATGGGTCGTCGTCCAATGCGGTCCACTAAAGCGATAGCCACGAGGGTCACCAGGATGTTGGTCACGGATGTGGCGACGGAGATCGTGAGGGAGTCCTTTTCCTGGAACCCGACAGCCTTCCACAGCGTAGTGGAGTAGTAGAAGATGACGTTGATGCCGACGAACTGCTGCAGCACGGATAGGATGATGCCGATCCACACGACTGGAAGCAGGCCGAACCTGTTGCCGCGCAGGGAGCCCTTCTTGGTGGACAGCTTTTCCTGCTGGATGGATTCGCGGATCTCGCGGATGTGCCGCTCGATGTCGTCGCCGGGGATCAGATTGTTGAAGATGGTACGGGCCTGGTCTTCCTTGCCGTTGAGCACCAGGAAGTGAGGGGACTCGGGCAAACGGTAAGCGATCCAGCCGTAGACGGCCGCCGGAAGGGCACAGGCGATAAACATCCAACGCCACGCCTCGATACCAAGCCACAGTGTGCCGCCGGCGCCGCCTGCCGAGTTGGCAAGAACTGCGTCAGAGAGCAGCGCAGCGAAGATGCCTGTGGTGATGGCGAGCTGCTGGAGCGAAGCCAGACGCCCGCGCACGTGGCGGGGCGAAATCTCGGAGATGTAGGCGGGAGCAATGACCGAGGCAAGGCCGATGCCCAGACCGCCGACGAGCCGCCAGAAAATCAGGTCCCATACGCTGAAGGCGAGGCCCGTGCCGACGGCGCTCACCAGGAAGAGCAGGGCGCCGATCTTCATAGCCGGGATGCGTCCGTAGCGGTCGGCGATCTTGCCGGCAAAATAGGCGCCGGCGGCGCACCCCAGCAACGCAACAGCAACGGCGAAGCCGGTTAGTGCCTCGCTCATGACGAACTCGTCCGCCATCGCGTCCACGGCGCCGTTGACCACGGAGGAATCGAAGCCGAAGAGGAAACCGCCCACCGCGCCGGCGACGGCCAGGCCGATCACTTTCCGCGAAACGGGGGGCGCGCCTTCGGTGCTGGAACTGGACATGGGTCTCCCTTGGGGAATGGTGTTGTGGGAGCGAGGTGCGGGACGTCGTCGGCTGTTCCGACGGGGACGCCGGTGCACTCGCGCTACACAGTGTGGCACGTCATATCGCTCCAGTTCCAGTCAAGTGACCGACGTGACATGCATTCAGATAATTAACGTATGTGCGTCTGTTTGGTGGCTGTGTGTTTGCTGGGCGGCTCCTCCGAGTGCCCTTTGGTCCGAAAAAGGGCGCTATTGGCGGAACTACTTGAACGCAATGCGCGACGACGGGCCGTCCCCTTATGGGGCTAAATGACGCCCCGCCGTCGCCACCTTCCGGACGTACCGGCGGCGTTAGGAGAACTCCTTAAGTGCTTCAGTCAGGAGGGCCCCTGGAGCCCCAAGGCGTGCGTGCACCCCGGTCGAGGCGATCAGTTCGCCACCGATGACTACCTGCGTGACATCACTCGCCGTCGCACTGAAAGCCAGTTGCATGGGCCGGGATCCCGCGGTCCGGGTGGAGGCGGGGTTGATGATCATGATGTCGCAGACCCCACCCACTTGAAGGGCCTGCGGGGCTACGGGGGTGGCCATGGAACGAGTGGCTCCTTCAGTGGCCGCGCCCAGCAGTTCCCCGGGCGAAAACCTTCCGCGCTGCCCGCTGCCCAGCCGTTCCCCATGTTCCAAGGTGCGCATTTCAATCCAGGGGTCGATCACTGCATGCTGATCAGTGCCCAGGGCGATGGTGGCTCCGGCGTCGCAGAGTTCCCGGGCAGGGCCGATCCCATCTGCGAGATCGGCTTCCGTGCTCGGACACATCACCACGGTGGTGGATGCTCCGCCGAGCAACGCTATGTCTTCCTGGGTCAAGTGGGTGGAATGGACAGCTGAAAGTCTGGAAGACAAGAGGCCGTGGCGTTCCAAGAGTCCGGTCGGAGTGGTGCCATAGGCCGCCATGCATGCGTCATTTTCAGCGGGTTGTTCGCTCAGGTGGATGTGAAGCGGAATGTCCCTGGGCAGATGCTTGGCAACGATCCTCAGGGTCTCTTCCGGCACCGCCCGGACGGAATGCAGGGCAGCGCCGACGCCCACCACTTCGGGCGGAAACTCCTCTGCCATCGCAGTCCGAAGGGAAGCCAGCCGGTCCAGCCAGGCCTGTGCATCCGCGTCCCCGAACCTAGCTTGGTCGGGACTCAGGGGGGTGCCAATTCCGCCCGTCAGATACAGCGTGTCCAGAAGGGTCAGGCGGATCCCGGCAGACGCGGCCGCCCGGGCAAGGGCCAGCTCCATGGCATGAGGCTCCGCATAGGGCGTGCCTCCGGGTTGGTGATGAACGTAGTGGAATTCGGCCACGCTGCTGAATCCGCTGACCACCATTTCGGCGAAGACGGCAGTGGCAAGCTTCTGGTACTTCTCCGGAGTCAGCTCGGACGCGCTCCGGTACATTTGCTCCCGCCACACCCAGAAATCTCCATGTCCATCATGGGTTCTTCCGCGAAGGATCCTGTGGAAGGCGTGGGAATGCGCATTGGCTGCTGCGGGAAAGGCGACGCCCGCCAGAGTTGTGTCACCGGGCAGGGGCTCAACGCCGGTGTGGATGGCAGAGATGCGGCCATTGCTGGTTTCGACACGTACGCCGGTGGCAACCTCTGGAAGTCTACGGCCGCCGTCGCTGTTGCCGTCGTCGCTTGTGGTGATGGCGGTCTCGCACCAGAAGGCGTTCACAGGAGTCCCTCCAAAACATCAGCGAGCGCGACGGCGCCGGCTGAGGCGTCCTCATCGGCCACGTATTCCTCCGGTGAATGCGAAATGCCGCTGGGATTGCGGACAAAAACCATGGCGGAGGGAACGTAGCCGGCCAGCACACCTGCGTCGTGCCCCGCGCCGGTTGCCAGGACGGGTGCGCCTGGCAGTAACTCGGTGATGCGACGGCTTAGGCCGGCATCAAAGTGCACAGTGTCGCTGTACGACTCTTCCGTCAGCGTTACGGTGCAACCTTCCGCGGCTGCGACATCCTGGGCTGCACGGTAGATTCCCTCGATGAGTTGAGCAGTCACGGCGTCGTCGGGATGACGGGCGTCCAGCCAAAGATCCACGCGCGAAGCGATGACGTTGGTTCCGCCTGGAACCGGCGTCAAGCGGCCTACGGTGGCTCGGGCGTCCGGCTGCCTGGCTGCCGTTTCGCGAATGGCGAGGACGATCTGCGCGGCCGCGACCATCGGGTCGGCGCGGTCCGTCATAAGCGTGGTGCCGGCATGGTTTCCTTGACCGCTGACACTGATTTTCCAGCGACCGTGCCCCAGGATGGAACTCCCTACAGCGATGGCGGGGCCCTCCTGCCCCAGCCCCTTTCCTTGTTCGACGTGGAGTTCGACGAAGTCGCCGATGCGCGCCATGGCGTCCGGATCCGGGCCCATGTGACGGGGATCCAAGCCGTTGGCGCTGGCGACGTCGGCAAAGGTGTCACCGTTGACGTCCCGCAGGTTCAGGGCCTTGTCAGTGTCTATCGCACCCGTGAGGAGTCGCGATCCCAGGCAGGCAACGCCAAAGCGTGATCCTTCTTCTTCAGGAAAAACGGTGACCGCCAGCGACCTTGGGGGCTGGAACCCCCGGGATTTGAGGATATCGACGGCGGCCAATGCTGAGGCGACGCCGAGAGGTCCGTCGAATGCTCCGCCGCCGGGTACTGAATCGAGGTGGCTTCCAGTGACAAGTGCGCCCTCTTGGGGTTGGCCCCACCAGGCCCACAGTATCCCGTTGCGGTCCGTCTCGACGTCGAGGCCGCGGTGTTGTGCTTGTTCGACGAACCACTGCCTGAGGTCCAGTTCAGGCGTCGTGAAGACGGCCCTTGAGTATCCTCCGCGCACCGCGTCGCGGCCCACATCCTGGATTGAGGACAAGAGTTGATTGACGGTTTCCACGTTTTCCTCCGATTGAAGACTGCCACCAAGTAAAAACCAGATGCCAACCCATGGCAAGGGTTCGCGCGAGTATTTACACCGCGGAAACATGCCCCGCCCTCCTGCGGGGCATTCGGCGTAATGTAACCGGCCCTGTCTCTCATTTTTCAAAAAACTCTTGCCATTTGATGAAAATTGATTTTTACTAAGTGGCAAGACATGGTGATGTAGACCACTTGAAAGCAGGTCAGGCAGTGGCAGCGGATTCTTCCACCCGAACAGTCGAGAGGGCATTGGCCCTCCTCAGTGCAGTCTGCACTGACGGCTCCATCAGCCTGAGTGACGCAGCGCGAGTGGTTGATCTGTCAGCCAGTACCGCGCTCCGCCTCCTCCGAACCCTCGAAGGCAGCGGATTCGTGACGCGGGATCCCGGGGGCAATTTCCGCCCGGGAGCAAGTGTCATTCAGTTGGGAGCGCTGGCTTTGGGGCAGGAGTCCCTGGTGTCGCTCTGCACGCCGCACATGAAGCGGCTTGTGGCTGAAACGGGCGAATCCTGCTACTTGAGCATTCCCGGTGCTGGGGACACCGGAATCTACATCGCCATCGTAGAAGGTACCCGCTCTGTCCGGCACACCAGCTGGGTCGGCAGGAGCATCCCGCTGGAGGGCTCCGCCGCCGGCAAGGTGCTGACCGGCGGGCAGAACGGCCGCGGCTACGCGATTGTGCGGAGCGGCGTTGAAGACGACATCACGGCCGTCGCCGCACCCATTGTGATCGGCGGCCGAACAGTGGCAGCCCTCAGCATCGTGGTGCCTAGCTACCGCTTGGACGAGGCGAAGGCGCAGACATTTGGCGAGGAACTGGTGAAGGTTGCCGACAACATCCTCGTGGAACCCGACGGAAACCATGAAGTGCCCCAGGAAAGCATGGAAAAGAAATGATCAAATTTGAAAATGTCACCAAGGCGTACCCTGACGGTACGGTGGCAGTCGACGGCCTCAACCTGGAGGCTCCCACCGGAAAGTTGACCATTCTTGTTGGTCCTTCCGGATGCGGCAAGACCACTTCCCTGAGGATGATCAACCGCCTCATCGAACCCACCAGCGGCACCATCTACCTCGATGATCAGCCGACTTCCGGCATGGACGCAGCGTTGCTCCGCCGCAGGATCGGTTACGTCATCCAGCACGCCGGACTCTTCCCGCACAAGACCATCGTTGACAATGTGTCCACCATGCCGCTCCTTCTAGGGGAAAGCCGCCAAAAGGCCCGCACCAAGGCGCTCGAATTGATGGAGCGCGTTGGATTGCCCGCCAGCTTCGCCAAGCGTTATCCCTGGCAGCTCTCCGGCGGACAGCAGCAGCGCGTTGGTGTTGCCCGGGCGCTCGCCTCGGACCCTGCGTTCATGCTGATGGATGAGCCCTTCAGCGCAGTTGACCCTGTAGTCCGCGCCCAGCTCCAGGAGGAGTTCCTTCGCCTGCAGCGCGAGATCGGCAAGACCATCATCATGGTCACCCACGACATCGACGAGGCCCTCAAGCTCGGGGATCAGGTTGCCGTCATGCGCGTGGGCGGCAAGCTGGCGCAAATGGCGTCCCCCTCCGAACTGCTGACCGCCCCCGCTGACGAGTTCGTGGCCGACTTCGTAGGCCGTGACCGTGGCTACCGATCGCTCGGATTTACGAAAACAGCAGGCACGGTGACCATTGGCGAGGAAGCTGTAGTTCAGCTCGGTGCTTCCGCGGATGAAGCCCGCGCCAAGGCGCTGGGTGCTTGGGTGTTGGTAGTCGACGGCGACCGGAAGCCTCTAGGTTGGGCTCAGCAGCAGCTTCTCAACGGTGAGGTGAAGCGGGAGAACCTGAATCTCAGCGGGATCCCGGCAGCAGCATCGGGCACAATGCGCCAGCTGCTGGATGCTGCCCTTTCCTCCCCGAGCCGCCGCGGTGTGGTTGTCAACGAGCATGGCGAACTGGTTGGGACCGTTTCTGCAACAGACGTGGTCAAAGCCATCGAGGCCGAGCCCCACCTGGAGACGATCTGATGAACTTCGAATGGCTGGGCCGCCAGTTCGACAACATCGTTTTCCTGCTCGGCTGGCATGTCCTGCTGGCCGTCACCCCGCTGATCCTGGGGCTTCTCATCGCGCTGCCCCTTGGCTGGTGGGCGCACCGAAGCCGGCGTATCTACCCACTCTTGGTGGGTGTCGCCGGTCTGCTGTACACCGTTCCTTCCCTTGCGCTGTTTGTACTGCTCCCGCTGGTCCTGGGTACCAAAATCCTGGACCCGCTCAACATTGTGGCTGCACTGACCATCTACACTGTGGCACTGCTGGTTCGCGTAGTCGCCGATGCCTTGGATTCCGTTCCTGAAGACACCGTCCAGGCAGCCAAAGCCATGGGCTACCGGGGCTATCAAAGCCTCCTGAAGGTTGAACTTCCCGTCGGTGTCCCGGTGATTTGCGCAGGATTGCGTGTCGCCGCCGTCTCCAACGTCAGTCTCGTCTCCGTGGCTGCGCTGCTGGGCATTCCGCAGCTTGGTTCGCTCTTCACGCAGGGCTTCCAGCTCCGTTTCTACACCCCGATCATCGCCGGCATCGTGCTGTGCGTGGTCCTGGCCATGATCCTGGACGGACTGATCATCCTCATCAACCGGTGGCTGACACCGTGGACCCCCAAGGTGGTGGCATCGTGAACTACTTGTTCGACCCCGCGCACTGGAGCGGCGCAGACGGCATCCCAACGTTGATCGCTGAGCATCTCCTGTACTCGCTTATTGCCTTGGCCATTGCGGCCATCATCGCGGTGCCCTTGGGTATCTACATTGGAGTGACCGGCAAGGGTGTGTTCATGATCGCCGGCCTTGCCAACGCCCTCCGGGCACTTCCAAGTGTTGGTCTGCTGATCCTGTTGGTCCTGCTCATTTCGCCCGCCTTCCCTTCCCGCATGGGCTACGTCCTTCCCAGCCTCATCGTGCTGGTATTGCTGGCAGTTCCGCCAATCCTGACCAACACCTATGCCGGCGTCCGCGCAGTGGATGCTGCCGCCGTCGACGCCGCAAAGGGCATGGGCTTCCGCACCATGAAAATCCTGACGGATGTCCAGTTGCCGTGTTCCCTTCCGCTGGTTTTGTCCGGTGTCCGCAGCGCGCTGTTGCAGATCATCTCAACGGCAACCATCGCCGCGTACATTTCACTTGGCGGCCTGGGTCGCCTCCTGATCGACGGCAAGGCCCAGAACGATTACGGCCAAATGGTGGCCGGGGCCGTCCTTGTCGCCCTGCTGGCATTGTTTTTCGACCAGCTTCTCGCTTTCATCACCCGCCGCGTTGTCTCACCCGGATTGACCCGGCGCACCATTAAGTCGGCCGCTGTGGCCGAACCCGTGAAGACCCCCGTCACGGTCTAATCAACACCCGCGCGCGTGGTTCCGCGCGGATTCACCTCCACCCCACCCCCATCTGGCCGCTGCATGCCTTGCAGCACCCATCTCAGGAGAGTTGACATGAAGAAGTACCTCACCGGATTCACCCTGGCAGCCGTTGCTGCCATCACCCTGAGCGCCTGTGGCGGCGGGGACCCCATGAGCTCGTCAAACACCGCCGCAGCGGGTGCTTCGGGAGACAGCATTATCGTCGGTTCCGCGGACTTCCCGGAAAGCCAGCTGATCGCCAAGATCTACGCCGAAGCACTTAAGGCCAAAGGCGTCGAGGTCACCGAGAAGCCGAGCATCGGCAGCCGCGAGGTGACCATCCCCGCACTGAAGGACGGTTCCATCGACCTCATGCCGGAATACGGCGGCGCACTCCTGCAGTACCTCGACTCCGCCACCAAGGCCGTTTCATCCGAGGATGTCGCCAAGGAACTGACCACCAAGATCCCGGCCGGCCTGACAGTACTGACTCCTTCCGAAGCGGAGGACAAGGATGTCCTCACGGTTAAGACGGAAATCGCCGAACAGTACAAGCTGAAGACCATCGAAGACCTCCAGCCCGTTGCCAAGGAACTCGTTTTGGGCGGCCCGCCGGAGTGGAAGACCCGCCTCAACGGCGTTGCCGGCCTTAAGTCTGTCTACAACCTGGAGTTCAAGGAATTTTCAGCGCTCGACGCCGGTGGTCCGCTCACGCTGAACGCTCTCCTTTCCGGTCAGGTACAGGTAGCCGACCTCTTCAGCACCGATCCTGCACTGGCGGAAAACAACCTCGTGGCGCTTGAAGACAACAAGAACCTCTTCCTCTCTGAAAACATCGTGCCGGTCATCAACGAGAAGAAGTCCACGGACACCATCAAGGAAACGCTGGATAAGGTCTCCGCTGCGTTGACCACCGAGGATCTCATCAAGATGAACGGCCGTGTGGCCAAGTTCGAGGACATCGGCGAAATCGCCAAGGAATGGCTCAAGACAAAGAACCTGGGCTAATCCAGCTGTTCGCTTTTGCCGGTTGCTTTTAGAGGAGTAAAGAATGACTGCCGATTTCACTACTGGAGCCCGCCCGGTCAAGGCTGCCCGGGGTACGGAGCTGACTGCTAAGTCCTGGCAGACGGAGGCGCCGCTGCGCATGTTGATGAATAATCTGGATCCTGAGGTCGCTGAGCGTCCTGATGATTTGGTGGTTTACGGTGGCACGGGCCGTGCGGCGCGTTCCTGGGCTGCGTTTGATGCGATTACCCGGACGCTGGAGACCATGGAGAAGGACGAGACGCTGCTGGTGCAGTCGGGGAAGCCGGTGGGTGTGTTCCGCACGAATGAGTGGGCGCCGCGGGTGTTGTTGGCGAACTCGAATTTGGTGGGGGATTGGGCGACGTGGCCTGAGTTCCGCCGGCTCGAGGCTGAGGGTTTGATGATGTATGGGCAGATGACTGCTGGGTCATGGATTTACATCGGTACCCAGGGCATCCTGCAGGGCACGTACGAAACGTTCGCTGCTGTCGGGAATAAGCTCGCCGCGGAGGGCCGCCACCCCGCGCCGGCGGCGGAAGGTTCCACGGAAGGGCCGCTGGCAGGGACCCTGACGTTGACTGGTGGCTGTGGTGGCATGGGCGGGGCGCAGCCGTTGGCGGTGACGCTCAATGATGGTGCGTGCTTGATTGTTGATGTGGACGAGTCCCGTCTGCGTCGGCGTGTGGGTAAGCGGTACCTGGACGAGGTCGAAACCGATTTGGATGCTGCGATCGCCAAAGTCCAGGCCGCAAAGGACGAGCGCCGCGGCTGGTCCGTCGGTTACGTGGGCAACGCCGCTGAAGTCTTCCCCGAATTGCTGCGCCGCCACAAGGCCGGCGAAGTCACGTTTGACGTGGTCACGGACCAGACCTCCGCTCATGACCCGTTGTCCTACCTGCCGGAGGGCATCACGGTGGCCGAGTGGCACACCGAGGCTGAGGCTGATCCGGAGGGGTTCACCAAGAAGGCCCAGGCGTCGATGGCCCGCCAGGTCCAGGCGATGGTGGAGTTCCAGGACGCCGGAGCTGAGGTCTTTGATTACGGCAACTCGATCCGTGACGAGGCCCGCAAGGGTGGGTATGACCGTGCGTTTGAATTCCCTGGCTTCGTCCCGGCGTACATTCGTCCGTTGTTCTGCGAGGGTCTGGGCCCGTTCCGCTGGGTCGCGCTCTCGGGCGATCCGGAAGACATTGCGGTGACGGACAAGGCCATCAAGGAGTTGTTCCCGGAGAACAAGCACCTCCACAAGTGGATTGACGCTGCGGCCGAACGGGTTGAATTCGAAGGCCTGCCGGCCCGTATTTGCTGGCTTGGGTACGGCGAACGCCATAAGGCTGGTCTGCTCTTCAACCAGCTCGTCGCCGAGGGCAAGGTCAAGGCCCCGATCGTGATCGGCCGTGACCACCTGGATTCGGGTTCCGTGGCGTCCCCTTACCGGGAGACCGAGTCGATGAAGGATGGCTCGGACGCGGTCGCGGACTGGCCGTTGCTGAACGCACTGACCGCTGCATCCTCGGGCGCTACCTGGGTGTCCATCCACCACGGTGGTGGTGTTGGTATTGGCCGGTCCATCCACACTGGCCAGGTTTCCGTCGCTGACGGCACGGAACTGGCAGCCCAGAAACTGGAACGGCTCCTGACCAACGACCCCGGTATGGGCGTCATCCGCCACGTCGACGCCGGCTACGACCGCGCCATCGACGTCGCCAACGAACGCGGCGTCCGCATCCCCATGAACGAGGCTGTTGGCACGCGCTAGCGGATCTCGCAGGAATCCCAGGGCGGCTATGCACAGCATTTTGCGTGGCCGCCCTGGGACAAACCGCAAGCATCAGCTTGTATGCAAAGTCCAAACACACTTTCTGAGAGCGAGGAGACGCACCATGGACAGGCAAAGCCCGGCGGTGTGGGCATCAGCCGCTATCGGAGCACCGGTGACCATGACAAAACAGGGCCACCATCCGTTTCGGGGGATTGTCGCTGACAGGACCGCCGATGGAACCATTCTTTGGGTCCTTTCCAGTACTGGGATTCGGAAGCTTTTCCACGCAGGGGATGGGTTTCATCTGACCCCTGGTGGACGATGACAGCACAACTTTCGCCTCTGGCCCTCCAGCCTGATGCCGGGATTCATGTTCGGGATCGGGAGGAATACCCGCACCGAGCCAATACAGGCGTAGGACAAACCCAGTTATCTTGTCCGGAGGACTGCTTCTACTGCACTGCGCCGGAAACTGATTAGTGCACGAGGCTGATGAGCCCACGCAACTGAAGAGAAAGGATCGGTTCATGATCGTGATCGATGGCTTGACACTGGACTTGGCTGACGTCGCCGCAGTAGCCGACGGCGAGGACGTCACCTTGGCTCCGGAAGCCATGGTCCGAATGGATGAATCGCGGAAGTCTGCGGAAGCTACGGCGCTGCAGCGTCCCGTCTATGGCCGCTCCACCGGCGTCGGAGCGAACCGCGCGGTTTCCCTGATGGAAGCCGACGGCGGGGACACTCACGGACTGAAGCTTCTGCGCAGCCACGCTGTAGACGCCGGCAAGCCTCTTGCCCGCAGGACCGTCCGGGCGATGTTGGTGGTCAGGCTCAGCCAGCTGGCGGCCGGTGGATCTGGAATCAACCCCGTCATTGCCGAAGCCTTGGTGGAACTCATCAACTCCGACGTGGTTCCTGAAATCCGGGAGTTCGGTGGAATCGGAACTGCGGACCTGCAGGCACTAGCCGGAACGGCGCTGACGATGCTGGGCGAACGTCCCCCCTTGGGCAGGGGTGAGGTTCCGGTTCGCCTTAAGGGGTGGGCCACGGCTGATGCCCTGCCCTTCATCAGTTCCAGTGCGCTGACCATTGCTCAAGGGGTCCTGGCGCAACAAAAACTGTCGACGCTTTTGGACAACGCAGCGTCGGTGGCCGCACTCTCGTTCATTGCGATGTCCGGCAATTCCGAAGCTCTGAGTCCGGCCGTGGCGGCAGCGGCGGACACGTCCGCCGTAGCCGATGCCGCACACACTCTTCATTCAATGGTCCAAGGCAGCGGCCAGCCAGCCCGGATCCAAGATCCCTATTGCTTGAGGACGCTGCCGCAGGTCTTCGGGTCCCAAACAGAGGAACTCAAGGCCTTGGGTGCTCTGCTGGGTCGCCTTGTCACAGCAGGACATGAGAATCCGCTCGTACACGGCTTGCCGTCCGACGGCAGCAATGATGTGGCCCACCACGGGCTCTTCCAAATGACCAACCTCGCCCGCCGGGTGGACGCGTTGCAACTGGCTATCGGCGCGGCGTGTGCAACCCACTTGCGGAGGATCGACCTCCTGTGCGACCCCAAATACACGGGCCTGCACCCGTTCCTGGCTGAGGACGGTTCAGGTCAGTCAGGGCTGATGATGCTCGAATATGTGGCCGCGGCCGCCGTCGGCCGGATTCGTGCCAACGCCCAACCGGTTAGCCTGCAGACCGTGGTGCTCTCGCTCGGCGCTGAGGAGGATGCCAGCTTTGCAAGCGTCGCCACAGCGCGGTTGGAGTCGACGGCGGACGCACTCGCCACTGTCGCCGCCAGCGAGCTTGTGTGCGCTTCACGGGCTCTTCACCTGCAGGGGCGGCGGCCCGAAGAGTTTGCCAGCGGCCGCCTGCGCGCCATGATGCGGGCGGGTTTCACCCTGCCCTCCGAGGTGGAGGACCGCGACCTCCGCGGGGATCTGGAGCAGGCCATCGAGATCATGAGGGCTTCGCACTAGAAGCAATCGACCGAAATAGACGAATCCGGCAGCTCAAGGAAAACGGCAGGCAGTCCGAGGACTGCCTGCCGTTCTTCGCGGACCAACTCGTGACCGACCAACTCGTGATGAGCCGGCGACTAGTGTGCGGGCACCGATTCCTTGGCTGCAGCCTTCGGGTCGGTGAGCTTCTTGTTGGGCAGCGCGAAGCTGATCAGGAACGCGATGAGCATGAGTCCGGCTGCCGTGAGCATGACGATATCTATCGCCTGGGCAAAGCCCTCGGTGATGGGCCTGGTCAGCGTGCTGTTGGCAGTGTGGAGCCAACTGGTGTCGTTCAAGGACTCGTTGTTGGCGCCGTTCTTGAAGAAGTCGAACAGCTTGGCGTTGGCGGGGTCGGATGCCACGGCCGGGTCCTTCATGACCGCTTGGTAGTCCGGGCTGGAAGCAGCGGTCTTCATACCGTCGGCGATCTTGTCGGCCGCGACGCTGAACAACATGGAGATGAACACGGCAGTGCCTACTGCGCCACCCATCGAACGGAAGAAGGCGGCCGTGGACGTGCCCACGCCCATGTCCTTGGGCGGAACGGACACCTGCATGGCGAGGGTGAGCGGCTGCATGCAGAATCCCAGTCCCACGCCGAAGAACACGGCGATCAGGCCCGGTACCCATAAACCGGTATCCACGCCGAGCACCAAGCCCATGACGGTGGCAGCGCCTGCCAGGATGGCTGTGCCCATGATCGGGAAGACCCTGTAGATACCGGACGACGAGATGGTGCGGCCGGCCGAAATGGAACCGAACAGGATGCCCACTGTAAACGTGATCATCATCAGACCGGCCTCGGTGGGTGTGAGGCCCTTTACCAACTGCAAGTACATTGGCAGCATGGCGATGGCACCGAACATGCCAATGCCGATAATGAAGTTCAGCAGCGATGACAGACCGAACGTCATGTTCTTGAAGAGACGCAGCGGAATGAGCGCGTAGTCACCCGCCCGCTTCTCTGCGAGCAGGAACGCCACGATGCCGATGACGCCGAGGCCGTAGCAGAGCCAGGACGCAGCCGACGCCCAACCCCACACGCGGCCCTGTTCTGCTACCAGCAGCAGCGGCACAATGGCCAGCGTGATAGCGGCAGCACCCCAATAATCGATCTTCTGCTTTACGTGCCTCGCAGGCAGATGCAGATACATGAAGACCACCACAAGAGCGGCCAGCCCAATGGGCAAGTTGATGAAGAATACCCAGCGCCAGCCGTCGAAGCCCAGAATATTGGACGTGCCGGCGAAGGCTCCACCGATCACAGGGCCCAGTACGGAGGAAATGCCAAAGACGGACATGAAATAGCCCTGATATTTGGCTCTGTCCTTCAACGCCACGATGTCGCCGATGATGGTCAGCGCCAAAGCCAGCAAGCCACCGGCTCCCAGGCCTTGGATGCCACGGGCGATGGCAAGCTCCGTCATGGAGTGGACGGATCCCGCGTACAAAGACCCCACCAGGAAGATCACGATGGCCACGAGGTAGAGCGGGCGGCGACCGAAGATATCGCTGAGCTTGCCATACAGGGGCGTGCTCACCGTTGAGGTGATGAGGTATGCGGTAGTGGCCCAGGCCTGAAGCGAGAGGCCGTCGAGATCGTTCGCAATGGTGTAGATGGACGTGGACACGATGGTCTGGTCCAACGAGGACAGGAACATGCCGAGCATGAGTCCCACCATGACGGTGAGTGTCTGACGGTGGGTCAGAACCTCGCCGGCGGCCCGGACGGGCGTGGTTTTGGACATATCTTCTCCAGAGGTGGCAGAAAAGTGGATTAAGCAGGATAGTTGCTTTCAGTAACTATCTTACGACCAAGTTGATTCCCGCCGGGAGAATATTTCTTCCACTTTTGCTCTAAGTCGGGCCCCACCGAAGAGTCAGCGCTCGATCAGGATGCCGTCCGGGTCACAGTAGATCATCACGCCGGGTTGGATGCGGACGCGATCGATCACCAGCTCTACGTCCACTTCGCCAACTCCCGTCTTGGCGCTCTTCTTCGGGTTGCTCCCAAGTGCCTTGACGCCAAGGGGCAGGCGGGCGATGGCCTCCCGGTCCCTGATGGCACCATTGATCACCACACCGGACCAGCCGTTGGCCACAGCGCTCGCGGCAATGAGGTCTCCCATGAGTGCCGTCCGCAGAGATGCCTGGCCATCAATGACCAGCACGGCACCCTCACCGGGTGTGTTGAGGACCGTTTTCACCAGCGCATTATCCTCAAAGCACCGGATAGTGCGGACCGGCCCACTGAAATGGGTTTGGCCTCCCAGATTGAGGAACTGAACGGCTATGGACTCCAGTTCCTCGCCGCGCTCGTCGTAGAGATCGGCCGTATTTATTTGCTTGCTCACAGTGCTTCTCCTCGATTGCTGTGAGGCCACACTAGCGCTCGCGAGGGGGCTAAAGCAGCGCTGGCAGCGGCCTATGTGGATAAAGGGCTTAACGGCGGTTCAGTGTCGCTTCGCCGCGCTAGGCTGAATCCAAACATTCAATGAGGGGGAACCTGCCATGAGCTTGTCTGACCTGCCGGGTCCTGTGCCGGATCCTGCAATCGTCCGCGGTGGAAACACCACGGCGCTTGCCGAACCTGTTGCCAGGGTAAGGCCGATCTGGGTTACCGGCGTTGTGCTGGTCAACCTCGGCATCAACGCAGCGTTCTTTGGCCCCCTCCAAGTGCTCCTGGGCCTGCAGGCAGCCCACTTTGATGAAGGCCAGAAAGAAGCGATCCTTGCCTTGGTCACTGGCTGTGGAGCGGCCGTTTCCATGGTGGCAAACCCACTTTTCGGGGCGTTCAGCGACCGCACGACGTCCCGGTTTGGTCGCCGTGTTCCTTGGGTCCTGATGGGCGCCATCCTGGGAGCTGTTGCGCTCGTTGCTTTGGCCGGTGCTCCCAACGTTGCAGCAATGACTTTGCTTTGGTGCCTTGTGCAGGCCGGAGCCAACGCCATGTACGCCGCTATTACGGCCGCCGTACCTGACCGCGTCCCGGTGCCACAGCGCGGAACTGTAGGCGGACTCGCCGCCATGGGACAGACAGTAGGCATTTTGATCGGCGCGGTGATCGCGGCGGTCGTCGTTGGGAACTTTGCGGCCGGGTACTGGCTGTGCGCTGCGGCGTTGCTGGCCGGCGTCGTGCTTTACCTTTTCAAGAATGACGATCAGCAGCTTCCACCAACTGAGCGCCCGCCCTTCAATCTGGCAGACTTCCTCAAGGGCTTCTGGGTCTCGCCCAAACGGTATCCGGATTTCGCGTGGGCTTGGCTGACCCGTCTGCTGGTAAGTACAGGCAACCACATGGTCACGTTGTACTTGTTGTTTTTCCTGAGTGATGCTGTGCGGCTCAAGGAAACTGAGGGAATCGATCCCTCCTTTGGTGTCCTCATTCTTACGGGGCTGTACGCGGTCTCGGTCATCATTACCAGCGTGCTTGGTGGCCGGCTAAGCGACAAGATGGGCAAACGGAAGCCACTGGTGATCGCGTCGTCGGTCATCATTGCGCTGGCCTCGCTGATCCTCGCCTTCGCACCAACGTGGATCGGCGGGCTTGCCGGTGCGGTGGTGTTGGGGATCGGGTTTGGAGCCTACCTCGCCGTCGACTTCGCCCTCATCACGCAGGTCCTTCCCACGGGAATGGACCGCGGCCGGGACTTGGGCGTTATCAACATTGCCAACTCTTTACCGCAGGTGATCGCCCCGTTGATCGCCTCTCCGTTTGTCCTTTACTGGGGCGGCTACGTCTCGCTGTACGTCGCCGCCGCGGTCATTGGGCTCCTGGGAGCGGTGTTTGTGGTGAAGATCAAGAGCGTTGACTAGGCCTAGAAGACCGCGGTGAAGCCACCCCAGCCCCACCCGACGGTGGATTGTCCGTACCATCGGATGTCCGGGCGGCCGCTGTTCAGGTACTCTGCGCCCTTGTTGTAATACATCGTCAGCCGTCCTGCGGTGTCAACGCTGAAGATGTCCACCGTGCCATCGCCATTAAAGTCACCCGCTGAACCCACGAACGGGAAGTCATTGAACCCCCATCCGATATCGGTACGGCTGCCATCCAGCCGGCCGCTCCGGCTGGCTTCATAAAGCCGGAGATAGCCGTAGTTTCGGCTGACAATTCCCAGGTTGTTCGTCCCGCCGAAGTGGCCCACTGTGAAGATCGGATCGCCGTTGACCCAATAGGTGTCAACGCCGTAGGGCTGAAGGAAGCCACCCCTGCCGTTGCCGGGGTAGAGGATGGCCTGGTACCAGCGGTCCACAACAATGAGGTCGTTGCTTCCATCGCCGTTGAAATCACCCGCCGAGGACACGGTCCGGAAATCCTGCCAGCCTTGGCCGATCTGGAAGGCACTCTTCCAGCCGCCGGTTCCGTTGCCCTGGTAGAGGAACAACCGTCCCCGTCCATCGCGGCCAATGACGTCCACTGTGCCGTCACCGTCAAAGTCGCCCGGAGAGAACAGGGTGTTGAAGACATTCCATCCTGTTCCGAGTACTTGGGCTGCACGCCAGTTGCCCAGGCCGTCAGTGGGGTAGAGGAGCAGGCGGCCTGCGGCATCGCGGGCAAAGATGTCCAGGGTGTCGTCGCCGTTGAATCCGCGTGCCCGGGGTTTGGCAGCGATCCTCAGCGGGTAGTCCGCCTGCAGGGTGAGCCGTGACTCGGCGTCGTAGGAGACCGTGACGAAGACGGCGACTACCCTGCCGCGGTCCCCTGGGGTGGCCCGGTAGGTCGAGCCTGTGGCGCCTGGTATGGCTTGACCGTCCCGGGTCCACTTGTAGGTGAACGAAGGCGTGCCACCCTCGGGGATGACGAACGGAGCGTATCCGCCAAGTTCCGCTTTGAGGAGGCCCCCTACGGTGGGGTCGCCAGTCAGTTTTGGCTGCCCCATGTAGACAGTTCGGGCAGCAGCTGGCTGCACCATGAGTTCCTGGCCGGAGTTCTGAAGGTCCGGCGCTGCATCGGCAGGAGCCGCCACCAGCGCACTGCTCAGGGCGCCCACCAGCAGGGAAGCGGTCAGCAGCCGCCGCGCAGGGTTGGGCGCGGTCCACCGCAGGGCAGTAAGAAGGTCCAAGGATTCCCCCAAGAAGTGACTGGCCGGAGGGCCAGCAGAGATCAATTGAGATGACACTACATTTTCGGCTTTGCCCGGTAAATGGTTCCGTGAAATCGAAGTCATTGTGAAGGAGGGCCTCCCCGAAGAAACCCGGAGGAGGCCCTCAATCAAAAGCCGTGAGGAGGGCCTAGAAGACCGCGTTGAACCCGCCCCAACCCCATCCAACAACTCCGGAGCTCTTCCAGCCTCCGGAGCCGTTGCCGTAGTACATGCGCATCTGGCCTGAGGTGTCGATGCCCCAGACATCGTTGGCGCCGTCGCCGTCGAAGTCCCCGGCGCCGCCCAGTTTGGTGATGGCGTTCCACCCCTGGCCGATCGTGCCGCTGGTGGTCCATCCTCCGGAGCCGTTACCGCCGTAGAAGTGCAAGTTGCCTGCCCCGTCGCGGGCCAGGACATCGGGCTTGTGATCGCCGTTGAAATCGCCGGGGGAGAAGACGGACGTCATGCCGCTCCAACCCCAACCAATGGTTGTCGCCCCCAGGAAGCTGCCGGACCCGTTGCCCGGATACAGGACGAGTTCGCCGGAAGGCTTGCGTGCGAGGAGGTCGTTGTTGCCGTCGCCGCTGAAATCGCCGGCAGCAAAAACGGACGTGAAGATACCCCAGCCCCAGCCGATTTGCTGGCGGGGATACCAGCCGCCCTGCCCGTCCGCGGGGTAGAGGAAGAGCGACCCCGCGCCGTCACGGGCAATGACGTCGTTCTCTCCGTCATTGTTGAAGTCTCCGGCCGAGAACATCAGATTGAAGATGTTCCACCCCGAACCAACTTCGTAGGCCTGCTTCCACGTCCCATTTCCACCCGTGGGGAAGAGCCCCAGGCGTCCCCAGGAATCACGAATGAAGAGGCTCATGGTGTACGGATCCCAGTACTCGGCGCGGTAGGAACCGGAAGTATGGGGCCGGTCCAGGTCCACCGGAGTGATGTAGTTGAAGTCCAACGCATTCAGCGCAACAGCGGCAGTGCCGGAGTCTGGCAGGTTGCCTGGATTGTGGATCAGCGAACCGTCGCGCCAGTATCCGAACTCCTGGCCTGCGGTGGTCTGGATCTGCAGGTATTGGGCCAGGTAGGTTCCCGGCGGAGTGCCCTGGGCAAAGAAGATCTCGAACGTGTAGGTCGAATCAGCCGCGCTGTAGGAACCCTGGGTCATCTGTGTGTGCAGCTTTCCAGTGGCCGTGTTCCTGAATAGGACATAGACGTCGCTGATGGGGCCGGAGGCTTGGAGGGTAACCCTGGAGGAGGCCTGTCCTCCGGCAGCGATCGAATGGGGCGTCGTGGAGACCGCTACCGGAACCGGTGCAAAAGTGTCGTCAGCCTGCACGGCAGGAGCCAGTCCCAGGCCAACAACCACAACGATGCAGCTAGTCAGTGCGGCGAGCCAGGTGCGCACGCGGCGCATAGGAGTGATCCCCATTGTTCCCCCAAATCAAGCCGGTCCCGGATGGCCGGCGGGTATAAGTGTCTTGAGGGTACAACGCGGGAACGACAGTCTGGGAATTTGCTGGCAAATGTTCAACGAAAAGACAAGTCAAACCCTGAAATCAACCGAAATCAGCTTAGAAAACGGCAGTGAGGTAACCCCATCCCGTCCCCGCCTGGCTGGTCTGGCGATAGTAGCTGTTCCAGTCACTGCCCAGTGCCTCGGTGGTGAACACGCCTTGGTCAGAGACGCTGAAGAAGTAGTTGTAGCGGTCGGAATGATTAAATCCGCCCAATCCACCCAGGTAGATGCTGGATGAGTAGTTTCCTGTCAGCGTCCTCGACGACAACCATCCACCCTTACCGTTGGGGTAGTAGGCGCTGAGCTTCCCGTCTGTCCCGCGGGCGAGGAAATCGGAGACTCCGTCGCCACTGAAATCGCCGGGAGTGAAGACCTTGTTGAAGGACTGCCACCCCTGTCCAACCTGCGTTGGGGTAAGCCATCCGCCCCTCCCATTGCCGGGGTAGAGGAAGAGGCGCCCCTGAGGGTCACGCGCCAGGACATCGCTGGTCCCGTCACCGTTGAAATCGCTGGCCGGAATGATCTCGCTGAAACCTGCCCAGCCGGTCCCGATGACAGAAGAGCCGCGCCAGCCGCCGGATCCATTTCCGCGGTAAAGCCACAGCTGACCGGACTTATCGCGGGCCATCACATCCATTGCGCCGTCGCCATCGAAGTCACCGGGAGACATCAGCGCAGTGAAGCCGGCCCATCCCCAGCCGATGTCCTTGGTGGCGCTTTTGAACTGGCCATAGATGTCCCCTCGGAAAAGGGTCAGTGTGCCGTTGGGTTTTCTGGTGATGACATCCGGTTTGGCGTCGCCGTCGAAGTCCCGGAGGAGTGACTGATGCTTGACCATCACATCAGCGCTGCGGAAGAGGCCTACGACGCTGCCGTCGTAGCTGACAACGGCCGTCACCCCGAGTTTCTTGCCGGCATCTGAGGGCTTGGGGCTGTAGCTTGCCCCTGTGGCCGAAGGGATGGGATCGGCAATGTTCAGGAGCCATTGGTAGCTGACAATTGGTTTCGCTCCCGCGGGGAGTCCCTTGATGGTGGAGGGATCAAACACTGCCTTCACGGACCCCCGCACCCCTGGATAACCGGAGATCACAGGGTCCGCGGCGGCCGCCAGGTAGAAGGGTTTGGTCTCGACGGTCTCGGGAAGGTGCCCGGCTGCCAGGGCGGTGAGTTTAAGCGTGAGCCCGGACCCGGTTCCGGCGTACTTGCCCGAAACATCGAACCAGTTGCTGCCGGAGGACTTGAAGACCCCGTCGCGGAACCATTCGTACGTATAGGACGACGGCGGCGCGGACCACGTTCCGTGGTTGACGTCGAAGGCAGGATAGGAATAGCCCGCTTCTTTCCGGATCCCGAGAGCCGGCAGGGTGATGTTGTCGTTGGGAACAAGGACGTTGGCGGGATTGCTGACCGTGAAGTCCAGGGTTTCCCAGGCAACAGGGAGCACCTCTTCGTAGGTGGAGCCACGGTTGTAGGTGAGCATTCGTTGGCCGTAGGTGATGATCACACTCTGCAGCGTGTGGGTGCCGTTGAAGTAGGTATCGGCTGCCACGGCGGCCGAGGCGGTCGCTGTCAGTGGCCCGGCTGCGGGTGTCCCCGACCAAATGACGCGGTGTTCGGTGACATGGGATTCGTCGGTGTAGCGGAACTCGACGCGTTGGGCCCGCTGCGCCAGGGTAAAGGCGATCTTCACGGTGGCCCCCACAGCAACCGTGGGGGAGGATACCCGTTGGGCGGCAACGATTTTTGGTACAGGGTCTTCAGCCGCTGCCGCAGGCTGGAACGAGGCCGGCGCCAACAGCATCGCAGCCAGGAGGACTCCCAGCAAGGCAGCCAGAGGGCGGAGTTTGGTGGGGCTTAGCCCTGCAACGGTGCGAGTGGTCATGACGTCTTCCCCAGAATGGTGTGAAGTGGTTGTGGGCATGGCTAGAAGACGGAGTTAAAGGAGTTCCAGCCCCAGCCTATGGTCGCTTGGCGCTTGAGGGCGATATGGCCCAGCCCGTAGAACATGGTGAGCCGTCCATCGGGGTGGATCCCGTACACCTCAGGGACCCCGTCACTGTCAAAATCTCCGGGTGCGCCGATCCTGCTGAAACCTTCCCAGCCATAGCCCGCATAAGCGCCGAAGACGTTGGGCGTCCATGCGTTTTCGTGGAAGTATCCATTTCCGGAGCCGCTATAGGACCGGAGGTTGCCTGAGTTGTCACGGGCGAAGATGGAACGCGACGACGGAGAGATGAAGGCATTAAAATCGCCCCACCCGCCACTGAGTGTGTAAGGGGTCAGGAAGCCGCCACGTCCATTTCCGGGATACATCACCATGGTGTTCGAAGCATCCCGGGCAATAAGGTCTGCGGTGCCGTCACCGTTGAAGTCGCCCGGTGCCACGATGTCCTTGACCGACCCCCAGCCTTGACCGATCTGGAAAGATCGAAGCCAGCCGCCCTGGCCATTGCCCTGGTAGAGGAAGAGTCGTCCGGCACCATCGCGGGCCATGACGTCAACGTTTCCGTCGCCGTCGAAGTCGCCAGGGGAGAAGAGCGAGTTGAACCCGTTCCAGCCTTGGCCGATTTTTTGGGAGGGCAACCAGCCGCCGCTGCCGTTGCTGGGGTACAGCCACAGGTTACCGCCGGTATCCCGGGCGAAAATGTCCCCCGTGCCGTCTGCGTTGAAGCCCTTGCCGCGGGTCTTGTTTGCCAACGGTCCCACAAGGTCAACAACCTCGGTAATGGCCGAGCCTGCATCGAAGCGGGCTGTTACCCCTGCAGTGATGATGTTTCCCTTGTCCGCCAGGGTGGTCCGGTAGTCCCGGGAGGTGGCGCCTGGAATAGGAGTGCCGTTGCGTTTCCAGACGTAGGTGTAGCTGGCCTGGCCGCCCTCGGGGTCGACGCCGGCGGCACCATGCTCCAAATGGAGGACGCCGCCCACTGACGCGTCACCGGTGATGCGCAGGTTGCTGACCCAGACCCGGCGGGGCATCGGCCCGAATGCCAACGTTGAGACGCTGGTGGGGAGGTATCCGGCAGCCCGCGCGGTCATCTTGACCCAGATCATGTTTGCGGGATCGTCGTACATATTGGACTGGTAGGTGTCCTTGGTGGCGTAGTCGATGGGAGTGCTGTTCCGGTACCACTGGATTTCCGAGAATGACGGTTCTACGGGCCACGTTCCTGGCTGGATGGTCAGGATCGTATTGGGAACCAGGTCCCCCGCGACACGTGGCGCCACCGAGGGACTCAGTTTCTGCAGCACCTTGGCCGGGTTGCTCACCGTGATGTCACCTGTTGCCAGTCCTGCCCGAACGGCCGTGCCCAACGGCACCGGTGAGGTCCGCTCCATCGTCCCATCCCGAAGGTAGGAGTCCTTGGCCAGACCGTCAAAGTAGGAGATTTCCACACGCTCCAGGGTGTACTTTCCCGAAGCCTGCGCTGCCGTGATGGCCCCGGTGGCCGTGATGGTCTGGGGGCCAGGCGCTGGGTTACCCGCCCACGTCAGCTCGAAGGGGGTGACCTCTGAAGCATCCCGGTAGACCAGCCGGACCGCCTGGGCAAGTTGGGAGAGCTTGACCTGCACCCCTGCGGTCTGTCCTGGCGCGAACGTGGCTTTGGCCGGCAGGAACGATGTAGGAACGGGCGCTGCGTAGGGCAACGAAGGGTTCCTGACTTTGAAGTCCTGTGCGGCGGGGTCACCAAAAGGCGCGGCGCCGGTGCCCGGTGGATAGACGCCGCCACCGCGGTAATACACCTGCGAAGCACCCGCCGTGGTGATGACCTGGACGTAACTGACCTCGATCGCGCCGTTGGGCCAGGACGACGGGGAGGCGACGCCTGCAACAGTCCCGGCGCTCGCGCCAGCAGCCGCGGCACCGCCGGCACCAGCTGTCCACGCCAACGTATGCTTCCCGGCAACACTGTGCAGCCCCACCTCAACACGCTTGACCGCGACGGAAGTCGTGAAGTTGAAACTGACAGGAGCCCCGACGTCGACCGTTGCAGCGGAGGTCCGCACAAACGTGGCGAGGACCGGTGTGGCGGCTACGGCGGGTGAAACGGGCGTCACCACCACCGCTGCAAGAACGAAGGCCAGCGTCAGCAGGAGCGCCCGGACAGCGGTGGACGCAGCACGAAAGCGCAGAGCAGGATGAGACCCCAAGATTCCCCCAAATGGTGCAGACCAGAGCGGCCTGTGGAGGCCAATTGAAATGACAATACAGCCCCGTGATCCCGGTAACACTTATTGGGTTTGGAATATCGTTATTTGCAGGAATGTGTCGCAAGTCAAACCCAAAACTCAACCAAAATCGGCTTAGAACACCGCAGTGAATCCGCCCCAGCCCCAACCAACAACGCCAGCGCCCTTCCAGCCGCCGCTGCCACTGCCGTAGTACATGTTCAGCTGGCCCGAGGCGTCGATGGCCCAGACATCGTTTAATCCATCGCCGTTGAAGTCTCCTGCGCCGCCGATGCGCGACATGACGTTCCAGCCTGTGCCGATGGACCGTGCAGTGGTCCAGCCGCCGCTGCCGTTGCCGCCGTAGAGACGGAGGTTCCCGGCATTGTCGCGGCCCATGACGTCGGGGTTGCCGTCACCGTCGAAATCGCCGGGGGAGAAGACCTGGCTGAGGACATCCCAACCTTGGCCGACTGCGCCGGGGGAGCGGAAACCGCCCACGCCGTTCCCGGGGTAGAGGACCAGAGCTCCTGAAGGGGTGCGGGCCAGGAGGTCGTTGGCGCCGTCCCCTGAGAAGTCGCCGGCTGCGATGACGGAGTCAAAGATGTCCCAGCCCCATCCGACTTCCTTGCGCGGCAGCCAGCCGCCGGTCCCGTTGCCCGGATAGAGGAACAGGGTGCCGGCATCATCCCGGGCCAGTACGTCGTTGAAGCCGTCGCCGTTGAAGTCGCCGGCGTTGAACACGAGATCGAAAACATCCCAGCCATACCCGATGGTCTTCGCCGCTTGCCATCGTCCCGCGCCGTCCGTCGGGTAGAGCAGAAGGTTCGCCGCGGCGTTCCGGGCGAACAGGTCCAAGGAGGCACCGGCGTCGAAACCTGCTGTGTGGGCTTTGTTCCGCACCACAGTGCGGCTGTACACCGTGAACGGGCGAGTGGCCGTGGCTGGATTGCCGGCCTGGACCACTGCGCGGAAGCCGACGACGGCGCCACGGTCGGCAGCGGTCAGCGTGTAGGTTTTGGCGGTGGCCCCGTTGATCGGGGTACCGTTCCGCACCCATTCGTACCGCACGCTGACGGCGCCGCCGGCCGTCCCGGTGGAGACGCTGCCCTCGCTGAAAGCACCCGTGAGTTTTTCTCCCACGGTCAGCTTGCCTTGGAGCGCCGGGGCAGTTGCGGTAATGGGGGAGGTGGGGGTGAGCGGCAGGGAGGATGCCGACACAGCCCGGTACCCTGCCCGGGTGGCCGTGACGCGGACGGACAGGGTCTGATCCAGGTCGGCTTCGGCTACCCGGTAGCTGTTGACGGTAGCGCCGGCGATGGGTTGGCCGTTCCGCAGCCACTGGTAGGCGAAGCCAGTGGGCGGGTAGGTCCAGGTGCCGTTGTCAGTGGTTAGTACTTGGTCGTAGCGGGCCACTCCGGACACCACTGGTGTTTTGGTATTGGGGTTGTCGATGAGCGGGAAATTGGGGTTGTTGACGGAGAAGTCGACGCCGTCCAGGGCGCCGGGCCGTTGCGTTGGCGCGTCGAGGCCTTGGCTCAGGAAGAGGATGTTTCCGTCACGGCCGTAGCGCACGGATCCCTGCCCCGCAGGAAGCACAATGTTGACGCTGAGGAGTTTGTACCGGCCCGTGCGTTTGAACGCGCTTCCGTTGACCGGCACCTTGGCCTGCGCACTGTATGGTCCCGGAGCCGCGCTGGTGGGTCCATAGAGAATTGCCTGCTCCAGCGTGTCCTCGTTGACGAACGCGAATCCCACTTCCCGGGCCGGCCCGCTCAGGGTGAAGGAGAGGGAGATGGTATTGCCGGGGACCACGGTGGCGGGTGAAGTCCGCGTCACCACGGTAGGCAGCGGCGCCGGTCCTGCTGCGTTGGCACCCGGCGGCGGAACCGCGATGGCGAGGGCGGCGCACAGGAGAATGGCCAGAAGGAGGTGGAAACCCAGCCGCAGCGGACGTCGGGAAGCCAAGGCGGAAGAATGAAATGTCATAAGATCCCCCAAGTCTTAGAAGACTGCGTTGAAACCGCCCCAGCCCCAACCGATGGCACCGGCGCCGTTCCAGCCGCCGTCGCCGTCGCCGTAGTAGGCGAGCAGTTGGCCGGAGCCGTCCACCGCGTAGACGTCCACGTTGCCGTTGCCGTCAATGTCGCCGGCCGCGCCGATGGTAGCCATGCCGCCCCACCCTTGGCCGACCACCGTCATACCGGCCCAGCCTCCCGCGCCGTTGCCCTTATACAGGCGCAAGGCTCCAGCTGCGTCGCGTGCCAGGATGTCCACGTTGTGGTCGCCGTTGAAGTCGCCGGGGGTGATGATCTTGTTGACCACGTTCCATCCGCTGCCCACCACGGAGCGGGTAAGCCAGCCGCCGTTTCCGTTGCCCGGGTAGAGGTAGAGGAGGCCGCCGGCGTCGCGGGCCAGGAGGTCATTGGTGCCGTCGCCGTTGAAGTCGCCGGGGGAAACGATCGAGTTGAAGGCGTTCCAGCCGCTGCCTACCTGGCGCCCGGCGAGGAAACCGCCGTTGCCTGTTCCCGCGTAAAGGAAGAGATTGCCGGCCGAATCCTTGGCCAGGATGTCGTTGGCGCCGTCGCCGTTGAAGTCGCCGGGGGACACCACAGTTCCGAAGCCGTTCCAGCCCGGCCCCACTGTCCTGGCGGATTCCCAGGCGTTGTTGACGCGCGGATACATCATGAGGGTGCCGTCGGTGCGGCGGGCGAGTATCTCAAAAGCACCGCGCCCGGTGAAGCCGTTCGCCCTGTTGGAAGCGGAGATCGGGGCGGTCTCTTCGCTGGAGACTTCCAGCGGCTCGCACCCATTCTGGCTGGCCACGACATGGGCTGCGATGGTCTTGCCACGATCTGACTCATCGAGCGTATAGGTCCACCACGCCCAGTGGTCCTGGGCTCGAACGCCGTCGCGGGTCCAGTAAATGCCGTAGTCCGGGCCGGCAGCGGCGCCGCAGCCACGGTAGGAAGCAGGATCGATTTCAAGCGTGAGTGTTGAGCCAACAAAGGGCGCACCGTGAACCACGGGATTCGAGGGATCCATGGTTGCCATGGCGGGTGCCGGCGCGAAGGCGAGTGCGGCGACGACCGCCGCTGCAATGCCAGCCACCACCCGGCGCACACCTGACGTAGGGCGCGTTGGTGCGTTCATGATGTCCTCCCCAGACTTTATGGGGCTAATTCTACCGCGCAGGGGTTTTCTCTAGAAGATCGCTGTGAATCCGTTCCAACCATGACCGGCGATCTCAGACCCGCGCCATCCGGTGCGCCCGTTGCCGTAGTAGATCACCAATCGACCCTGCTGATCGACGCCATAAACATCGTTGAAACCGTCATTGTCGAAGTCCCCGGCGGCACCCGCTGCTTTCAGCGTGTTCCAGCCGACCCCGATCAACCATGACCTCGTCCATCCGCCGGCACCGTTGCCGCCGTAGAAGTAGAGATATCCGCTGCGGTCCCGGGCCAGTACGTCCACGTTGCCGTCGCCGTTGAAGTCCCCCGGCGTCAGCAGCGCATCCATCATCTGCCAGCCCTGCCCGACGGCGGTCCTCGCCAACCAGCCCCCCGAACCATTGCCCGGGTACAGGTAAAGAGCGCCGCCGGGTTCGCGGGCCAGGACGTCGTTGTGGCCATCGCCGTTGAAGTCTCCGGGGCTCACGATCGTGTCGAAGACGTTCCAGCCCTTGCCAATGGTCTGTGCCGGTTTCCATCCACCGGTTCCGTCGCCGGCATAGAGATACAGGGTTCCTGCAGAGTCCTTGGCGATCACATCGCCCTTGCCGTCGCCGTTGAAGTCGCCCGGCGAGAAGGTCAGGTTGAAGATGTTCCAACCCCAGCCCACCGTCCGTGCCGCTTCCCATGCGCTTCCCTTGCGGCCGTAGAGTTGCAAGGCGCCGTCGGTGCCGCGGGCCAGCAACTCGTAGCTCCTGCCCGTGAACCCGGCCGCCCGGTTGGCGGCGCCCACGGGTTTGGTTTCGTCGCTGTGCAGGGAATCGCCGCTGCAGGCCGTCTTGCTGGCGGTGACATGGGCGGCCATCCGGGCCCCGGTGTCGTCGGGCTGCAGCGCGTAAGTCCGGGCTGTCTCGCCGGCCACCAGGAATCCGTCCCTGGTCCAGTAGATGGTGAAGTCCGGTCCCTTGCCGCCGCCGCAGCCGTAGAACGTATACGGGCCGATGTCTACGGTGAGCTTGCCGCCGACGAACGCCTCTCCACTGAGGACGGGATCGGGTCCGCTGCTTTGGGCGGCCGACGCCGGGAGCGGACTCAGTGCCATGGCCGCCACAGCTGCGGTCAGCAGCGCTGCTGCCATCCGGCGTCGAAATGTCCCCATATGCGTTCCTCCCGTGATCCAGACCTGCCTGCAGTGTATGTGCGCGGAGCGCCAATGGCAGGGAGCGGCATGCGCGCTTTCTTGGCTGGAGAGCTCTCAGGAAACGGTCATATAGCTCCCGTATCATTGATGCGATCGGCCAGCCGAGGGTCTATGACCCCAGCCGGCCGCTTCCTTGTCAGCCTGCCAAGAGATCGCCGGAAATGCCCGCCTCAAACTCACTGGAACCGTATTCCCTTGACCTGACCACGGGGTTGCCCCGTATGGCTGCCGCGCCCACCACCCCGCGGCAGCAGCTGCGTTATGCCCGCATCCTGAAGACTGCTGCGGGTTTTGCCCAAAGGCAGTTCGATACGTTGAGCCTTTCCGACGTCGCGGCCAGGGCTGATATCCCGCTCGGCACGCTGTACCGCTACTTTCCCTCCACAGCCCACCTGATGCTGGCCGTGTACAGGCAGCAGCTGCGGGAGCTTCGGGATGGCGTCCGTCGCCGCGAAGGTAAAGGTCACGCGCTCGCGGGTTTGATGATGGAAATCTTCCATCTGAGGGTCATGCAGCCGGGGGTGGAGCACTGTTTGATCCGTCCTGCAGGCAAGGACGACGACACCGCACAGTTGCTGCGCGAGATCGATGCGTTGTCCGAGGAGGTGGTGGGTTCGCTCAGCAAGGACACCGGCCAGGATTCCGTGCGTGCCAGGATCCTGCTCCACCTCGTTAGTGGACTTGTCCAAGCCGTTCGATGCCGACGGTTGTCGCTCTTTGAAGCCGAAAAAGATCTGAAGAAAGCCTGCTCGCTGCTGACCGGAGAATGACGGAATGTGGACTCTGGTCTAGACCAGCAGGGCTTCTGAACACGGTTTTTCGCATGACGTGGATCACAATTGGAGCTGGTTGAACGTTTTACTCTCGAATCGTCTCTCTTGGTATTGAATCTTGTACCTCCTCAGGCTCCCTAGGCTGGAAACACCGAAGCGGCTAGCAGCCCCCTACCTGCAGAAGCAACGCCGGACCAGCCATCCTTGGTCCGCTACAGCAGTTCTGTTCCTGCCCGAACCATGCCGTGGGTCCACGGCTAGCCTGAGGAGACAAAGACGTGTCCATTGAGACAATTGCTACAGACAACGACGCCCTGGTACTGACCGAAGAAGAGATCTTCGCAGCCCACGAAGGCGGCAAGCTGACCATTTCCAGCACCGTGCCGCTGAACAACAAGCGCGACCTTTCCATCGCCTACACCCCCGGAGTCGCGCAGGTCAGCCGCGCAATCCACGCCAACCCCGAGCTTGCCCGCACCCACACCTGGGCCGAGCGCCTGGTTGTTGTGGTCAGCGACGGCACCGCGGTCCTTGGCCTCGGCAACATCGGCCCCAGCGCCTCCCTGCCGGTCATGGAAGGCAAGTCTGCCCTGTTCAAGTCCTTCGGGGACCTCGACTCCATCCCGCTGGTCCTCAACACCACCAACGTGGACGAGATCATTGAGACCCTGGTCCGCTTGCGCCCCAGCTTCGGCGCCGTGAACCTTGAAGACATCTCCGCTCCCCGCTGCTTCGAACTCGAAGAGCGCCTCATCGAAGCCCTCGACTGCCCGGTCATGCACGATGACCAGCACGGCACCGCCGTCGTGGTTCTTGCAGCCCTGACCAACGCCGCCAAGGTGACCCAGCGCGAACTCGCCGGCCTCAAGGTTGTTGTTTCCGGTGCGGGCGCCGCCGGCATCGCCATTGCCGAAATTCTTCTTGCTGTTGGCATCAAGGACGTCATCCTGCTCGACTCCAAGGGCGTGGTCAACGCTGACCGTGCCGATCTTGCGGCAGACCCCGGCAGCGTCAAGGCCCGCATGGCCCAGCGCACCAACCCCCGTGGCATCACCGGCGGCCCGGGCGAGGGACTGACGGGCGCAGACGTCTTTGTGGGCGTCTCCTCCTCCAAGTTGGACGAAGAGCACTTGAAGCTCATGAACGATCAGTCGATTGTGTTCGCGCTGTCCAACCCGGACCCGGAAGTTCTCCCTGAGGTTGCCCAGAAGTACGCGGCCGTTGTTGCCACCGGTCGCAGCGACTTCCCGAACCAGATCAACAACGTTCTGGCCTTCCCCGGAATCTTCCGTGGTGCACTCGATGCCAAGGCCCGCCGCATCACGCCCGCCATGAAGATCGCCGCAGCCAACGCCATCGCTGAGCTGGCCGCTGAAGACCTTTCCGCGGACTACATCGTGCCGAGCCCGCTGGATGCCCGCGTGGCACCGGCCGTCACCGCGGCAGTTGCTGCCGCCGTGGCTGAATAGCGGTTACCCGCTAGCGGTTTCAACCGCAAGACCGACGACGGCGACGCCTCCCGTGCTGGGGAGCGTCGCCGTCGTTTGTAGTTAAGGGGCAACATGGGGTCACTTACGTGCCGCCATGGCGCGCTCAAGGGGCCATAAGTGACCCCGCGTTGCTGTGCATAGACTGAGGGGCATGAACGCCGAACTGATCGTGACCATCCTGTGCGGCCTGGCCATTGCGGTAGGTGTCGCCGGGACCATCATTCCTGTACTCCCGGGCAGCATCCTCATCGGTGCGAGCCTGCTGGCCTGGGCCATCTGGGGAGGCGCCGGTGCACTCGGCTGGGTGATCTTCGCCATCGGCATGGTGTTTGTGGTGGCCGGTATGGCCGCCAGTGCCGTGCTCACGGGACGGAAGCTCAAGCAACACGGCATCCCCAACCGGTCGGTGCTCATCGGCGTGGTGCTGGGCGTGGTGGGCATGTTCGTCATTCCCGTAGTGGGGCTCTTTGTGGGGTTTGCCGTAGGGCTGCTGCTCAGCGAAGTCCAACGGACGCGGGACTTCCGTACAGCCGTCCGATCCAGTGGTGCCGCGCTCAAGGCAACGGGCATCGGGATCCTCGTGGAGTTCGGGTTGGCGTGTGCCGCGGCGAGCACGTGGATTATCGGCG